>JAAELK010000462.1 GCA_024226935.1 Desulfobacteraceae bacterium
AACAGGGCCTTTGGAAGGAACCAATAACAAAATTAAAACTATGAAAAGGCAGGCCTATGGATATCGTGATTTTGAATTTTTCAAATTGAAGCTTTTTGATCTTCATAGAAAAAAGTACGCGTTAATCGGATGAACCTATAAAATCCTCCCCAACAGGGAGAGAACCCGGTAAACATCAGGCGGTTGGAGCCGGGAAAGACCGATCCTGCAAGAAGCCCTGTACCGATATTCAGGCTGTTATATTTTCCCGCCAGGTGGAGTCCCAGGTCAACGGGGCCAAAAAAATCGCCGATGGGATAGCGGTTGATGCGATAAAAGGCCGAGCTTGCATCTACCAAAAGTACTTTCTGGTGAGCATCCACGATATACCTCCTGAATATGATTGATTGTTTAGGTTAAAGTTACCTTCGCTGGTTTGAAAATACAAGATTTATTGAAGCGATTGTTGTTTGTTTTTTTGAAAATTGCTTTTTTTTATCGCCCATGTCAGTCTCCTATCATTGTAGTCATGCGCATATGGATATGGTAATGCTGAAAGAGAGTAAAAGGGGTACAAAATGAGTTATTATGATCAGGGAATATGGTTGGAGTTTGAAAGGGAAACCATTAAAAATGAAGATAAAAATTCAAGTCGTCGTATAGTTGATGATTTGAATGATAAGTTTGAAGATAGTAAGTGGTCCGGTGGCAAACAATATAAACGGCTTATATCAGAAGTTGTCTTTGACCGGGCCCGCAATAAATTACCTGTAACCTATGATAAAAATTATTTAAAAGCATATATGCTGTCCTTTGATGTAAAAAAACACCATATTACAAGACAAATTTTATTAAGAACGGCTTTTAATTGTTTTACGAAGAAAAGCAAGGCTTATATCCATGGGCATTGTCATGCGGGCTCCGAGTTTCTTTATCCTGAACCATTATTCTTTTGTGGTTATCCACGTCCATCGGCTGAAGCGAAAAAAATACATTACAAGGAGCTTGCCCGGTGGATAGTGGAAAGTCTGCCGGAAAGACTCATGCAGCATCAGTCGGAAATTCGCTTTTCAAGGCGTCCCACCTTCCATTTTATTTCCTGTTCCGCAGGAAAAGAAAGTGATGATACCAACTCCTTTGCAGAGCTTTTTACCAGGGAGTTGGCTTCCCTGGGTTTTTATTGTTATGTCATTGCATATGATATAACTGTTACAACTGATTTGCCTGCAAGGGGTCATGCTTTTGATTGTCGAGTTCCAAAAAAACAATATGTTATCAATGATTTTTATCCCAAGGGCAGAGTAAGGAAAGGTGTTGTGAGACGTGGAGTTTCTGCGGAAAAGTCCAATAAGAGAGTTTTTTATTGTCTTTCTGATAAGCCCACCAGGGTTTATATGGAAGAATATCGCTCCTTTTTTCTGCGTTCTTCCAATTACAGGGACAATATTATTTATGAGGCCCAGGCCGATTTGAGACTTTTTATGAATAGTGCGGCCCAGGGTTATATTGAAGCAAATGGTGATAACACAAGCAAGGAAACAGGGTTGGCCAGGGCAAAAATTTTTGTATATAGAATGAGAAAGCCCTTTGTGGATCCATTGGCTGAACTTTTGACTTTGCTGACAAGAAAGGGGCATTATTATAATGACGGGAATGCTTCTGCTGTCCGTTGTTATAAAAGTTCCTTCATGACCTATATGGCAAAGGGGATACATCTTTATGCAAAAGATCTGATGTCCCATCACAATCGTCCGGGGTATGATCTGAGAAAATGCCACCAAGATATAGCCTGGTTGTGTGAAGCGATCCTGAAGATATGGCCTAGGCAGTTTGAGTATTCCAAGTGGAATCGCAATGTGTCTAAATTCAGGGATAAGTTGTTGACAAAATGGGTTTAAAAAAGATAAGCCAAGGCATTGATTTTGATTTATATGAAAAAGCTCATCATTTTTAGAATCGGGGATAAAGATTGGAAATAATTGGTGCCGGGTTTGGACGAACCGGAACAAATAGTCTTAAGATTGCCTTGGAGCGGCTTGGGTTTGGGCCCTGTTATCATATGTTTGAACTGGCTCAAAATCCAAGTCATATCGATTTTTGGAATTTGGCCATTGATGGAAAACCCGTTAATTGGAAAGAGTTTTTCCATGCTTACGACTCTGCCGTGGATTGGCCGACGGCAGCTTTTTTGCCGGAACTTCTGGGGGAGTACCCGGAGGCGAAGGTTATCTTAACGGTAAGGGAACCCGAAGAATGGTATCGGAGTATCAAAAATACAGTATTTATCGGGCTGTCCAATGGGCATAAAAGTCAAAATCCGGCAACACAACAAAGAATGGCCATGGGAAAACGACTCATTTTGGATGGGGTGTTTTCCGGGAAATATAAGGATGAGCAGCATTGCTTGAATGTTTATAAAAACCATGTGGAAGATATTAAAAAATTGGTGCCCCCGGAACGATTGTTGTCCTATAATCTTTCCCAGGGTTGGGACCCGCTTTGTAAATTTTTAGATGTGAAAGTTCCGGATCAAAGCTTGCCCCACACAAATACAAGGGCCGACTTCTTTAAAAATATGCCTGGATAAAAATGCTTAAGAACTATCTTCCTTGACCCCGCCAACTTTACTTTTGATCTCCAGTGTTTATATTGTTTCGAACAATATGTCGGATTCAATAAAGAACTTTTTGGAGTTATCTCGATAAGATATGAAAAATAATAATAATTGTCTAAGCGAATTTTCCGGAGAATTAATAGAGGCTGTTTCACTGGAAGATTTTTCGGAAGAAGCGATAAATGATCTGGAAATGCCTGGCATATCGTCTTCCCAGACCAGGGAACTGGACCGGATCATTGTCAGAGGTGCCAAGGAGCATAATCTCAAAGATATCGATGTGGAAATTCCCAAAAAGAAGCTGGTGGTCTTTACCGGGGTTTCGGGGTCGGGAAAATCCAGTCTGGCCTTTGATACTATTTTTGCAGAGGGGCAGCGCAGGTATGTGGAATCCTTGTCCTCCTACGCCCGGCAGTTCATAGGCCAGATGGAAAAGCCTAAATATGATACCATCCGGGGACTCTCCCCCACCATTGCCATTGAGCAGAAGGCTGCCAGCAAAAATCCCAGGTCCACCGTGGGCACCATAACGGAAATCTATGATTATTTAAGGGTGTTGTTTGCCCGGGTGGGTACCCAGTATTGCTGTAAGTGTGGGGAAAAGGTGGGTCGGGGCCACGCCCAGAGTATGGTTTCCCAGATCTGTTCCCTGCCTGAATCCTCTAAAATTCTTATTTTGGCTCCCATTGTTGAAAATAGAAAAGGTGAACACAGGGAGCGGCTGGATGAATTGAAAAAGGACGGGTATGCCAGGGTGCGGGTGGACGGGGTGGTCCAGCCCCTTGAAAATGTCCAGGCCCTTGCCAGGAATAAGAAACATCATATTGAAGTGGTGGTGGACCGGTTGGTCGTTAAAAAAGGTGGCGGGTTTGAAGAACGCCTTACCGATTCCGTTGAAAACGCCCTGAAACTGGGTCATGGGCAGATCATTGTTCACATGGTGGGAAGGGAAGACTTGAGAATGAGTGAGGCCCGCTCCTGTTGTGGCATTGCCTATCCCGAGCTGATTCCCCAGATTTTTTCATTTAATTCTCCCCTGGGTATGTGTCCGGATTGCAACGGTATCGGCACCCTTCTGGCCATAGATCCCGACAAGGTGATCCCGGATAAGGATTTAAGCATTCGTCAGGGGGCGGTGGTTCCCTGGAAAAATTATTTTCTTAAAAATCCCCGGTATGTCAACGATAATTCCTGGGGAATGGGCCAGCTTCTGGCCATGGAAGAACAATGGGGAATAGATTTTGATGTTCCCTGGAAGAACCTGCCCAAAAAACAACAAAAATTATTGCTCCATGGTTCCAAGAGTAAACAGATGCGGGTGAATTGGAATTCAGCCAAGATCCAGGCCGAGTTTACAAGGACCCATGAAGGGTTGATTCATACTCTGATGCGCCGGTATAGAAATACCCAGTCCGAGGGACAAAAAAAATATTATACCGAGTTTATGACCTCCAGCACCTGCACCAGCTGTCTGGGGCAGCGGCTCAAGGAGGAGGTTCTCCATGTCATGATAGGGGGCCAATCCATCATTGATCTCACCGGGATGACGGTGAGGGATGCCCATGAATTTATTGGTTCCCTGGATCTTCGTGGCAATAAAAAACTGATTTCCGAGGAGTTGCTCAAGGAGATTTCAGACCGGCTGGGATTTCTGGTTAACGTGGGTCTGGACTACCTTTCCCTGGATCGCAGCGGACCTACTCTTTCAGGAGGAGAATCCCAGCGCATCCGTCTGGCTTCCCAGGTGGGCAGTGAACTTACCGGTGTGTTATATATCCTGGATGAACCCTCCATCGGTCTCCACCAGCGGGATAATATGAAATTGCTTTCCACCCTTCATCATTTGCGGGATATCGGCAATACCCTGATTATTGTGGAGCATGACCAGGAAACCATGGAAAAATCCGACTGGATCGTTGATATCGGTCCTGGAGCAGGGCATCTGGGGGGCCAGATAGTGGCCCAGGGAACCCCCGCCCAGATTAAGGCCAATCCAGCTTCCATTACGGGATCTTTTCTCACGGGAAAAGAAAAGATAGAAGTTCCCGAAAAACGCAGGAAGCACGCAGATAAAGGTAAAAAATGGATCTCCATTATCGGGGCATCGGCAAATAATCTCAAAAATGTGACGGCTAAAATTCCCATCGGTCTCATGGTGGCCATTACCGGGGTATCAGGTGCTGGTAAATCCACCTTGATTAATCAGATTCTCTATCCTGCTCTGTCCGTGGCTCTTCATAAATCCCAGTTGAGTGTGGGGAAACATGAAAAGATCACAGGGCTTTCCCATCTGGATAAAATCATCAATATTGATCAAAAGCCCATAGGCCGGACCCCGAGGAGTAATCCCGCCACTTATACCAAGGTTTTTGATTATATTCGTGATTTTTTTGCCTTGCTTCCTGAGTCCAAGGCCCGGGGATACAAAAAAGGTCGATATTCCTTTAATGTAAAGGGCGGCAGGTGTGAAGCCTGTAGAGGCGACGGGTATATAAAGGTGGAGATGCATTTTCTGGCGGATGTGTTTGTGCCCTGTGAGGTTTGCGCCGGTAAACGGTTTAACCGCTCCACCCTGGAGATTGCCTATAAGGGACATTCCATTGCCGATGTTCTGGATCTGTCTGTTGTCCAGGCCCGGGAGCTGTTTGAAAATCATCCCAAGATATCTCATATTTTGGGCACCCTCATGGATGTTGGGCTTTCCTATATTAAATTGGGCCAGGCTGCCACCACCTTGTCCGGGGGAGAAGCCCAGCGTATCAAGCTTGCCCGGGAACTGGCAAAGCGGGGCACTGGGGAAACCTTGTATATCCTGGATGAACCTACCACGGGTCTCCATTTCCAGGATGTCAGGATGCTGCTCAAGGTTCTCCAGCGCCTAACAGATGCCGGTAATACCGTGATCATCATCGAACATAATCTGGATGTTATTAAAACAGCCGATTGGGTTATCGATATGGGCCCCGAAGGGGGCAGCAACGGTGGGCAAATTGTTGCAGTTGGTCCACCGGAAAAGATAGCCCGTTCTAAAGAAAGCCACACCGGACGGTATTTGAAAGAGATCCTTTAGGGAACAGGGCATATTTAAAACTTATGGGTTGACATATTATGCACATGTACAATATTATGTACATGTGCATAATATTGTAATTGGAGGATAAATATGCGAGCGATATCATATACAACTGCCCGTAATAATTTAGCAGGCACCATGAAACAGGTTTGTGATGACCACGATCCTGTTATCGTTACCCGGAAAAATAATGAAGCAGTAATTCTTATGTCCCTTGAAGATTATGAATCACTTAAAGAAACGGCTTACCTAATGCAGAGCCCTGGGAATGCAAAAAGGCTTATAGCTTCACTGGAGGAGCTCCGAGCAGGGAATGGCAAAGAAAGAGAACTTTTGGAATGAAACTTGTATTCTCTGAAAATGCTTGGCAAGATTATTTATATTGGCAGAAAACAGATAAAAAAAAATTAAAACGTATCAACATCCTTATTCAAGATATTCAACGAAATAAATATGAGGGGACTGGTAAGCCAGAACCTCTCAAATATAATCTATCTGGATTTTGGTCAAGAAGAATCAACAGTGAACATCGGATTGTCTACAAGATCGAGAATGATGCAATCTTAATTGCACAACTCCGATATCACTATTAGCTCGGTATCAGTTCCTTGCAGTTGATTGTAAAAGGCGGCTTTCCCATGGCATGGAGGAAAAGCCGCCTTTTTTTGGTTAAATCAAGATGCTATCTTTTATAGTCTTTCAAAGATGGCCGCAGCGCCCATGCCGCCTCCGATACACATGGAAACAATTCCATAGCGTCCGTTCACCTCTTTTAGGTTAGCAAGGCAGGTGGCGGTAAGTTTGGCTCCGGTGCATCCCAGGGGATGACCCAGGGCAATGGCGCCACCGTGGATATTAATTCTATCCATATACTTTACAAGATCCAGTTCCCGGATGGAGTAAAGGGCCTGGGAAGCAAAGGCTTCATTGATTTCATAGATATCTATGTCGTCAATGGTAAGGCCCGCCTGCTCAAGAACCTTGGGGATGGCATACCGGGGTCCTACACCCATTTCATCGGACTTGCAGCCCACTGTGGCGTAGGAAACAAATCTTCCTATGGGGGTAAGTCCCAGTTCATCACATTTTTCCTTGGATGCGATGATGGTGGCGGCTGCACCGTCGGTTGTCTGGGAAGAGTTGGCGGCAGTTACCGATCCAACAGCCGAGAAGACTGTTCTGAGTTTTGCAAGGCCTTCAACTGTTGATGCACGGATGCCGTCATCGTGTTCCACCATGAAGGATTCTTTTTTGTAGGTACCGTCCGCCTGTTTGACAAATTTGAAGGCCGGGGTGGGAACAATTTCAGTAAACAGTCCGGCGTCTCTGGCCGCAACGGCCTTGGCCTGGGAGTCGGCGGCAAATTGATCCTGGTCTTCCCTGGATACATTGTAACGGGTGGCCACGTTTTCTGCGGTTACTCCCATGGAAATGTACATTTCAGGGTTGGTTTTAGAATATTCGGGATGGGGACGGGGAACATTGCCTCCCATGGGGACAAAGGTCATGGATTCGCAACCAGCACCCATTGTGACTTCCGACCAGCCCAGCTGTACCCGTGCGCTGGCAAGGGCAATGGCTTCAAGGCCAGATGCGCAGAAGCGGTTGACAACGGCCCCTGAAACCTTGTCGGGAAAACCCGCCATTTTGGCGGCGATGCGGCCCAGGTTCAGCCCCTGTTCCCCTTCGGGAAAGGCGCAGCCCAGCATGACATCTTCCAGATCTTCCGGGGATAGATTCGGGGTTCTTTCAACGGCTTCTTTCATGATGAATGAAGCAAGCTCTTCCGGTCGTGTCTGGTTGAATAGTCCTCGTTTTTGCTTGCAGCCCGGTGTCCGGACCGATTGTACGATATATGCGTCTCTCATTCTAACATTCTCCTTTAGTTTCTGAGCGCCTAGTTTCTGAGCGGCTTTCCGGTTTTAAGCATGTGGTCAATTCTTGCAATGGTCAATTCTTCTTTACAGAAATCAACGAAGGCATCCCGTTCAAGTTTCAGGATGGTATCTTCATCCACTTCACTGCCGGCTTTGACATTACCACCACTCATGACAAAAGCAATCCTTTTGGCAAGGAAGGCATCGTGTTCGCTCATAAATTTACCTTCGAGCATGTTGTAAAGTTCTGCATTGACCATTCCCTGTCCTGCATTACCCATGACTATCAGTGGTTGTTTGGCAGGAGGTACATATCCATCATCCACCATCTTTAAAACTTCTTTTTTTGCTTCGCCGATGAGGTTGTCACGGTTGAACACAATCCGGTCGGCAAGTCCAAGATAACCATTACCCTGGGCCTGGGCTGCGGACATGGAAACCGCCGCCATGGCAACTTTCATGAAGGCCGGTATGAAAAGCTTGGCCAGATCCATATCTTTGGCTGTTTTACCGGGAAGGGCGTTGATATATTTTTTCCACAGGTTCATACAACCGCCACCCGCCGGTAGAAGGCCAACACCTATTTCCACAAGACCCATATAAAGTTCCGAGTGGGCTACCATTCTGTCGGCACCCAGGCAGGTTTCGCATCCGCCGCCAAGAACCATTCCATAGGGGGCTGCTACAACCGGGAAGGCCGAATACTTGGTGGCCTGGATTCCATCCTGGCCTTTTTTTATGAAGGCTTCAATTTCGGCATATTTTTTATCATGGCAGAGTTTTGAAACCTGGGAAAGGTCGGCTCCTGCTGAAAATGCTCCCGGCATGCCACCGGCTTCATTTCCAATGACAAGACCTGCGCCGTTTCTATCGACATAGCCCAGGGCTTCTCCGATGGTGTCGATTATCTCTGCATTAAGGGCATTCATTTTGGTGTGAAATTCTATGCAGAAGACATCATCTCCGATATCCACCAGGCTGGCCGATGCATTTTCTATAACTGTTTTGTTATTGCCCTTTGCGGCGGCAATGGAGACCATGGCTTTGGAAAGGGGTACAGCTTTATATCCGGAGCTTGCAAAATCATAAAAATACTTCACGCCGTTTTCAAGTTTATAAAAACAGGTGTTGCCCTTGTCCAACATATCTTTGACATTACCAGGTATGTCCAGACCCTCACTGGTCATTCTTTGCACTGCATCGGCTACTCCATAGGCATCCCATGCTTCAAAGGGACCCATTTCAAAATTGTAACCCCATTTCATGGAGTTATCTATTTCGATAATGGTATCGGCAATCTCAGGCACTCGGTTGGCGGCATATTGGAAGCTGTTGGCAGCCATTTTCCAGGCAAACTTGGCTCCCTTGTCATCGCCCTTTAAAACGCAATTGAGTTTTTCAACAAGACTGCCTTTCTTTTTGGCCTCATCAAGGCAGGGAAAGCTGGGTCTTACCAGGTCTTCGTATTCAAGGGTTTTAATATTAAGAACTTTGCGGATTTTTTTCCATTCGGGTGTTAACTCTGCCTTGTAAAAACCTCCCTGGGTCTTGTTGCCCAGCATGTTTTTTTCCACCATTTTATTGATAAAATCCGGCAGATCCATGGAATCTCTTTGTTCGTCATCTTTGCAAAGATCAAAGGAGTTTTTGGCCACATGTGCCATGGTGTCCAGCCCCACAAGATCTGTGGTCTTAAATATTGCAGTTTTAGGGCGTCCAAGGGCAGGACCGAAAATGGCATCCACTTCAGGAATACTTAAGTCATCTTCTACCATGGCCTTCATGGCAGCTCCAATTCCCTGGATTCCTATTCTATTGCCCACAAAGTTGGGGGTGTCTTTTGCCCAGACAATTCCCTTGCCCAGATTTTTCTCACCAAAGCTGGCAACAAATTTAAGAATTTCAGGCAGAGTATCGGCGCCGGGAATCAATTCCAGAAGGTGCATATATCTGACCGGGTTAAAGAAATGGGTGCCCATGAAATGCTCTTTGAATTCCCGGGAAAAACCATCACAGATATCTTTGAGGGGAATCCCGGAAGTGTTGGTGGAGACAATGGCCCCGGGTTTTCTGACCTTTGCCACTTTTTTGAAAAGATCTCTTTTGATTCCCAGATTTTCAACCACAACCTCAATGATCCAGTCACATTCAGCTAATTTTTCAATGTCATCATCCAGGTTTCCTATGGTAATCTGAGCCGCATCTTTTTTGTTGAAAAATAAAGAGGGGCTTGAAGCAAGTGCTGCATCCATGCCAGCTTTTACGATTCTGTTTCTGGCAGTCCCATCATTTTTTTCTTCATCTTTTAAGTCAAAGGGTACAATGTCTAAAAGCAGTACATTTACACCGGCGCCGGCAAGAAGGGCAGCAATTCCGCCTCCCATTATTCCGGACCCAATGACTGCAGCCTTTCTGATTTTTCTTACCATGGTTTCCTCCTAGTATTCGAGTATTTAATCAATTACTTATGAATGAGCATTCATTTTGGACTAACAGAAAAACAAGAAATTGTCAAGGAAAAATATTTTGGGCGGATGGGGAGGGTGTTGGGTTAAATAATATTTAATTTCAATATGTTAGACTGTGAATTCCTGGGTTGATCATTTTGGGACAAGTTGGTTTACTAAAAAAAATATTTAATGAATTTTCATTCATGAATAAAAGGTCTTGATCCTTGAAAAAGAAAATAAGATTTGATACTGTGACGCCTTAATATTTAAAGGATATTATCAAATTTGAGAGGTACCAATGTTCCCAACATCAGCAAAAGCACGGCCGTTTTCAGCTCTGAACATCGACTCAGTTGCGGGTATGATAGCAACTCTTCAGAAAAAATCCGGGGATATCCCCTGGCATATTGATGGTAAAACCGATCCCTGGGATCTGGTTGAATCAATTATGGGACTGAATATAGGAGGACTTTATGGGCAATCCCAATTGGCTTTTCAATGGCTGGAAGCAAATCAGAATCCGGATGGCTCATGGTTCTCTTCCTATGTGAATGGGGAACCTGAAGACAGAACCTGCGAAGCTCATATGGCCTGTTATATTGCTGTCGGCCTTTTTCATACTTATTTGATTACCCGGGATCTTTCCCTGCTCGACCGTTATTGGGAGAGTCTGGAAAAAGGGATTGGGTTTGCCTTAAGTCTTCAGACAGCTACTGGAGAAATATACTGGGCTAAAAGTCCCGAGGGAAATATAGATCCCATGTCTTTGCTGGCAGGTTCCAGCTCTATTTTCATGAGTCTTAAGTGTGCCCTGTCCATAGCTGCGGTTCTCGGAAAAGAAAAAAAGAATTGGGAGCAGGCCTTTGAATCATTAGGCAACTCCATCCAGGAAAATCTCCATGTATATAATGTCAGTAAATCACGGTTTTCCATGTATTGGTTTTATCCTATCTTAAGCGGAGCTCTCAAAGGAGAGAAAGCCCAGGCTCGTATCGACAAATATTGGAGTAAATATATGATTGAAGGTCAGGGAGTAAGATGTGTGTCTGACCGCCCCTGGGTAACCATTGCAGAGACATCGGAACTGGTCCTTGCCTTGAATGCCATGGGAAATACCACTAAGGCCAGGATGGTCTTTTCATGGATCCAGGACCGGGTCTACGAGGATAAAACTTTCTGGTGCGGTTATACCTATCCGGACCTGGTAGTCTGGCCCGAGGAAAAAATTTCCTGGACCAATGCGGTTGTTCTCATCGCTGCTGATGCCCTGTATCATTTGACTCCAGCTTCTCGTCTCTTTAATCATTGTGTCTGGCAGGACCATCATTATCTGGGATTTCCCAATTGATAAAGGATCACAGGCCCTATTATATTAAAAAAGTCTGGTACCGGCTCCAGGACTTTTATGTCCGCCATTATCTATCTCCCCAACTTCGATCCCTGGGCCCCCATTCCTTTATTGTAAAACCCTGGTATATTGAGGTGTTTGGCGGGCCGGTACGTATAGGCAGTCACATCACTCTTTTGGGATGTTCCGATAAAAAAACACGGCTGACGGTGTGGTCGGACCGTTCGGATATTGATGGTATCACCATTGGTGATCATGTGTTGATTTCTCCCGGGGTGAGGATTTCTGCTGCCAATAGTATATCCATTGCCGACTCATGTATGCTTGCAAGCCATGCCTATATCACCGATTCTGACTGGCATGGTATTTATGATAGATCCTTGCCTCCCAAGGCAGTGAGCCGGGTGGTTCTTGAGGAAAATGTCTGGATTGGGGACTCGGCCATTGTTTGTAAGGGTGTCACCATTGGAAAAAACAGCATTATCGGTGCCGGGGCCGTGGTTACCTCTGATATTCCAGCCAATGTGGTGGCTGCTGGAAATCCTGCCAGGGTTATAAAAAAATTAGATCCCGATAAAAAGATCATTACCCGTCGGGACAGGTATGCGGATACCGCAAAAATGACTCAAATGTTAAATGCCAGTGAACAGGAGTTTCTCAATGGAAATACCCTAGGGGGATGGATCAGATCCTGCTTGTTTCCTAAAAAAGAGAGTTAATAGCCCCGGTGGATATCCCTGGATTTTATTCAGTTTTTCCAGGTCAGGGGAAAGATTTTGGTTTCATATTAATTAAAGACAAAGAAGGTGTAAATGGACGGACAAAAACGGGCAGACATCCGAAAAGGGTTGGATGTCAAAGTTGTACAAAAACAAGATCAGCGAACCGGACAATTAACCAGGGGAGTGGTAAAAGATATTCTTACTAATTCAAAGACCCATCCCCATGGGATCAAGGTTAGGCTTGAGTCTGGGCAAGTGGGCAGGGTCAAGGAAATTATTTAATTAGTGCTTGAACGAAAACTCACCTATCTGCCGCGTTGCTGCAAAAGTCTGAAAGCCTCATGTACTGGAGTACACTCCGGTTTCAAATTTTTTTGCGCCTTGCATATAGGCAAGCTTTCATCCAAGCACGGGTTTTCGGGCAGCCACTAATTGAAAGATCACTCATAATAACTCTCCTTCCTTTGGTGCAGACCATTTGGTTTTCAGCTGTGCTCCCAGGGTTTCAAGAATACCCTGGTAAACAGAGATTACGATACCTATCATGAACAGGGCCGCAAGAATCCGGGCCAGGTCACTTTGGTAAAGGGCGATGCGAATACTGTACCCGATACCGGCATTGGCGGCAATAAATTCCGCCACAATGGTTCCTGCCATGGCCAGGGTGGCGCTGCCGGCAATAACTGTGGTCAGTTTGCTTAAATTTTCGAAGGCCCGGATTTTGACCTCCAACTGCCACCGCATGCGACCCGTTGCAATATAAAAATGTTCGATATCCTTTACAGGCGAGGCCATTATCCCCAGCACCGACAACAGTAAAGGGAAATAACAAATCATGGAAGCGATGAGAAGTCGGGAGATAAACCCGTCTCCCAGTAGAATAAAAATAATCGGGGCCAGGGCTACAATGGGATAGGCCTGGATATTATAAGCCATCACCTTGACAAAAGATCCTGCCCATGAAGATTTACGGCCCAGGATACCCACGGCAAAGGCCATGATAATGGATATGATCTGTCCTAAAATTGTCACGGAGAGGGTATTTAAGACATCAAAAAAATATCCCCTGAAAACCTGTCCGAATGTATCCAGTATGAGGGGTATTCCGGGGATTACATAATCGGACAGGACCAAAATTTTTTTAATAGCCAGAAGGCAGGTCAGGCCTATGCAATAGACAATCAAAAATTGATATATTCGTCTAAAAAGCATTCATGATCTCCAGCATGGTGGCATCAAAGGCCTTTTTATCAAGGGTATAGCCCTGGGTGTAATCCCTGCCCCTCACCATAAAATTTTTTCTTTGTTTGGTGGATTCCCCCAGGATCAGGATCTCCCGACAGAACTTGGCTACCTCCATGAGATTGTGGGAAATATAGAGAAACATTTTTCCAGGGAAAAGGGTTTTTATTGCCAGGATAATAGTTTCTCTCAAGGCTTCGTCCACGTTGGCCAGGCTTTCATCCAGAATCAGCAGGTCAAATTCCTGGAGCAGGTAGCGGATGAGGTTTACACGATTTTGCTGTCCCATGGAAAGTTGTGAAAATCGTGCGGCAAGAAGGGGTTTGAGTTTGAAAATTTCGATGAGTTCTTTTTTCAGGGTCTCTTTACCTATGGGACAAATTTTGTTCAGGTGGCTGCCGATACTGGACCAGTTCGGCAGCCGTTCCTGATTGTAGGAGTAAAGGATGGTATCAATGTCAAATGTGGAGATACAGCTTTCCTGTCGGTTCCCCCGGCTGACCAAGAGTTTTGCAAGGGATGTCTTGCCCACTCCCGATGGCCCGAAGACAGCGTTGAACCCAGGGGCTGTCATGGTAAAGCAAAGGTTGTCGATCACGGCAGCCTTTGCCCCGGGGTATGTATATTTTAGACCATCACATTCGAGATGCATGGATTCTCCCAATTAATTGATGCCGTCTATTTTCTCGGTATCCCCCCAGGGGGATTTGCCCCAAAGATCCATTCCATCATGGATTGGATCAGATTTCCGGCAGCATGCTCCCGGATTCTTTAAAATTACGGTGAAGTTCAAAACACCGGGTTAGATCGTGGCAGATGTGACCACAGGTTCCCCTGGTTATATAGTCTTTTAAATAGGGTTTATACATGGGATGGGCACAATTATTGATTATTTTGTCTGCCCGTTCCATGGGGCCTAAACCCCTTAGATCCGCCAGGCCTTGTTCCGTTACCAGGATCTGGACAGAGTGTTCACTACTGTCAACATGGGGGACCATGGGTACTACAGCAGAAATTTTCCCACCCTTTGCAATGGAAGGGGTCATAAAAATGGACAGATGACTGTTTCTGGCAAACTCGCCACTGCCGCCCACCCCGTTCATGACATGGGTGCCCATAACATGGGAAGAGTTTACATTGCCGTAAATATCCATTTCAAGGGCTGTATTCATGGCCACCACTCCCAAACGGCGGATAATGCCGGGATGGTTGGATATTTCCTGGGGTCTCAATACAATTTTATTGCTGTAAAAATCCATGTTATCCCCGATTTGTGCAAGTTTCTCGGGTATAATGGTCAAAGAGGAGGCAGAGGCTCCTAAAAGTTTTCCTGAATCTATAAGGTCCATCATGGAATCCTGGAAGACTTCCGAATACATATAAAAAGGTGGGATATCCGGGTGACGTCCCAAACCACCCAGCACGGCATTTGCTGTATTGCCCACTCCTGCCTGTAGGGGAAAAAAGTCAGAAGGTATCCGGCCGGCAGCTTTTTCATCCAGGAAAAATTTCAATACATGGTCGGCAATCTTTGTGCTGGTTTCATCTTCCTGGCTGAAGGCTTCAACCTGATCCGGCTCATCATTTTCCACAATACCCACTATCTTTTTTGGATCCACATGGGCATAGGGCATTCCAATTTTGGCCAGGGGAGAAGATACATTTATGGGATTGCGTCTTGGCGGGGGCGGCATAATAACGATATCAGACAGTTCACTTAATCGGGGGGAATGGCGATGGTTAAGTTCTATGATCACCTTGTCCGCACAGGCCAGCCAGGTGGGAGATGCCCCGATGGAGGCGGAAAGATAAACCCTGCCGTCCGGGGTAATATGGGTTGCTTCCACAACCGCCACATTTACCTTGCCAAAAAAACCAGCAGCCACGGTCTGGGCCACATGGGACAGATGCATGTCAATATATTCTACTTCCTGGCGGTTGATCTGATTTCTGAGTTTTTTTCCACCCTGGTAGGGTGCCCGCCATGAAATAGCTTCGGCCTCGGCCAGGTCATTGTCGATATAATCCCCGCTGGAAGCCCCGGAGATGACCCTGATTCGAAAGCTGCGCCCCCGGCTGTGCTCTTGTTTGGCATGTTCGGCCAGCATGACCGGTACCGCTTTTGCGGCCCCTGCTGCGGTAAATCCGCTGAAGGCCACGGTATCCCCATCTTTTATAAGGGAGACCACTTCTTGTTTTGAAATTATCGGATAGCCATCTATTTTCATATTTCACTACCTATTATTAAGATAAAAGCATTATTTTTACCCCTATCCAGACCAATAAACAAGGTTTTTTACAACTTTTATTGTATTTATCCGGAATATGATACCAGGCCGGTTTTTGTTTGATGGGGGGTTATCCTTCATATACAATTTTTCCGTTAAAAATAGTCATCCATATTTTGGTTTTTGCAATATCATCGGGGGCAATTTCAAAAATATTTTGGTCAGCTACTATTATATCGGCAAGTTTTCCAGGAATTATGGATCCCAGGATATGTCCGCAGCCAGAAGTCTGGGCCGGGGTAAGGGTATAGGCTTGCACCGCCTCAGCCACACCTAGTGCCTGTTTTGGATACCATCCACCCTCCGGGGTTTTATCCATGCGTTTCCGGGTGACGGCGGAATAAATGCCGACAAATGGATTGGGATCAGTCACCGGAGCATCAGAACTGAGCATCATGGGGATCCCGGTATTTAATATGTTTTTGAGGTTGTAGGTAAATTTTCCCCGGTCACCAAGACATAGGTTAATCATGGAAATATCCAGGCCCAGATTCGTGGGCTGGCAGGAAACTGCTAAATTTTTAAGGAGAGCTAATTTTTCTAAATCCCCGGGCAAGATCATCTGGACATGCTCCATGCGGTGGGGAAGACGGCAGCGACTTTGGTTTTGTTGTTCAACCCGGGAAAACATATCAATAATTTCTCCACAGGCCCTGTCACCAATGGTATGGATCATACATGAAAGTCCGGCCCTGTCCGCTTTCATGACGGCATCTTCTATCTTTTTGATCGGGGTCACGGGTATTCCATAGTCCCCATCAAGGTATTTTTGGGTCATCCAGGCCGTTCTGGCCCCCATACTGCCGTCGGCAAAAAACTTTAAATACCCGATTTTCAGCCGGTCATTTCCAAAACCTGTCCTTAATCCTAATTGGATAGCCTGGTCGAGGCTTTCACCGGACAGGCCCACATGGCATCTTAACTTAAGTTTTCCAGATTCATCCAGGGTCTGCCATATGCCCATGGCATCCATCCCTTCTTTTATTCCCATGAATCGGATATCGTGGACCCCTGTCAATCCCAGGCCGTGGGCATGAAAAATAGCCTTTTCCATGTTTTCCAATACTTTGGATTCAGGCAATTGGGGGATCACTTCCCGGATTAAATTGGGTGCAGCTTCTTTAAGAACCCCCGTGGGAAGACCGCCGGAATCCCGGAGGATAATCCCTCCCTGGGGATTGTTTGTCTTTTCATCTATGCCCGCCAGTTTAAGGGCCAGAGAGTTGGCCACTGCCAGGTGAAAATCACCCCGCCAGATACAGACAGGATTGTCCGGAGCCACCCGGTCAAGATCTCTTCGGTCCGGTATTTTATTTTCAGGCCAGTCCGATTCGTTAAATCCCTGTCCCGATACCCAATGGCCGGGGCCAAGTTCTTCGGCTCTGGTCCGGATGGCAGCCTCCATCTGGGCAAAACTTTTAGTTTTTGAAAAATCGATGATTTCATGACGTAACGCCCATCCATAAAAATGAAAATGGGTATCGCAAAATCCCGGCAATACCAGTCTTTTTTCCAGATCTATTTTTTGGGTGGAAGGTCCTGCCAGGTCTAAAATATCCTTGTCTCTTCCCAGGGCAGATATTTTATTATCCACCACAGCCAAAGCAGTGACTATGGGGTGTGTTTCATCCAGGGTGTGGATGGTTCCATTATATAAAATCAGGTCTGCTGCTAATACCATGGGCAATATCCTTTATACTCAATGAGTTGGATTTTAAAGAACCGGCATGGCCGGAGCATGGTATTTGCGCCGGGCCACAACGAAAAATGAAACTCTTATTATTACAATACCTTGGACTGAGTTTCATATAAAAGGAGTCTGGTCGAGTCGATGATTATAAGATTATTTCCATAAGTTATCTTTCATCCCTTCGATTGTCCAGTCCTATAAAGCTACTAATAAATTAAATTTCCTTTTATCACAATATTTAAAAAAATGAATAGGGGCTGTTGCTGGATAACACCCAGGCGAGAAAGGGGTAAGGCTTGCTGCTCATTCTCACCGAACTTTGTATCCGGCTCCGAGGTGAATGGGCTAAAATCTCTTTGGATTCCGGGATACTTTGACACGAACCGGCGGGGAGAAAGGTAAGGCTTTTCGCTCATTCTCACAGGACCTCGTGTCCTGTTTCCGAGGTGACTGGCGCTTTGTCCCGTCCATGGGACACGCTGCCATTCAAATCCGCTGCAAGCCTTACCTTCTTCCGCTGCCTCTGCCTGGTAAATATCATAATACGTAAATTATTTTTTTGTTTTGAAATAAGACTTGGATCGGTAGAGACGGGCTCACATCCCAAAGATATTTTGTATGAATCGCCTTGGTATCCCTCTATAGAGGATTGCAAAAAAAATGGGGGTTAATCAGGCATCGATACATAACCATTTATTAAAAACGGCAACATAACCAAATCTAATAAATGCCGATTTATCCCGGGGCTTCACCGTTGCCCAGGTAGCTCAAAAACATGGTTGGACAGATTCAATGATTGTGACAAAAGATTTGGGGATGACTGGCCTGGATGCATCCCAATCCAACTGATCGCATACATCTTCTTTTTTTATGCATTGATAAATGCAGGGAATCTTAAAGATACCAATGCAAATCAAAATAGTTTGCCAGTTTTATTTTTGGAAATGATAATTCAAGTCGATAATCTGGGGATAAAATGAGAAAAGCCCGAAGCTGCAACTCCGAGCTTTAAATTCGAGCTACTGCATTTAGCCGGAAGCCCCAATAACTATGTTAGTTTACAAACTATAATCCGACTGTTTTGAGGCTATAAAACTGGAAACTAAGAACGGTCGATTATAGTTTAGATTTGATTTTTCTTTAAAAATTAATGCGTAACAGTTACTTTATCGCTCAGAGCAGCTTTGCTTCCACTACCCCATGACAGATTTCATCCCAATGTGCAATTAGACCCAGTCTTGCCCCAGGCAGAACGTCAGCAGTGGAAAGGCTTCGTCAAAGAAGGGAATGAGAAAAAACAAACAGTCGTGGGCCTCAGAGTCGATAAGATGTTAAAATCCAAGCCACTACAACTAATGGGCAAAACAACCTAAGAAGTATGGCACTTTTTGGAACAATAAGAACAGCCATTGGCTTTGGGGTAATGATTTTTTGCTTTTGTAACAGCCGAGCTACAGTCGTAGAAATCACCTAAAGAGATTCGATTTTGTTTGTTTGGCATATGTGAACATCCTGTCGTGTGTACTTCATGATCACCATTTGTTTGTTGATTTTTGTTAACATAATAAAGAGCCATAATTTATTAAAAATTAAAAACCACGTCCTGTGGGCGTGGTCATCGTCAGAAGGCTATGCCTGAAGGATCTACCCATGGTATTAATTTAATCGGTTATCCCCATAACAGATTAAAGGAAAAAACCATGAGTAGATTTGACAA
>JAAELK010000463.1 GCA_024226935.1 Desulfobacteraceae bacterium
AAAACAAAAAGACTGAATGCAGCAATGGACTTAAAATACCTGGAGGAGGTCATTTTCAAATGATCAATGCAGTTAGCAACTGCATAGGAACTTTGTAAATGTTACTTGCGTTGACCCTGCGTATCCGGTTGACACATATTATATTTTTTTTGTATAGTCCGTACCTTTAAGCGACCTTTTAAAACTGATGAGGATCTGTCAATGAATGATGAGATAAAGAAAACATCTGAAATACCACCTGAACAATTGAGTTTGAAAAGCCGGTTCCAGTTTAAGTGCCACAAAGGGGTTAAATGTTTTACCGATTGTTGCCGGGGTATTGATATCATGCTCACCCCCTATGATATTTTAACCATGCGCAAAAAACTGGATCTGACATCCGAGGAGTTTCTGGCAGTATTCACCCAGCCCCAGATTCTTGAAAAAGCTGATATGCCTGTGGTTACACTAAAACTTTTGGATGATGATAGAAAATCTTGTCCCTTTGTTGAGGATGGGGAAGGGTGTGTTATCTATGAAGATCGTCCCACTACCTGCCGATATTATCCGCTGGGTGTAGGATCTTTGAGTTATTCAGGAGAACAGGGCAAAAAAGATGAGTTTTTTTTCACGGTCAAGGAGGCCCATTGTCTGGGGTTTGAAGAGGACCATGAATGGACCGTGGCAGATTGGCGCCAGGATCAAGGGGTTAATCTCCGGGATGAGGTTAATGACGGATGGCTGGAGCTTATGGTCCGGAAAAAATCACTTCCTTCCAACATGAAGCTTTCCGAAGAGAGTAAAAAGATGTTTTTTATGATCTGTTATAATATCGATAAATTCAGGGAGTTTGTTTTTAAAAGCTCCTTTCTTACGCGGTATGAAATTGCCGCCGGGAAGATTGAAGAGATCAAGGCCGATGACATTAAATTGCTTCAATTCGGATTTGAGTGGCTAAAGGCAACTTTTTTTCAGGCAGCCAAAGAAGGGTTTACAATCAAACAATAAGATTTGTTGGGTAGCTTACATGGATATTAAAAAGGTTCATGCCAAAAGTTTGCATGAACCTTTTTATGTTTGGAATCTGGCATGGGAGTGAGCCGACTAATAATCGTACCAGAGAGTTTCCTGATATTTCGGGTTGTTGAGGCGCTCTTCAATGTCCACCTGGAAAAAGTCTGCAATGGGTTGAAAAATTTCAGGTGTGTCTGTCTGAACCTGTTTCATCGCGTTCAATATCAGGTCAAATCCTTTTGAACTCATTTTTCCCAATGGTTTTCTACATGGGCCGGATGGCATGCCCAAAAGTTGCATCATGGTTTTAAGGGGCAAAGGATTTCTTGCCCGGCAGTCGACGGGGCCAAATTTTGTCTCTTCCCGGGTGGTAACCCCCACAAGATTCAGCAGTGGTCTTAGATCATTCTGGATTTTTAATGCTTCATCCACCCTGCCCTGGTTGAGCAAGGAGATCATCTGTGTCATAAATTTGGGCACTATATTGCTCATTACTGAAATGGAACCACAGGCCCGGATTTCAGGGTTGGTCATCATATCATAGATCAGTGCGTCGTCTCCGGATAGGATATTGAAGGCGTCTCCACAGTATTTTCGGGTGAGTTTCATATTATCAATACTGCCCGTGGCTTCTTTTACCGAGGTGATATTGGCACAGTTTTCCGACAGGATGGCCAGATCCTGGGGAAGCATCTGGGTACCAGTTCTGCCCGGGATAATGTAAGGGATGATATCCATATCAGGATATTTTCTTGCCACCACTTCGTAGTATTCTTTTCTGATTTCAAGGGAGCTTGGGCCGTTATAATAGGGATCTACCATGAGGATGGCATCCACCCCTTCATGGACGGCGTGGTCTGCGGCCATTATAGCCTCTGTAGTATTGTTGCTGCCGGTTCCTGCAATGCAAAGGCATTTGTTTTTTATCTGTTTTGCCGTAAGGGCAATCACATTGTCATGTTCCTTCCATGCGAAAGTAGGGCTTTCTCCTGTGGTGCCGGTTACCACTATTCCGGTGATTTTATTTTGAATCTGAAAATTAATAAGTTGTTCAAGGCCTTTCTGGTCCAGTTCGAAAGCGTCGTTAAACGGGGTGATTAATGCGGTAAAGCATCCTTGTTCCATAATTACTTACTCCTGCATTGTAAAAAAAATAATATTTTTTTAAGCATTTTTAAAATCAGGTGCTATCACAGGTGAGTTATTGCTTCAAGATTTATTATTCCCATCAAAGATCTTGACACCTATGTTGAGGATACTATTATATAAGGTTCTAAATAGAAAACAATATAAAAATAGATTTAGCATAAAGGAGTTGTATATGTCAGAGTCTCAAGTAGCCAGTCATCTGCCCAATAACGTGGACGAACAGATTGCAAGTTTAAGACAACAATTGTCCCGGAATACAGAATGCGGTACTACCCATTACAATCTGGCCGTGGCGCTCATGGGCAAACAAGAATATGTTGATGCGGAAAAGCAGCTCCATGAAGCCGTTGATTGTAGCCCCAGTCTGGCGGAAGCCTATGTACTTCTTGGCGGCATCTGCCTGCAGAGAAATGATCTGGAAGGCTGCTATAGATTTAATCAGCGTGCCACAAAAGCCCGGGCAGGATTTGCAGAAGGGTATGGTAATATGGCCTTTGTGCTGCTTCAGTTGGTGGATGGTAAGGATGCTAAAGAAGATGAGGCAAAAGTGGATAAGGCTATCAAGAATTTAAGAAAGGCCATTATTCACAATCAGAAGTTTATTCAGGCATATACTACCCTGGGAACTGCTTATTTTATGAAGGGGTTGGTTTCCGAAGGTATTAAAGCCAATCTTGAAGCCCTTGCCGTTGAGCCTAAATTTCCCGTAGCCCATAACAATCTGGCTGTTGCCTACCTTGAGGCTGAGCAATTTGATAAGGCTATTGTTCATTGTGATGAAGCTGTAAACTTAGGATTTGAAGTGGCTCCACAGCTTTTAGATGAGCTGGCTCCCCATAGAAAGGCGTGAGTCCTTGTCCCTCCTACTCATTTTTTATTCCGGGTGAAAACTGCCGGCTTTCCCCCGGCAGTTCCCTGTGGCATCTGCCCTTGTCCGGAAATTTTTCCGGTTTCTCCAAAAATGTTCCGGCCCTGGATTTTATAAGGGGGCCTGAACTGACCATTGGAGATTATTTTACCAGTGCCCGGGGTTTTTTGGAAAATGATCATCTGCGTGCCGGGGCCTTGTCCGTCATGGCAGGGGAAGCAAGCCCCATCCGGGCGGTGGAACTCTATCTTGAAAAACATGGTGCTTTTTACCATCCCCTTCGGGTAAAGGTGTTGTTCAATTCCAGCCATCGGACCTCCTTTGTATTGAATGGAGCTGTTTGCTCTCCCGGACTTTCCTTGATAAAAAAGGAATATCAATTGTTGGCCTGCCTTGAAAAATACAGGTCGATTTCTTATACTCCCAAGGTCTTTGCCGCTGGTATCCAGACCCTTGAACTTTGGAATCCTGAAAATTCTACCCTTGAAAAAAGAGATGTGGGGTTTTTTCTTGGGGAATGGTTTGAGGGATTTCGGGAGTTTCATATTTCGGGCTTCCGTGGAGAACGGCAGATTGCTGTCTGGGCATCAAATGGGCAGGTCGATTATTTGTCCTTGGAAAGGGCATCCATTATCTATGAACAGATCGCCTATATTTTGACAGTCTATTATAATGTTGATACAGGTGAGCAAATTTTCCCCTGGCACCATGCCGCGGGGGATTTTGTGGTTGATCTTTTTGCTGAGGGATTGCCCGTCAAGCTGACCACCGTGCGAGGATATGGGGCCTTGATGGAATTTGATTGGGAAAAGATGACTCCTGGAGAACAGCTTTTGCCATCTCTGCTTTTTTTCTTTTTAAATTTGACTCTGGGGATGCAGATTGATCGATTGGATGGTGTAGGAACTTTGGTTTTCTTGGGAAAAATAGTTTTAGAAGCAACGGTTAAAGGCTTTTTAAGGGGGTTGGATGACAAGACAAAAAGAAAATCTAAAGAGGAGTCGAGGGAAGAGTTTTTGACTCTAAAAGATATCGGGGGGCTTAGAAAAATTTTTGTTAAGTTTATGGCAGGGTTCAGTCGGAAACAGCTGGAAGCGATTCTGGTAAATTTGATTGAAGCGTGGCCTGGGAACGCGTCCGAACGTGCCGTGGCAGCCGCCAGTCTTGATGCCCACAGCGCCTGTATTCATTCTCTGTTTAAAAACATGTAAATCACAGGATTTTTATTGACATGTGGAAACAGACATTCTATATCTGCAATGTTATTTTGCTTAAAATGTTTATTTCGAGCTAGCGATTTTTATTGTAACGATTTGAAATAACAGGAAATTAGATTATTGAATGAGAAGATTGAAAAAACCTTTTCATTAATTGAGTGTAAATTAACTATTAACGGAGGTAAGTAAATGGCAAAACATGAGACTCCTTTACTGGACCAGCTGGAATCCGGCCCATGGCCTAGCTTTGTCTCAGACCTGAAAGCTCAGGCCGAAAGAAGAGCAAAGAATGAAGAAGGTATTGAATTCCAAATTCCCTCGGATACTGTAGATGATCTTTTGGGCATTTTGGAGCTTTCTTTCAAGCATGGTAGAACCCACTGGAAACATGGCGGTATCGTAGGTGTTTTTGGTTATGGCGGTGGTGTTATAGGTAGATATTGTGACCAGCCCCAGGCATTCCCTGGAGTTGAGCATTTTCATACAATGCGTGTGAATCAACCTGCTGGTAAGTACTACACAACCGACTACCTGAGAACTCTGACTAAACTTTGGGATTTCAGGGGTTCAGGTATTACCAACATGCATGGAGCAACCGGGGATATCATTCTTTTGGGTACTACTACTCCCCAGATTGAGGAAATTTTCCATACACTTACCCATGATATGGGTCAGGATCTTGGAGGATCAGGTTCCAACCTGAGAACTCCTGCTGATTGCCTGGGTCAGTCCCGATGTGAATATTCATGTTATGATACCAATGCAATGGTTTATTTTTTGACCAATGAATATCAGGATGAACTTCATCGGCCGGCATTCCCATACAAGTTTAAATTCAAACTTGATGGTTGTCCCAACTGTTGTGTAGCATCTATTGCCAGATCTGACATGTCCTTTATCGGTACATGGAGAGATGATATCAGAGTCGATCAGGATGCCGTTAATAAATATGTTGAAAATGATGCCGCCTATCCTGCAAATGCAGGCGCATTTAGAGGCAGTAAAGATTGGGGTCCCTTTGACCTTGAAAAAGAAGTACTCGGCCTTTGTCCTACTAAATGTATGAAGTTTGAGAATCAAAAACTTTCAATTGATAATGCCAATTGTACCCGTTGTATGCATTGTATCAATGTAATGCCAAGAGCCCTTAAAATTGGTAAAGAAACCGGTTGTTCCATTCTGGTTGGTGCAAAAGCACCGATTCTTGATGGTGCTCAGATGGGCTCTCTTCTTGTACCTTTTGTCGAAGTTAATCCTGATAATGACTATGAAGCAATTACAGAAGTCATCGAAAATGTTTGGGATTGGTGGATGGAAGAAGGTAAAAACCGTGAAAGACTTGGTGAACTGATCATGCGTCAGGGATTCCAGAAACTTCTTGAAGTAACTGGTATTAAGGCCCAGCCCCAGCACGTACAATACCCGAGAACCAACCCTTATATCTTCTGGAAAGAAGATGAGGTTGAGGGCGGTTGGGAGCGTGATGTTGAAGAATACAGAAAACACCATCAAAGATAGAAAGGGAGAATTATAATGGCATTTATTTCTACTGGTTATAATCCAGCCAAGCCGATGGAAAACAGAATTACTGATATCGGGCCCAAGGACCATAACGATTTTTATCCTCCTGTGATCAAAAGAAACAAGGGAAAATGGTCTCATCACGAAATTCTTGAGCCCGGTGTTCTTGTTCATGTTGCTGATTCAGGAGAAGAAGTATATACAGTAAGAGTCGGTGGTGCACGTCTGATGTCCACAGGGCATATCAATGAAATTTGTGATATTGCCGATAAACACTGTGACGGTCATGTTCGTTTTACTACCCGTAATAATATTGAGTTCATGGTTGACTCAAAAGAGAAAGTAGAACCCCTTAAAAATGATCTGGCCGCCAGAAAGTTTGATGGCGGTTCTTTTAAGTTCCCCATTGGCGGCACCGGTGCTGGTATTACAAATATTGTTCATACCCAAGGGTGGCTGCATTGTCATACTCCTGCAACTGATGCCTCCGGTACTGTAAAAGCTGCCATGGATGAGTTGTTTGCTGATTTCCAGGACCATAGACTTCCGGCACAACTGAGAGTTTCCATGGCCTGCTGCCTGAATATGTGTGGTGCGGTTCATTGTTCTGATATCGCTATCCTCGGATATCACAGAAAACCGCCGATGCTTGATCATGAATATCTTGATAAAGTATGTGAAATTCCTTTGGCAGTTTCTGCATGCCCCACGGCAGCAATTAAACCGTCTAAACAACTGCTTGCCAATGGCACGGAAGTAAAATCAGTTGCCGTTAAAAATGAAAGATGTATGTATTGTGGTAATTGCTACACCATGTGTCCTTCCATGCCCCTTGCCGATACTGAAGGTGATGGTATTGTTCTTATGGCTGGTGGTAAAGTTTCCAATAGAATTTCTGACCCTAAGTTTTCCAAAGTTGTTGTGGGTTTTCTGCCCAACGAAATGCCCAGGTGGCCTTCCATGACAAAAGCTATCAATCAGATGGTTAATGCCTATTCAAATGGTGCTAACAAATATGAACGTCTGGGTGATTGGGCCGAGAGAATTGGATGGGAAAAGTTTTTTGAAGTATGTGAACTTGAGTTCACCCATCATTTGATTGATGATTTCCGGCAGCAGGCATACATGAGCTGGCGTCAGTCAACTCAATTTAAGTTCTAATTTAAGTTTTATTTATTGAACTTAAACTGTTATATATGATGATAAAGTCGGAGTGTCTTAAGTGTGCTCCGGCTCATCCATTTTATTTCAAAGGAGTATGAGCATGAGTGATTTACTTGATAATACGGAAGAGGCTACCAAAGCAGTCGTTGCCTTTCTTGAAAAAAAGTCAAAAAGTAAAACCAAATTTTATCTCAAAGATTTTTATAAAGTTTTCCCCGATGACAAACCCAGAATGATCAAAAAAGTTGTTAATAAAATGGTTGAAAGAGAAATTTTGGAATACTGGTCTTCTGGAAGTACAACCATGTATGGTCTTAAGGGTGCAGGTATCCAGCACTCTTCCGAAGGCGAAGAATAAGATAAAGATAAGAGTTATCCATGCAAAAGGTTGGTAAAAAGGTCCCGGGAATTATAATTGCGGGCCTAAGGGGTGGTTCAGGCAAGACAATTATATCTTTGGGTATAACTGCTGCATGGAAAAGCTCGGGAATTTGTGTATCTCCTTTTAAAAAGGGACCGGATTATATTGACGCCGGCTGGCTTTCCAGGGCAGCCGGTCGCCCCTGCTATAATCTGGATACCTTTCTATGTCTTCCCGGTGTTGTTCAAAACTCCTATAATATAAATTCCCAAAATTCAGACATTGCTTTAGTTGAGGGCAATCGTGGCCTTTACGATGGCATTGATATCGATGGTTCCACTTCGACTTCCGAGCTTGCAAAGCTATTGAAATTGCCGGTGCTCCTCGTGCTGGATTGTAGTAAGAGTACCAGGACCATGGCAGCGCTGCTCATGGGGTGCATGCAATTTGAGCCGGATATCGATATCTGTGGGGTGGTACTCAATCGAGTGGCGGGCAAACGTCACGAAGACAAAGTGCGGGTAAGTATTGAAAAATTTTGTGGCATACCGGTCTTTGGAGCTGTTCCTAAACTTTCGGCTAAAGATTTTCCCGAACGGCACATGGGGTTGGTGACATCCGAGGAGCATAGTTTCTCAGAAAAGGCCATTGAGTCTGCCATGAAGGCTGTTGTAAATGTTGATCTGGATGCTCTGTATGAGGCCGTGACATGTGTTGATAAAAAGATTATCGCATCCGATAGTCCAGAGCCTTTGCGGAAGATGCCTATTTCCATAGAAAATGATCCGGTTAGAATAGGTGTCATCCGGGATTCTGCCTTTCAATTTTATTATCCGGATAATCTGGATGCCCTGAAAAATCTCGGGGCGAAAATTATATTTATCTCTCCTTTGGAAGAAGAGAGTATTCCGGAGGTTCATGCTATTTATATGGGGGGAGGATTTCCTGAAACCCATGCTCGTAAGTTGGCAGACAACCAGGTGTTCCGGGACAATCTCAAGGCATTATCCCAAAAAGGATTGCCGATTTATGCTGAATGTGGCGGCTTGATTTTTCTGGGGCAAAGCATTGAGCTTTCCAATATCCAATATCCCATGTCAGGCATTTTTCCCATTCGGTTCGGTTTATCCCAAAAACCCCAGGGCCATGGCTATACCAGGGTTAAAGTTGTCCATGATAATCCTTTTTATAAAAAAGGGGAGATTTTAACGGGCCATGAATTCAGATATTCAAAGATACTTTCCATTGATTGTCAGGATCATGAAATGGCTTTTAAAATGGAGAGAGGCAAGGGGATCCTCGATAAAAAAGATGGATTTTTCAAGGATAACACCTTTGGCACTTATACCCATATCCACGCTCTTGGTTCGCTTAGTTGGGCACCCTCATTGATCGCAAGAGCCAGGGCATATAAAGCGTCGCTCTAAAAATAGTAAGATCTATCTCTGGATCTTTTTTTCTTGTCTTAAACCCAGGAACTTGGAGGTTCCTGGGTTTGAAGATCAATTGATAGACTGTCTTTTTGAGGTTAAAGACAAGACTCTAAAGGCAGATCAGTGATAATCATGTCCCGGATCAATTTTTTCCGGGACAACAGGTTTCTCATCAGTCTTTATTATTTCCTCCGGCGCAGGGGGCTTTTCTTGTTTTAAGATCAGCTTAGTCTTGGTCCGGGCGGGTTTTTTGTGTTCTGTAGAATGGGATAGACAGTTCTGGGGACAAACATCCACACAGATACCGCAATAGACACAGGTAAAGGGGTCCACTTCCCAGGTCAGTTCCTTTCTCAGCACGGTGATGCACTGGGTAGGGCATTTTTTTGCACAAAGGGTGCAAAGGGTGCACTTTGACATCTGGTTGGTCAGTTCTCCCCTGGCATCTTTGAATCCCGGTCTAACCTCAATGGGATAGGGTCGGGTGGCACTCTTGGAGATAAAATTTTTTAATACGTTTTTAATCATTCCAGGCATAAAATTTACCTTTATTTTTTTATCGTTCTGTACAACTGATACAGGGGTCTATGGACAAAATCACCACCGGGACGTCTGCCAGTTCAATACCCGGCAGCATGGCGGCCAGGGGAGGGATATTGGCAAAGGTGGGGGTTCTGATACGCAGCCGATCTAAAAATTTTGTCTTGTTGGCTTTGATATAATATAAACACTCACCCCGGGGTTGTTCCACCCGGGTGACAATTTCTCCCTCTGGTTTTCCCTTGACCTTTACAAAGGTGTCTCCTTGGGGAAGGCGGGAAATGGCCTGGCGGACAATATCGATGGATTGCATGGTTTCCCGGAATCGAATTACTCCCCGGGCATAGCAATCACCGTCTTGTTCAACAACCGGCTCAAAATCCAGTTCATCAAAGGCTTCATATTTGAGCTGGCGCATATCCTGGGCAATACCGGATGCCCGGAGAACCGGTCCTGATGCCCCAAGTTCATAGGCCATTTCCCTGGTGAGAACGCCTATTCCAACGGTTCTTTTTTTAACGGTGTAATCATTGAGCATGGTAGATTCCATGCTCTTCATCTCTTTTTCCACCACGGTGATTTCATCTAAGATCCATTTGAGCTGGGAAGGACTTAAGTCTCTTCTCACGCCTCCCACCTGGTTTACCGAGACAATGACCCGGTTGCCGGCGGTGGCTTCATTGATATCCATGATTCGTTCCCGGATTTTCCAGAACTGCATGAATACGGACTCAAATCCGAAGGCATCGGCATAGAGACCAAGCCAGAGCAGGTGACTGTGTATGCGGTGAAGTTCTGACCAGATTACCCGTAATAGTTTGGCGCGTCTGGGAACCTCTACGTTCATAAGTGTTTCCAGGCCCTCACAATAGCACATGGCATGGATCATGGAACAGATGCCACAGACCCGTTCCACTACCTGGATCATCTGGTTGAAATCTTTTTTCTCGGCTAATTTTTCAAGGCCCCTGTGGACATAGCCAAAAGCAGGGACTGCTTCTGTTACTATTTCATCTTCCACGGTTAGGGATACGTGTATGGGTTCGGGCAGTACCGGGTGTTGGGGGCCGAATGGTATAATTGTTTTTGACATGGGAATTTTTTTCCGTATATCTAATATTTTGTATAAATTCTGTCTTACTTGCGTTTGACACTGTATCTGCAAAAAGGGGTGGAGGTAACTTCCTCCTCATCTTCATCCAGATAGAGGGTGCCTCCAAAATCCAGGACCAGGTCATCAAATTTAATGCCGAATTGGTCGTAAATTTCATTTTCCACAAGAAAGGCAGCAAAAAAGATGGTGGAAACACTGGGCATGGTTGTACCCTTTGCTACCTGCATTCGATAGTGAATCAATTCAAGATCTTTATCAAAATGGTAGAGCAGTTCCACGAAGTCTTCATCAATTTCCAGGCAGGTAATGGTTACAAACCTATACCCTTTGGATTTCATTTTTTCGACTTCCTCCCGCAGGGTTTCCTTGGTAAGGTGAAGAGTATCTAATATCATTTTATTTTCCTTGGTGCCTAACTTGCGATGGCATCTGTTTTGTTTTGTTGCTGAAGTTCTCCCAATTTGGCAAGGCCTTCAACCACTCCGTCAATAATGGCTTCGGGTTTTGCAGGACATCCGGGTACGTATACATCTACGGGGATTACCTTATCAACTCCCCCTACCACATTATAGGCTTCCTTGAAAATACCGCCGGACAGACCGCAGGCCCCAATGGCAATTATAAGTTTGGGATCCGACATCTGGTCATAGATGTTTTTCAGCACTTTTTTATTCCGGTGGTTTACTGTTCCGGTGACAAGAAGTACGTCTGCGTGTTTGGGGTTTCCGATGTTCAGGACCCCGAATCTTTCCACATCATATAAGGGGGTCAGGCAGGCCAGGGTTTCGATGTCACATCCATTGCAGGAACCGCAATCATAGTGAACTATCCAAGGGGATTTGATCTGGGATTTTTCAATTAGTTTTTTTAACATATTAGATCCTTGCTCCTGAATAAAGCCAGATTAAATTAATGGCCGATAAAACAATACCCGTCGTCCAGACGGATTTGAGCATCCACCGAAAGGACATCCTGGCGCAGATGTTGTCAATGATGATTTCCAGAAGATAGGTAATCACCAAGAGTAAAGCCATACCCCAAATACTGGTGGTCCAGAACAGAGAACAAAGCCCCAGGATGAGAATGGTTTCATAGAGATGAGCCATTTCGATCAGGGCCAGCATTTTTCCGGAATATTCCGTGAGCACTCCCCGGACAAGTTCCTGGTGGGCATGGTGGGATGCAGAAATATCAAATGGTGATTTTTTCAGCTTAATGGTCAGGGCGTATCCGAACACGATGAACAACAAGGGAAGATTAATGAGCAGGGGTTTGTCCAGAGCATATATGGCATCAATTTTAAAGCTGCCGGTATAAAGATAAATTCCTGCCAATACAAGAATGATCAGGGGCTCATAGGTTAAAATCTGGATCAACTCCCGGTTGCCTCCAGCCTGGCTGAAGGGTGATGGAACTAACAAAGCACCGATTACAAAGAAGATGGCTCCAACAGCCTGGACAAAAAAGATGAGCAGCAGATCGGATTGGGCAAAAAACATCCCCACCGACACCATGGCCGCTGCCAGATATATATAAACGCATAGGGGTTGAAATCTATGGGCAATCATGGGTTTTTTACCCCAGAGTTTGCAGATATCATAGAGGGGCTGGAGTAGAGGAGGCCCTATTCTGGATTGAAATTTTGCCGTGAGTATCCGGTCCAGTCCGACAACAAGAACCCCGGCAAAGGGGGCCAGGATTACACCGATTATGGCATATAAAAACAAAGTCATTAGAAGGAGACTCCTATCAAAATAAGAATTAATATACCGGCAGTCATGTTTACCAGGTTGGAAAGCTTTTCTTCACCGAAAAATGCAGAAAGATAATAATTGCTCTGGGTATAGGTTGTTACCTTGTTCATGGGACCCACAAAGCTTCCTGGTTGTTTTCCCTGGATACCAGACATATAAGGGCTGACCTGCTGGGCCGCCTTTTTTGGTCTGGAGAGGAAGAGTGCAAATAAGAATACTACAATGGCAATGAAAAACAGCGGGTATACGGCAAAACTGCCCTGGTTATTAAAAATGATGCCGTTGTGGATTGAAAAGGGAGCTGCGACAAGTCCTGAAAAATCAGGCAGGATCATGCTTGAATAAATAATAGGGGTTAAAAATCCCAGTAAAATTGCGCTGCTCAGCAGGGTAAATAGAGGAATCTTTGAAAATAGCGGCATCTTTTCGGGTGTGGATTTACCTGAAAAGTCAGATCCCATGAGGATTCCGGCCCATCTGGCCCAATAGACCACGGTAAGAGCAGACCCAAGGGCCAGCATCAAAATTACAAGCAGATTACCCGAAGCCGATTCAATGGCCATCCATTTTCCTATGAGCATACCAAAGGGAGGCAGGATCATAGTTAAAATTCCCAGGGTGATCACAAGAGCGGTTATAGGCATTTCACCAAAAAGGCCCCTCATATCTTCAATATCACGGCTTCCGATGTGTTGTTCTATGGACCCCATGCATAAAAAGAGCAGGGCTTTGGATACGGCATGGAAAATCAGCAGTATAATAGCGGCTGTAAGGGAGGCATGGGTGTTGATGCCGACACAGGCTATGATCAGTCCCAGGTTGCTGATGGTGGAATAGGCAAGTACTTTTTTCCCGTTACTCTGGCCTATGGCCAGGGCTGCGGCCGATAAAAAGGTGAAGGCTCCGCAAACGGCCACCAAAGTACTTAAGCTGGTTCCGGCAAATGCCGGAGCAAAGCGGATAAGCAGATATACGCCTGCCTTGACCATGGTACTGGAATGGAGCAGGGCTGAGGTTGGTGTGGGCGCTACCATGGCTCCTAAAAGCCATTTTTGGAAGGGCATCTGGGCTGCTTTGGTAAATCCTGCAATACAAAGAAGGGCAAGGGGGATGAGTAAGATATCCTTTCCTTGTACCTGGCTGATGATGGATTGGATATCCAGGGTGTGAAGCTGGGTATAAATTAATACAATTCCGATGAGCAGGGTCGCGCCTCCCAGGCTGTTGATCCACAGAGCGGTCAATGAGTTTCTTTTAGATTCTTCGGTTTTATCATGTCCTATGAGCAAAAAGGAGCAAAGGGTGGTGATTTCAAAGAAAAAATAAAAGAGCATCATGTCATTGACCAGTACCATGGCGTTCATGGCACCGATGAATAAAAAGAGCAGGGCAAAAAATCGTGGTTGCCGGGATTTTTTAAGTTTCAGGTGTTTTTCATGATTCTTCATGTAGGGCAGGGCATAAAGAACAATAAGGGAGCCCGCAATGGAGATGATCAATACCATGATCAGGGACAGGTGGTCACAGAAAATTCCGACTGGAGCTTCGTGGGTACCTGCGGTCATGAAAAATTCGAAATAACCAAGTATAATAACCTGGAGCAGGGATAAACCGATAATAATCCGGTTTTTAAATTTTATACCGAAATAGAGAATCAGGCCCAGCAGTAAAAAATCTGCTGATTGGATAAAGGTTTTAAATTTTACGCTGGTAAATAGCGCCGGTGTCATGCTTACCGGTGCAGATCCTATGAGCAAAACGGCGCTCAGGATCAGGACGATACCTGTCACTATCACCAGGGCGGACCGAAGACGTTCCCCCCTGAGAAAATAGCAGGCCAGCGCGGCCACTAGTGGACAAAAGGTCAGAGTTGTAATTAAATTTTCAAACATAAGTGTAGATTTTATATGAAAAACTTAATACCTGCAAGAAAAAAAGCAGGGAAATAAAAAAAAGCGTTGAGTAATAAATTAATTAATGATAGCGTAAAAGTTTTTTCATTGTCATTTGATAAAAGTGTTCTTTTTGAATCTCTTGCTCCGGGAGGCTTTCTGTGCATGGAGTTATTATCGGTGCGGGGTACCGAGCAGGAAAGAAAAAGATTTATTGGGTGGGGAAGAAAAATTAAAAGGGGAGTTTTCCACTGGAAAACTCCCCTTTTAATTTTGGTATAACAGCCCTGAAAAAATCAGGTGATTATCAGGCTTTTTATTTTTTGTTTTTTATATGGCATTTGTTACATGAGACAGGAGCCGGTCCCTTCCTGCCTTTGGGGTCGCCTTGCGTTTTGTTGAAAGCTTTGTGGCAGTCTATGCAGTTTTTATGCATGGCATTTTCCAGGACCATGATATCTTTCTTGTTCTTTTTGTCTTTTTTGAACTTGTTGTGGCATTGATCACAAGTTTGTACATCATCACCTGGTTTGAGGTCAAGGGCTTTTCCGTTTTTGTCATGGTGGCACTGACCACAGGAAATCTTATAATCCGTGGCATGCTTTTTATGGGAGAATTCAACCAGTTTATATTTTGGTGGCCCTTTTTTGCGGTGTGTGTATCCAGGGGATTCTATGGTAATAGTATCTTTTACTATGGTACCTGCATAGAGAGCCGTTGTAACAAACAATACAGCAATTCCTGAAGCCAACAGCAACGTGATCAATCTTTTGTTCATGACTTGTCTTGCTCCTTTAATAATTAAAAATTCATTCTGCTTTTTTACCGGTGACAGGGGCTGTCGCCGATTGATTACTTAGTAGTCAAATTTGTTTTTACACACAGCGGCCCGCAAAGTCAATACAAAACCAGAAAGATCCCTTTAGCCCTTCTGGGAGGTGTCTTCGGCCGGAGTATCATCGTCTTTAACCGGGGCTTTTTTTCCAAAAATTTTGGCACCGATGATGCTGACTTCATACAGGGCCATGAGGGGGACGGCCATCATGATCTGGGTGACCACATCGGGGGGGGTAAGCACGGCTCCTACTACAAAAAAGATCAATATGGCATATTTTCTGTTTTTCTTCAGAAAATCCACCGTTACAAGTCCCATACGGGCCATGAAGGTGATCACCAGGGGCAGTTCAAATACAAGTCCGAAGGCCAGCAGCATTTTTGATGCAAATCCAAGATATTCTTTCATGGACGGCATGGCCTGTATGTTGTCATTGGCAAAGCCTAAAAAGAATTTAAATCCCTGGGGAAAGACAACGAAATATCCAAAGGAAGCGCCTGCTATGAAAAAGAAAAAAGATAAAACAACAACGGGCAGCAGATATTTTTTCTCGGTTCTGTACAGCCCGGGGGAGACAAACATCCAGAACTCATAAAACAATACCGGGCTGGCTATAATAATTCCGGCCAGGAAGGATACCTTTAAATAGGTGAAAAAGGCTTCGGGCAGACCTGTGAAGATCATCTTTGCGTTTCCGGCATTTCCCATGGCTTCTACCAGGGGGGCAGTCAGGAATTCAAAGATTTTTTCCTTGAATAGATAGGCGCAGATAAATCCAATACCCACGGCAATAAAAGAACGGACCAATCGATCCCGTAACTCGCCTAGATGTTCTGTAAAAGGACTTTTGTTCTCTTCATTCATGGTTTATTCATTTTTATTTTCTTAAGTCTTTGGGGGTATCGGACTTAGATTTTTTAAGGGGTGCATCCGAGTTCTTTTCCAAGGTGCTGTTTTGATTGTCAACTTTGATTATATCCGGGTTATTACCGGGTTCTACAATGTTTTCTTTTTCTTTGTTTACTTCTTTTACAACCTTTTTCAGATCAGGGGCTGGTGTTTCCATCTCATCCATAGTCGATTCAATATCAATATTTCTTTTAAAGTCCTGGGCGGATCTTTTAAATTCTCCCATGGCCTGTCCCAGGGTCTTGGCAAGATCCGGCAGTTTTTTCGGGCCGACGACAATGAGGGCTATTGCCAGGATTAAAAGAATTTCAGGCATTCCTAGACCAAACATGTTAATTTAAACTCCTTTATAGGTATTGCTTTTATTATCAGCCATAGCTAATACACTGAATCCTATTATAGTGTCAACCACAAGGTGGTCAGTTTTTGCTGTTGGTTTTATTTCGTGGATGCCTGGGTCCGGCTTTATAGGGCTTTTTTTTTCCTTTATAGGGTGGTTTTTTTCCGGAGCTTTGGTTGGGGGATCGTTTTTGAATCGGTTTTGGTTTTGGCAGGGGGCGATCCAGTTCTTCCGAAGGGTATTCACATTCAATTTTGTGGCCCAGAACTTCTTCAATTTTCGGGATTTCAAATGAACTCATTTCGTCGGCAAAACTGATGGAGGTTCCGGTGGCACCGGCTCTTCCGGTTCTGCCAATTCTGTGGATATAATGTTCTGGTTCAATGGGAAGATCATAGTTGATGACATGGCTGATATCGTCAATATGCAGTCCCCTTGCCGCCACATCCGTGGCCACAAGAAAGTTGATCCGTCCATTTTTAAAATTGTTTAACACCTTGAACCGTTTGTCCTGGGCAACATCCCCGGACAGAATACCGCATTTTTGTCCATACCTTTCCAGTTTTGAGGCAAGGTATTTTGCCGTGTCTTTCCGGTTTACAAAAAGAAGGACCCTCTGTAGATTTTCACTGACCATGAGGTTGTATACATTTTTAAATTTGTCCGTTTCCGTGGTCAGATAAATTACCTGGCGAATGGACTGGGCGGTTGTTTGTTCAGGATTAATTTCAACCCTGACGGCATCCTTGGTCCAGGATTCTGCCAGGCGCAGGACTTCGTCGGTGAAGGTGGCAGAAAAAAACAGGGTCTGGCGTTTGTCTTTGTGGGGTGTCATATAGATCAGTCTGCGTACATCAGGGATGAATCCCATGTCCAGCATCCGGTCTGCTTCATCTAGAACGATGGTCTCCACCCGGGAAAGATCGACAAGTTTTTTATTAATAAAATCCAGCAGTCTTCCCGGGGTGGCGACAATGACATCCACGGCTTTTTCCCGGAGTATGGTCATCTGCTGGTTGTATCCCGTGCCGCCGTAAACAGCTAATATTCTCAAATGGGAATATTTGGCAAGGGCGTTGAAATCTTTTTCGATCTGATGGACAAGTTCCCTTGTGGGGGCAAGGATCAGTGCCCGGGGTTTTCCCTTTTGATTTTTTAATGAGTTTTTTAAGAATGATTTGATGATGGCAATAATAAAGGTGGCGCTTTTGCCTGTGCCGGTCTGGGCCTTTGCCGTGGCATCCTTGCCCTGGAGGGTATGGGGTAGTAGCTTTGCTTGGATATCGGTACAATATTTGAATTTTAAATCGCAGATGCCGTGCATCAGGCTTAAGGGTAGATCAAGGTCGTGGAAACGGGTCTTGCCCTCTTCGGGTTCCACCGGAAATTTTTCCAGGGTCCAGCGTTTTTTCGGGGGCCTTTGCTGTCTTTTTTGGGAGGAGGTGGTGGGTTGTGGGTCGGGTATAGGCTTTTTTGCCAAGACGCTATGGTCTGGAGCTTGCTTTTCGTTTTTTTTCCCGGTGAACAGCTTTTTTAAAAATATGAATAATCGTTTCAATGGCGCACTCTTTTTTTTGGGTTTATGAAAACATTAACTGCCTGTCTGTTACTATGGTGTAACAGACAGGCAGGTGTTTGGAAAGAAAAATTTATTCCAAAGAGTTTTTAAAATTTAAAAAGCCGGTTGATGAATGATCAACCGGCTGTAAACTGCCCAATCAAATGATTTTTATCACTTTTTTTAAAAAGAATCTCTGCAAAAAAGCAGTTTAGTGAAATAATCTGTTTTTGCTTTACCCCATTAAAAAGTGCAGTTATTACGATTGGTAGGGTGTAAAGTAGTATGGGTTATCCTTTTTAACAGCAACTTTGCTTACGCAAGAGCTTTCAGGTACACAAAAGTTTCCTGAATATGCATTGCCTCCATCGGAATTTCCATGGAATTCGTACTCATACGAAATGTTGTCCAATATATATATTCCTGAAATGGTCATTTTACTGGGGGTTACTATAAAACTGCCTACATGATATTCATAATTACCGTCTTTGCTGGCGGCACCCCAATTAAGACCATCATACATATAATTGACATCTGAATCTGAGGTGGAATCCATTAATCTGTAGTAATATTTAAAGGCCTCCAGATTTAAAGAGTCCAGATCTTCTGTTGTTATGGGGTTGATCTTTGCCAGTATGGCATCCTTTGTTGCTACACAGGTCTCTGGAATGTTGAAGCATTTTTAATTGCTTCAGAATGTGCATCCATCAGTGCATAGTTGTTTTGTTTGATCCTTCCAATTAAAATATCAAGCTTGTTTGTGACCTCATATTCAAGCTTAACAGGGTAATGATTTCTTAATGTGGTAAGTTTATCCAGGTAATATTTATTTGCCTTATAGGCTTTTGCAATCTCCAGGCGGGCTTCTTTTCCTTCTGGTGTTAATTGTGAGGGACCTGGATTAATGCCGTAATCTTCAACGGCTATTTTGCTTTCGGGATCTGTTAATAAATCAGCTGCCAGATTATTTAAATTGCCGTTTTCATCAACAACCATCTGGCCTGGGTAATTATTCGCGGCATAATCCAGAATGGATTTAACCAAGGTATTAAGTTTTGCCATATCCTGTAAATTACAACTGAAGATATATTGATCTCCGTCTGGTTGCAGGATTTGTCCAAGCTCTGCTGCTCTTCCGCCAATTTGAAGGGCGTGTGCCAATGCTAAGAACCCTTTATATCACGCTCTTTGGCAAAGGATTCTATGGAAGCTTGCATGGTGGACAACGATCCCAAATCGGCAGGAAACTTTTCTTTGAATTTTTTTTTTTCTGCTTTGTCATCAAAAGAGCACCAGGAGAAAGTCAATATTTTATTTTACCAATTTTTTTAGACAATACTCCACCCATTCGGTTTTAACCGATTTTTGAAAAACATAAAATATTGAATTCGTCTATCGGCTTTGAACAATTTTAGTATCAG
>JAAELK010000464.1 GCA_024226935.1 Desulfobacteraceae bacterium
AACAGGGCCTTTGGAAGGAACCAATAACAAAATTAAAACTATGAAAAGGCAGGCCTATGGATATCGTGATTTTGAATTTTTCAAATTGAAGCTTTTTGATCTTCATAGAAAAAAGTACGCGTTAATCGGATGAACCAAAAAGAATTATTATTTGGATCTGGACAGGATGAAATTTATCAGTTGGGTACTGCGCTGAATGATATGCGTCAAAGATTGATCGACAATATAGTTGCGCAAAATAAAGCGGATGAGGCGCTACGGGAAAGTGAGGAAAAGTTTCGTGTCGTTTTTGAGCAGGCTCCTGACTCGGTTGTGCTAATAGATACTGAGACGGGCAAGATCATTGAGTTCAATGACCGAGCCCACGAGATTCTTGGATATACGCGGGAGGAGTTTGCCAATCTTTTGATATCCGATATTGACATCCATGAATCACCGGAAGACGTGAAAATGCACATCGAGAAGATCACAAGAGATGGTTTCGAAATATTTGAGACCAAGCACAGGACAAAAGACGGACGGTTATTGAATGTCTGCGCGACCGTCCGCGCTCTTTCCATGCGTGGGCATTCGTTTCTGGCCAGCATTTGGACCGACATTACTCAACGTAAGAAAGTTGAAGCACAGAAAGCTAATCTGGAAGCTCGACTCCAACAAGCACAAAAAATGGAAGCCATAGGCACCCTTGCCGGAGGCATAGCCCATGATTTCAATAATATTCTGGCTGTGATACTCGGCTACGCAGACATGGCGAAAGATGATGCTCCACCAGATACCAAATTTGCCAGGGATTTGGAAAAAGTCCTTGAGGCTGGCAATCGTGCGAAAGATCTTATCAAACAGATACTTGCTTTTAGTAGACAAACGGAGGTTCAACGTATCCCGATTCAGATTCAATCGCTCATTAAAGAAGCACTGAAAATGCTGCGGTCTTCCATACCGACAACAATCGAAATCCATGATGATATTGACTCAAGGTGTGGTGCTGTCCTATCTGACCCAACCCAAGTCCACCAAATATTGATGAACCTTTGTACAAATGCCAGTTATGCTATGGAAAAGACTGGCGGCATTCTGAAAATTGGGTTAAAAAGTGTTTGTATTGATAAGGGTGGTCACCGTCAAGTGCCATTGAACATGGAATTTGGTGAATATGTTGAACTGATTGTATCCGACACCGGTTCCGGTATTGCCTCCGATGTGATTGATAAAATTTTCGATCCCTATTTTACGACCAAAGAACCTGGTAAAGGCACAGGCATGGGTTTGGCAATCGTTCATGGGATTGTTGCTGATTACGGCGGGACCATTACCGTTGAAAGTGAATTAGATAAAGGAACAATTTTTCATGTCTTCTTCCCATTGATTGACCAAGAAGAATTGCCGCTTGTTAAAGAAATCGACAAAATTCCCCGCGGGCAAGAAAGAATACTTTTTATCGACGATGAAGAATTACTTGCTGAGATGGGTCAAGACATGCTGGAAAGACTTGGTTACCATGTAACAGTTAGACGCAGTAGTCTTGATGCATTGGCAATTTTCCAAAATGCTCCCAATGAATTTGATATAGTGATAACAGATCAGACCATGCCGGATATGACTGGTTCAGACCTTGCCCGGCGGATGATGCAGATAAGACCCGACGTTCCAATCATTTTATGCACAGGATATAGTAACCTTATTGATGAAAATTCTGCAAAAGCTCTTGGGATAAAAGAGTTTGCCTTAAAACCCCTCACAAAAGGAGTGATCGCAAAATTAATTCGCAAGGTTCTTAATGGCAAATAAGAACACGCAGGAATAAGGTGGTCCCGTTCTTTATTGTTGGCGGGAAGAAGACAATATGCATTCTGTTTTTGTATAGGGAGTTTTGAATGGAAATAAAATCAGATTTTCTTGTTGTAAATGATCGGAGTATCCATGTCAGGATTTACAATCCAGATGGGGAAAAAACCGTTATCTGCTGGCATGGTCTGGCCCGGAATGGATTTGATTTTGAAATCCTTGCCCAAAATCTTGGTAAAACCCATCGGGTTCTTTGTCCTGATGCCCTGGGCCGGGGTCTCTCCCAATGGGCAAAAAAACCGACAAAAGAGTATGATTACCCCAATTATCTGGCAATTGCCATGGGTATCTGCGATTATTTTGCGGTGAAACAGATGGATTGGATAGGTACTTCCATGGGGGGGATTATAGGTATGCTTTTGGCCGCCGGCCCCTGTAAGGACAGGATACAGCGTCTGGTTATAAATGATATCGGTCCCGAGGTGCCCAAGGATGCCCTGATCAGGATTATTGAGTATGTGTCCGGGAAAAAGCCTTTGTTTGATACTTTTGTTGGGTATCGGGATTATTTAAAACAATTGTATGGGACAGGGGGACAAAGAACCTCTGATCAATGGATCAGGATGACCCAAACTTCTCTTCGTCGTAATAACAGGGGGCAGTTCACGGTTCATTATGATCCGGAGATTATCCTCAAATCCGATGAAAACGTTCCGGTGATCGATCTATGGGAACCCTTTTGCCAGGTGACCTGTCCCATCCTGCTTTTCCATGGGGTATTGTCGGATGTGCTGACCCGGGATATTGTTGAAAGGATGAGATCATTAAAGCCCCAGATGCTTGTGACCAGCATCGAGGATTGCGGCCATGCCCCCGGCCTTCACCTTCCTGGACATATTGCGCCCATATTGAAATTTCTGGCCTGATTGTTTGTAAAGCCAGGACAATTTCATATAGTTTGTACGTTGATTTTTTTCCCAACTTTGTATAAATAAATAAGGGGTCGTAAGAATCGTTCCAGTATAAATTTTTTATAGTTGTAAAGTATGTAATCGACAGGGCGGAGCTGCGCCTGCTTGGAAAACCCAAACTTCATTGGAAAAAAGGGAGATCCGCAATGTCCACTGCTGCGTGTTGGGAAGAAAGCCATTCAATCCATATTTTTTTGTAACCAAGTTAATGTTTCCGGGAAAGTCTTGAATGTCACTTCGGTTCCTGTCTCGTCGTAGGATTCATTTATGATGCTGGCTTTGTTTCTTAACTGCCCTAGAAGGTGTCCTTTGTCATACGGGATCACCATGGTAGTTTCGATCATATTTGATTCGAAGAACTGAAGGATTTTTTCTCGCAGGGTTGCTACATCCCCGGGGTTATGCGCACAGATGAAGATTCCATCGGGAAATTCATGGCGCAGCTCTTCCAACCCCCCGGTTGTGAGTTTGTCAATTTTGTTCAGGATCAGGCGGCTTGGAATCTTTTCACCACCGATCTCTTCCAGGACCGACTGCGTCACAGCCAATTGAGATCGAAAAGCCGGATCAGAGGCATCTACAGTAAACAAAAGTAACGAAGCGGCAAGTGCCTCATCAAGGGTCGATTGGAAAGATGCAACTAGATCGTGGGGTAGTTTCTTGATAAATCCGACGGTATCGGAGACGAGCACTGGAGGGAAAGCCACCGGGTACAAAGATTTCACACGGGTATCAAGGGTTGCAAATAATTTATTTTCTACCAATACATCGCTACCGGTCAGTTTGCGCATCAGTGACGACTTGCCAGCATTGGTATACCCGACCAGAGAGACTTGGCAATCTTCTTTCCTGCGGCTGCGCCGTCTCGTCTGCTCGTAAAGAATCCCCTCGAGGCGTGACTTTAATTCGGATATGCGGTCTCTAATATGACGCTTGTTGAGTTCGTGGGAAGTCTCTCCTATTCCTTTAGATCCAATCCCGCCGCCTTGACGATCACCTCTAATATGAGATGCCCTTAGCCTTGGTGCCGAATAAGACAACTTGGCAATCTCCACTTGAATGATGGCCTCCCGGCTTTTGGCATGCCGGCCAAATATTTCGAGGATCACACCGGTTCGGTCTAAAACTTCGACGCCGGTTGCTCTTTCAAGGTTTATCAATTGCTTAGTGGAAATTTCACCATCATAGATGACAATATTGGCTTGCACGCTATCTTTTGCCATTGGGTCATCGCCATAGAGACTGTCGACGGGATAATATTCGTTTAGGTTCTCCGAGGTTTCATCCTCTGATTTTCGGCTAAATCCTTCAACAATTCCAGTGCCGCCGGTATAGCTGGCAAGTTCTTTTAGTTTTCCTGCCCCCAATAAGGTTCCCGCCTCAGGTTTTGAGCGCCGTTGCGTCAGCGTTGCGACGACTTCGAGGCCCATGGTTTTAACCAGCCGCCGAAGTTCGAGGAGAGACGAATCGTTCTCCTCATTTGAAACGCCATGGGTTTGAACTGAAAACAAGACTGCCGTCTTCTTTTCTTTGGTATTATTTGATTGTTCGATCATCTTTTGGTTTGGCCATTCATATTAAATTTAATTTTTGTATTTTCATGGGACTTTATCCTCGTCTTTTCTTTTCCAATGGAATCTATCCTATTTTGTATAAAGAAACAACAGTACAAAGCAGCCGGTTTCCTTTTTAAGTTCTTCAACTGCATTGGTTTTCACAATATTGACACCGTGCATCATCTTTTCCAAAGTTGCACTACCATTTTTTTTAGGTCTGCCGCGCCTATATTTTGGAATATCAATAATCTGTATTTCAGGTCTAAAAAAAACAGGGCGGCCTTTTTGGATTTATTCAGCCGCAGATGTTCAAAGTTATTGATTTTAAATCTGTGTAAAGGATGAAAATGAAAAATTTTATAATTTTTTTATTTCTTTGTTTAGTGCCCTTGAATGCCTTTGCCGATTGTGAACTTAAAGTGAGAGTGACTGACTACGCACCACAGTATTATCAGGATAATGGCAAATGGAAAGGGCTGGCAGTTGAATTAGTTGAAGTTTTGCTTAATGAAGCAAACTGTAAACCAATTTATTTAATTGTACCTTGGAAAAGAGCTTTAGATCATATGCGAATAGGTAAGATAGATATTATGTTGAATTTATCCATCACCGACGAGCGAAAAGAGTTTATTAATTTCATTGGTCCCCAACGGGATGAATCGATGATTTTAGTTGTATCAGAAGATACAAATTTTGAAATTAGATCGTTGGAAGATATCAAAAAAATTTCTGGGTTAATTGGGATACAAAGAGGAGCTTATTATGGAGAATCATTCAAGGTAAAATATACAGCAGAAGAGACATTTGCCCAAAAATTTTATGAAGTAACCTATGCGAAACAATTTGTCAAAATGTATAATGCAAAGCGGCTATCTGGCTTTTTTATAGATCGTTATGAGTTTTTTTATAAATTAAATACGAATGAAGAATTTAAAGGTCTAAAAGCCTCTAAGTTTATTATTAACCAAGATTTTGTCTATTTTGGTTTAAGCAAAGAGTCGGTTTCCAATGAATTGCTTGATAGAATTCAGCAAGCATATGAAAAGGCTAAAGCTAAAGGAAAATTTGAAAGAGTTTTGGAACGTTATAGATGAAATATCAAATTAAAAAAGGCTGGATATACATATTTTATATAGCGACGTTCCTATTTGTTGCGGGGTTGTTTTGTATTTATATTCAACCAGATCAATCAATTTTGGACAAAACTGGGCCTTTTTTTGTTCCGTTTATTTTGTTTTTGTACCTGTGTTTTTCTTGGTTTATCCTAAAGAAATCAGATCTGCCCGGCTACATAAATGAAAAATTAGACCAGAACAAAAAGATTAAATTCTTAAAGGCTTATGGGTGGGAAATCTTATTCATGTTGCTTGGAGTCATCATGATCTTTTCTGGTGATGGATACTTATACTATGTCCCAATGAGAGGCGAGCATATTGGATCTGTGTTTTTCTTTTGGGGTTTGCTATCCGGAATTTATAAATATTTCTTGCTTAAGAGTAAGAGGGATCATGGAAATACAATCGTGATTTGTGAAAATTGTTCAAAAAAATATAAGTTAAAACATCTTTCAATGATGAGATGTTCGCTTTGCAATGGGAACCTGATTAGATTAAATAAAAGCTTAACTAACAAATAGCTGGAGAAGGATTCGATATAACTGGCGCACCTCTCAGCTTAGACGTTGGGTATATAATATAAAATTATGAACCTAATTTTATAATAGGATGTAAATATGTCATTCAAACGAGCAATGATTATGCTTTCAATCGCTTTTGTTTTTGTAAGTTGTGTTAATCAAAAGAAAACCACTAATATTAAAAAGATCAACTCTTTGATTCCTTGGGATTCCGGTTGCTTTTACACAGAAGGGTATGTTGAGAAAGGGCAGGATCCAGGAACAATTATCGGATCGACTTTATTAACCGAGGAAGGCGAAGTTGAAAATGGGGCTCTCCATGTTAGATTTAATGGAACTATCGGTGCAGTTGGTGACTTTGATAAAATAAAAAATGATTATAGAAATGCAGCGATCTTGGATTGTCGCAAAACTACTGTTCTTTCACCTGGATGGGTAAATGCCCATGAACACATTGCATATAGTTATGATTATCCAGATCCAGACCTACATCCGGTTTATAGGCATCGTGATGAATGGAGGCTTGGCCTTAATAGCATGAAAAAACTGTCAACTCCTAAATCGTATTATTATTATAAGGAAGGAAATACCCCCCAAAGTAATTCTAAATTGATATGGGTTGAGTTACGTCATCTTCTGTCAGGTACAACTGTAATAGGGGGTGCAGGAGGTGTTCCAGGTGTAGTAAAAAATATTAATATTCACATCTATAACACAGACCCGTTAATCTACCCAGTTGAAGCTGATATGAAAACCTTCCCTTTTTCGTTCAATGCTATTATAGCTTTTAAACCGCTATGTGATGGGCTTAACGTCGCCCCACCATCTCTTCGGATAGATAAGAATCTGCTTGGTATTGCATATGTACCCCATATTGGAGAAGGAGTGAGGGCAAATTGTACGGCAAAATTAGAAATTGAGCAGTATTTAAAATATATTAAAAATAATCCAAAAAAGGGTCGTCGTTTTTCACTTGTACAAGGTATATCTGCATCGGGAGTTGATTTCAATGAACTGTCCGAAATGGATGTCACTTTAATTTGGTCTCCAAGATCTAATCTGGCTTTCTATGGTCAAACTATTGAATTAAAAAGCGCCATGAATTATGGAGTTAGAATAGCGCTTGGTTCAGATTGGTCGCTTAGTGGGTCATTTGATATGTTGCAGGAAATAATTTGCGCCGACAGGGTAAGCAAGTTAAATGGTTCGATATTGACAGATAAAGATCTGTGGAGAATGGCAACGTGTAATGCTAGCTATGCCCTTGGATTAGAAAGGGTAACAGGAAGTCTTAGATCCGGGTTACAAGCGGATTTTTTTTTGGCGAAAAGAAAACCTGGATCCGCCTATAGTTCTGCAATAAGAGCAAATAAGGATGATATAATTGGGGTATGGGTAGATGGCAAGCCATTGGTTCTGTCACCGGATCTTCTTATAAAATTGGGAAAATCAGAAAAGTGTACTTTTGTGGAAAAATTAAATATGGCAATTTGTATCGATTTGAATAGATATAAATTAGATTGGCATACTCTTAAAGAAAATAATATTCACTCGATACCGCTTATTGGGGATTATGAGTGTCAAGAAGAATGCGAGACTAAATAATGGCTTTCAAATCGGGGGAAAATATTTGTCGTTGATCAATAAATAACTCCTTATCAATTTCAGAACCAATTTGGAAAAATCTGAATGGTTGTGCAAAGGTCTTGGGGGATGGGATGAAGCAATTCAGAGGAACAATGATTCAATCTTTTCACTGGTACTCGCCAAATGATGGCAATTTTTGGAATGAGTGGGCGCATAGAGTCATAGATTTAAAAGATAAAGGTTTTACTGCCGTCTGGCTGCCACCAGCCTGTAAAGGCACGGGGGGTGTCAATGACGTGGGTTATGGCGTGTATGATTTATTCGATTGTGGCGAATTTGATCAAAAAAAGAGTATTCGCACTAAATATGGAACGAAAGAGGAGTATCAAAACTGTATCGACAAAGCCCATCGGGCCGGCCTGCAGATTTATGCCGATGTCGTACTGAACCATAAAATGGGAGCGGATCACACCCAATGGATCCATAATGTTGTAGTGGTGGATCCCAATGACCGAAATAGTGCCCTGGGCGATCATCATGACAAAAAATTGTGGACTTGTTTTTCATTTCCGGGAAGAGGCGATACTTATTCGAGCATGAAGTGGGAATGGTGGCACTTTGATGCAACAAAAGAGTATGGAAATATTTATAAGCTCAAAGGTAAGCATTTTGAGACCCATGTGGACCATGAAAATGTTAATTATGATTTCCTGATGGGGTGTGATCTGGATTTCGATCATGGGCAGGTGCGTGGAGAGATACATTATTGGGGGAAATGGTATCTCGATACGTTTGGAATTGACGGTTTTCGTATCGATGCCATCAAGCACATCCGGTCGACTTTTTTCAGGCATTGGCTCGATGATATGAGAAATCACGCACAAAAAAACCTTTTTGCTGTGGGAGAGTATTGGTCATCTGATATCAAGCGACTTCGCAGATATATCGATGAAACTGAAGGCAGAATGCATCTTTTTGATGCGCCATTGCATTACAATTTCCATTTGGCATCCAAAGCCTGCGCCCATTACGACATGGGTTCTATCCTCAACAATACTTTGATCAAAGAAAATCCCCTATTGGCAGTGACAATCGTTGATAATCACGACACACAGCCGTTGCAAAGTCTCGAATCGCTGGTGGAATCCTGGTTTAAACCGTTGGCGTACGCCATTATTCTTTTACGGGATGATGGGTATCCTTGTGTTTTTGAGGCAGACTATTATGGGGCGCATTACCACGACAAAGGGTATGAAATTTGGATGGCTTCCCACCGGTGGATGATAGATCTGTTTATGGATGCAAGAAAGAAATATACCTTCGGAGAACGCCGGGATTATTTTGATCATTGGCATACGATTGGCTGGACATTTGAAGGGGACGCCGGGCACAAAAGCATGGCTGTACTCATGACCAATTTCGAAGATGACACCAAATGGATGGAGACCGGTAAGCCACACTGCACCTACCATGACATCACCCATCATGTCGATAAAACCGTTCAGGCTAACAAATGGGGATGGGCACGGTTCGAAACCAGGGGCGGTAAAGTATCGGTGTGGGTAGAGTGTTGACTCACTCAACCGTCCCCCAAACGTTTCTTGTTTCAGTTATACATAAATGTATATTTATATATTAATTTTTAAGTATTTTATTCCTTCGAAAGCTGAATCTCCTGTTTGTAACTATTTTTGTTCCAAGGCCTCAAATCCTTTCGATTGGGTGGATATGAATTTATTGCCCTGCTTTTGTATGATCAGGCATTCGGTATCGGCCAGGCCATTGACAAGGTCAATACCCTTTTGGACATCCATGACCATTAATGCTGTGGCAAGCCCATCGGCAATGGTGCAGTTTTTTGCAATTACCGAGGTGCTGACTACCTGGTTTTTAACCGGAAAGCCTGTTTTTGGATTGATGATATGAGAAAAGATTTTGCCGTTTTTTTCAAAATAATTTTGATAATTGCCGCTGGTGGCAATGGCCTTGTTTTTCAGGGTAATAACTTTGTATATCCTTGGGTTCAATCCTTTTATTCCAGGCTTGCTGATGCCCACCAACCAGGGATGTTCCTGCTTGTTTGTTCCGGAACCAACTAGTTCTCCGCCGATCTCCACCAAAAAATTTTCAATGCTGTTGGTTGAAAGAAAACGGGCAATGGCATCCACCCCATACCCCTTGGCTATGGAGCTAAGATCCAGGGTAATGCCATCCTCTTTTTTTGTCAGCAGGTGATCTGCCAATACCAATTTATGAAATCCTGTTCTGGCAAGGGCTTTTTGAATTTGACTGTCTTTGGGGAGGGTGTCGTGCCTGTTTATAGTACCAAATCCCCAGAGATCAACCAGGGGTTTAATTGTCCCGTCCCAGGCGCCATTTGTAATCGTATTCATGTGTCTGGATTCTAATAGCACCCGGTAAAAATCATTGGAGAGTCTAAAGGGTTGATTTGCCGGCTGCCGGTTAAACAGGGAAATTTCACTTTTAGGATCGAACATGGAAAGTCTTGCATTGAGCTCTTTGAGGCGGACATCCACCCTTTCTTGCCAGACCTCGGGTGATTGCTCCTCCATTGAAATAAATTTAATACTGTAAAATGTGCCCATGGTCCTGCCGGTAATGGTGTATTGCCCAGCTGCCGCGGTATGGGGTATGGCTAAGCTCAGGAGGAATAAAAGCACAATTGAAGATATGGTAGGGATATGTGATCTGACGGTTGTCTGCATCATGGGTTCCTGGGGAAAAAGGTTTTTATGGTAATTTGCCTGGCATTTTACCTGGTATTTTAAAATGGTCAAGTTAAGTTTTAATTTCTCGTACCAGTTTTTTTAGAAAGCGGTTCTGAAAAATAATAAAGTTTTTCCGATGGACTATCCATCTGGGATGGATTGTCTTGACAATCCGTTGAGCTTTCTCGTATACTTTTTTATAAATTATAGAAAATAAAGTGAAATTTGTACCCATGCATGGGGTTAAGTCATTCAAATAATCATTGTTGGTTAATTTTCATTGTTGGTTAGTTCTCATTGTTGTTCGGTCGTTTGTTAGGGGGGAAACCCTTTTTTTCCTGGAATACCCAAAAAGGATGGGGGATTGACATGCAAACATCGTTTTTTAAATCAATTTCGTTGATTCCAGATGGTTTTAAAAATGCTTCCATACGCATCAAATTAATTGTTGCCTATTCTTGTTTGTTTGTCGTGGTGTTGTTGTTGAGTAACATGACATTGTATTTTTTGACCAAAAAAACCATAGAGCGTAATATTGAAAGTGAGTTGCATAATTCCACCACAGCTATCTTAAATATGGTTCAGATGGCTGCCAATCTTTCTATTAAAAACCACCTGCGAACAATTGCCATTAAAAATAAAGAAATTATCACCGGGTTGTATCAGCAGACATTGACCGGGAAAATGACTGAAAGCGAAGCCAAAAAGCGGGCAAGTCAAATTTTGCTCAGCCAGAAGATTGGTGAAACAGGTTATATTTATTGTCTGGATTTAAAGGGGGTTCTAGAGGTTCATCCAAAGCCGCGACTGGTTGGTAAAGATCTTTCTGGTTATCCTTTTATTCAGCAGCAATTGGAAAAAAAAGATGGCTATATTGAATATGAGTGGCAAAACCCAGGTGAGTTGGATAAGCGGCCTAAAGCCCTTTATATGACATATTTTAAACCATGGAATTGGATTATTTCAGTTTCTTCCTACAGGGAGGAGTTTAAAGATCTGATTTCGGCAGAGGATTTTTATGAAAGTGTCATGGATCTTCGGTTTGGAGAAACCGGCTACTCCTATGTGATTGATAGTCTGGGTAATCTTATTATTCACCATGCACAACCCAATACCAATATCTATGATTCCAGGGATTCCGAAGGGCGGTATTTTATCCGGCAAATGATTCAGGAGAAAAATGGAAGGATCATTTATCCATGGCAAAATCCCAGTGAAACAGCTCCCCGGGAAAAATTGGTTATTTTCAGTTATTTGCCGGAATACGATATGATTGTTGCTTCCTCAAGTTATCTGGAAGAGTTTTACCGACCCCTGACAATCATTCGTTATATTATTATTGCTTCTGCAATCATTGCAATTTTGCTGTTACTGCCGTTTACAATGTGGTTTGGGGATTTGATCGCAAGACCTTTGAAGGAAGCTGCAGAACGGTTTTTATCGGCGGGTGAAGGGGATTTTTCCGTTAGGATGAATATACAATCTAAGGATGAAATAGGCCGGATGGCAATGGGATTTAATGGGTTTATGGATCGTTTGGAATCCTATAGAGATGAGCTTGAAGATTTGAATAAAAATCTTGAAACCAGGGTTCAGGAGCGTACTGCTGAGTTGAAAAAAGCCCTGGATGATGTCACAACATTGAAAGGGATGCTTCCAATCTGTTCAGGATGTAAAAAGATCAGGGACGATTCAGGTTATTGGCAGCAGATTGAAGCTTATATCTCAAAGTATTCCGATGCTGCTTTTTCCCACGGCATCTGTCCTGAATGCATGAAAAAGCTTTATCCTGAGTTTTGTGATGATGATGATGATGATGAAAAGCCAGGGGAATAAAAAAAAATTAATTTTGGATGGGAAGTTCAATTATAAATGTTGTTCCCTTTCCCAGTTGGGTTTCAAAATTGATTTTGCCGTTGTGCTTATCGACAATAAATGAATGGGAGATGGCAAGGCCCTGACCGGTTCCCTTTCCTATTTCTTTGGTTGTGAAAAATGGGTCAAAAATTTTATTAAAAATTAAAAACCACGTCCTGTGGGCGTGGTCATCGTCAGAAGGCTATGCCTGAAGGATCTACCCATGGTATTAATTTAATCGGTTATCCCCATAACAGATTAAAGGAAAAAACCATGAGTAGATTTGAC
>JAAELK010000465.1 GCA_024226935.1 Desulfobacteraceae bacterium
ACAATGGTTCCCGGCCGGGGCCAGAGGAAAAAACCGGCGTCGGGGCCAGCTGCCGGCACCGGCAGGGGAACGGCTTCGTATTTTGGAAAATCTTTTTGGGGTTCTCCTTCCGGGGTTAAAATTTCTATGTCCGCCGCCCAATAGGGCCGGAACCTGTCACAGGTTGCGCCTGCCGTGGGGGGATCGCAGATTTTTAAAATTTTTGCGTACCTGTCCAGGTGGTACCCGCCGGAAAGCTCCGGGAACATCCTTAAGATTATTCGCTTAATTGCTTTTCGCATGTCACCACCATAAAATGTTCGTTTAACTGCAAACTTGTGATGTATTGGCCGTTGAGTTCCACTCCAGGACGAAGCCCCGGCATTGCCTGCATGGTCTTGGTTCCGTCAAGTTGGACGTCCTGGAAAAAAGTTTCGCAAAGTTCAAAGGGTTTGCCCGCCCACTTGCTGTCCTCCCAAGAACCGGCAAATATTTGTCCGTCCCCCTGTTGTTGCCAGATATAATTGGGGATACCAAAAATATCCCCCAGACAATCCATGCCGTGGATCCCGTTTGCAATTGTCTGGAAGGTAGGGCAGGGGGTTTGGGCGTATGGTTTGTCAGGAACGGCAAAATAAAGCCCTGTTTTTCTGGAATAAATCCCTAAAATATCTTTTAATGAAGCGTTGCGCACGGATACCGGCAAAGTGGCCCAGAGCACAGCCGATAGTTCCCGGCAAAAAAGACGTTGCTGGGCGCTGTCCACGGTGTGGCTTTTGACAATGTAGCCGGTAAAAAAATCCACAAGGCTTTCCTGGGCGGCATCACCGATGCACAGGTGAACAATACCGGTCAAAGTTCCAGGGCTTCGCACCGTAAAATCGGCCCGCCCTGGGGTGGACATATCAAGCCAGACATGCTCTCTTACAAGGCCCAGGGGTTCTCCGTTTATTGTTAAGGATTTTACAAGTTTCATCTGCCGAAATACTCCGCTTCTTTTGCTTTTTGGGCTAGTTTTGTTGTATCTGCAACCGGGGCCTTATTATCTTTGTTTTCTTTTCTGTTTTCTGCCCGTTCGGGGTTGCTTAGATATTCCTGGAGGGAAAAAGAAACATCCCACATCTGCATGGAATCGGCCTCGCTCCAATTGAAGCTTTCAAAAAATCTTACCTGGCGTATACCCGCTGCCGTGGCCGTTTTGTTGGTTATTTTATAGATTTGTCGTTCCCCTGCAGAAGTTTTGGCCTCGGCAATTTTTACAAGGGCGCTCAAGTCCTGGGGTTGTTTAAAGGAAATGGTCAGGGTAACCCGTAGGATTTTGGGCTTTGTGCCCTTATCAACGGAGTCGGTGCCGGAGGTTTCCCCTGCAATATCTTCCGTGCGAAGCTCCATATTACCCTTGACCACAAGCTTTTTACCGGGGATTTTAAAGTCATCAAGCTGCATCATTGAATTAATGTCTCCATTGTCGAATTAGATTCATTTAAAATCCAATCGGGTAATGGAGCAATTGAGACCCCACCTGTGATCGTTTTTGGATATTTTTCTTTGACAGCGTTATTGACCGCTTGCAATGCTTCCACCCCTTGTTTTGTCAAAATATCAAGCTGCTCTGAGGTAGGGGCATACCCCTCCGGGCCAGTTCTAAGAGCAATATAATCCGGCTCAATAATATCAGCACCCTCCACGATATCCGTGCCGTGGGCTTTGATATCAGCTATAAATTGATTATAGTCTTTGTTGCCTGGCGCTTTGGGAATTGCTGCATTGTTCGAAAGCCGAACAATTATATCGTCGTTTTGTATTTTATACATACTCACCCCCTATAATTCGGTATCTGCTATCATGTTAAAATAACAAAAAATTGCTGTGCTTGCTGCATTGTATGTGCATCTGATCACACACCCACCATCACCATGACGTACAGCCGACGCCGGGTGCCCACTACCTATCGCAGTATCACAACAACCCGGCGTACCATTTTTGTCATAAACAATTGTCGTAGGCACATCCCTCATTGTCACAGGAAATTGTACCGGCACATCAACCATATAAGTTGACCGGGGCATATTATTTACATACGAGCCCATTTGCCCTTCGATTGTAGGTGTGCCAGGGCTTATGTTTTGTGGATAAGTTTTAAAAAAATAACGCTGACACAAAGCCAATTCTACCCCTTGCGGTCTTTTTTCGAAAACTGTTGTTTTTGATCCTACCTCTAATTGTACCTGAGCTATATCTAAAGAATATGCATGGGCAACCCCAGGAGGAAAACCAATTGAAATATTAATATAAGATCCTGCTCCTACTGTTTTACCTGATATTTCCGGTATATCAAAAGAGCACCAGGAGAAAGTCAATATTTTATTTTACCAATTTTTTTAGACAATACTCCACCCATTCGGTTTTAACCGATTTTTGAAAAACATAAAATATTGAATTCGTCTATCGGCTTTGAACAATTTTAGTATCAG
>JAAELK010000466.1 GCA_024226935.1 Desulfobacteraceae bacterium
AATGAAGTATCCAAACTTGGCGAATGGCGCGACATGGTATTTAATCCAGAATTATAACTGTTTGATAATAAACCGCACCGACTTTGGGGTCGGTTTAATTTAGTTGTTAGATGATAAATACGATGGAAGATAAAATAATATTACATTTATGTGCTGATATAGGCACGGACTCTATGCCATATCGAAAAGCGGGATATGATGTCAGGTGTATAGGAAGCGATATAGGTATTGAAAATTACCATCCCCCTAAAAATGTATATGGGATAATTGCTAATCCACCATGTACACAATTTTCGTTTTGTAAAACCACAGGAAAGCCAAGGGATATGGTAGAGGGAATGAGGCTTGTAAAAGAATGTCTTAGGGTGATATGGGAATGTCAGTATAAATTAAAAAGTAAGTTTGCAAAAGAAACTACTTTAAAATTTTGGATATTAGAAAACCCAAAAGGGTTATTAAGGAGATTTTTAGGTAATCCGGCCTTTGAGTATCATCCTTACGAGTTCGGTGACAATTATCAAAAACTGACACAATTATGGGGCGTTTTCAATATCCCTAAAAAAACGCCTATAACTTGTACTATGCCGAAATTTGATAGATTGAAAACAAAAGAAATACACTATGAAGGATACGAACATTTGACAAGGACGCAGCGTAGGTCAATATGTAGTCCCGGATTTGCAAAGGCGTTTTATAAAGCGAATAAGTAAGTATTTAGCATCTAACTGCTTGATGATAAACCGCCAGGGCTTTATTGGTCGGTTTGATTCGATTGTTAGATGGACTTTATACAGAAAGGAAAGATTTTGGAGAACTTTAAAATCATGGTATTTATTGAGCTAATTATAATGGCAGTGAGTGGTGTAG
>JAAELK010000467.1 GCA_024226935.1 Desulfobacteraceae bacterium
ATAAGGCATTTTTTCTTTCTCCTCATACTGGCTTACTTCCTGCCAGAAGTCTTCATCCAGTTTCTCCGGCAGTCTCATAATCCAGTCAGTAAAATGAAAAAGGCTGATAATATCCTGCTTTTTATAGCCCCGCTCATAAAGCTTTCTCACCAGGCAGATCTTCCACCGCCTGCGTTCATTGTGGTCTTTGCGGGTCTCCTGTGTCTTCAGGTGCGCCATCACTGCCAGGGCAAAGGGATTGTCGCTTTTTTCCAGCTCATCCCATTTGTCAGCATAATCAGGAAGCTTTACAACCGGAAACTCAATGCCGACTTTGCATCCCCACAGTTCATTCCAGTAATGATCCGGCTTCCATTTGGGATTCTCGTCTGCCAGTATTGCCAGGCTTGCCACCTTTTTTTCATAGCGGTCAAAAATCCGGTAGTTGTAGACAAACATCCGCTTGTTAAAATCAGACTCATCCTGTCCCTGCACTTCCACATGGACCAGAACCCAGGCCTCCTTACCATCTTTCTGCCAGACCTGTGCCAGCTTGTCTGCAAGCCTTCTGCCAAGTTTGGCGTCGCGCACAACTTTCTGCAGCTCCTTGTCCAGAAAGTTGTACCCCTTTGTCCAGTCAATCCCGTCAGCAGCTTCCGGAAAGAAAAATTCCATGAACTCACGGAAATATGCTTCAATAATATCCTTCCAGGGGCTGTCATAATCATCTCTTTGCTGGCTTTTCCTTTTTTTCTTTTTTCTCTTTTTTTTCAGTTTTTTCATAGTTATATCCACCTGTGCCGTGCTATTGAAATTTAAACCATGACTTTGGACACCTGACATTTTTCATAATTAAAGATTATTTTATCAGAATCCTTGTATTTTGAAAAGAAAAAAATCTGGCTTTTTAAGGGAAATTATGAAAATTATGAGATCAGGAATGGCGATTTTATAATTTGCCCATTGGATTATGG
>JAAELK010000468.1 GCA_024226935.1 Desulfobacteraceae bacterium
AGGGGGAGGGCAGGATCCTGCCCTCCCCCTGGGGCCCTACCAGATTTTAGGTGGTGAAAAAAGTTTTAAAGCTATTTTTTTAATCAAGGTGGGTCAAAATTGGGTTATAAAAGGGGGTCATTTTTTGGTTGTAAATTCTATAGAAAAGGACAGATTTCAAAAACCCCCATGCTTTTGATAGATGATGAGGCTGACAATGCCTCTATCAACACGAGTAAGCCTGAAAATGATCCAACCAAAACCAATGAGAAAATTAGAAAACTTCTAAAACTATTCAATAGGAGCTGTTATGTGGGCTATACAGCAACACCTTTCGCAAATATTTTTATCAGTCCGGACAGCAACGAAGAAATGATCGGAGAAGATCTTTTCCCAAAAAATTTTATATACAGTCTTGATGCTCCGGCAAATTATTTTGGACCCCAAAAAGTCTTTCTTGAGGATGAATCAAGCCAACGAGCACTGAAAGTAATTGATGATGCAGAAGACTGTATGCCTTTTTCACACAGAAAGACTGATGAAATCATAGATCTCCCAGGCAGTGTTAAAGAAGCCATTATGATTTTCATTCTTGCCAAGGGTATTAGAATCCTCAGAAAACAGTCTGACAAACACTGTTCAATGCTCATAAACGTATCCCGATTTGTCGACATTCAGCGACAGATCAAAGAGCATGTGTCTTTCTTTTTAAGCAGTGTAAATGAAGCAGTTAGATACAACTATGCCATGCCTCCCGATATAGCAATGAAGACTCAATATCTTCTTGATTTAAAAAATATTTTTGAGAAAGAATATAGTCAGTGTGGTAAAACTTGGCTTAATGTTCAGAAAGAACTTCCAAATGTGATTGAGAATATTCGTATTTTCCTCGTTAACAGTAAAGCAGAAGAAAAATTGGACTATTATGCATATGAAAAAGCGGGAGAAAGCTTGACTGCAATTGCAATCGGCGGTTTGAGCCTTTCAAGAGGCCTCACCATTGAAGGGCTCGTTGTGAGTTACCTCTATAGAAATACAAAAATGTATGACACTCTCATGCAGATGGGGCGTTGGTTTGGGTATAGACCAGGCTATGAAGATTTATGTCGAATATATCTTTCTGATGAATCCCAGGGATGGTATGCACATATCGCAGAAGCGACAGATGAACTTCAACAGCAAATAAGATTGATGCATAGGGAAGATTATCGACCCGTTGACTTCGGTTTATACGTCAGGGCACATCCTGACACTCTCATTGTAACAGCATTAAATAAAATGCGTTTGGCTGAGCGAAGGACTATGAGCATAAGCTATGATGGGAAACTCAAAGAAACTCACATCCTACCTGAATCCGAAAGGAAAAACACTGCCAATCTCTCTATAATGAGAAATTTCTATAATGATGTCAGCCTTGATCTGATAATGGAATAATCCTCCTGGCTTGAAAGTGCGTTTTCTTCTTTTTTTTCTTCCCTTTTTAAAAAAATAACCAATTTTCTTCATATTCTTTTCTTCTTCTTGAAAGATTTTTTTTTCCGGCACA
>JAAELK010000469.1 GCA_024226935.1 Desulfobacteraceae bacterium
AGCGTCTTTTTCTAATTGCGACACCACACTTGACGCATTACCGAGTGAGTCTGATAAGTGATTAATTTGCACTACCGTTGATTCAACCTCAGAACGACCTTGCTGCGCACTTAAGTTAGTCGACTCTGCTTTTTTCGCTGCTGCTTCAGTATTGTGAGAGATATCTTGAATCGTCGCCTGCATTTCTGTTGCAGCAGTAGCAACCATATCAGCTTCATGAAGTTGCTCTTGCATACCAGAGCTAGTTGCCGCTGTCGTTTCTGATAAATGCTCTGTTGCCACATTGAGTGTGCCTAGAGCGGTATTGACTTCGTAAATTAGCTTTTTAAAGTCACTAATCAAGCTATTAAAGTCAACTGTCATCGTGGTGATTTCATCTTTACCTGACTGCTCAATAGACATACTTAAATCATTACTGCGACGTATTTCATTAATCGTGTGATATACACGCTCAATAGGCATAATGATTGAACGACTAGTAAAATAGACTAACAGCATGACCAAA
>JAAELK010000470.1 GCA_024226935.1 Desulfobacteraceae bacterium
CCCGCCCCCCCCCAAAAAAAAAAAAAATCCCCGTATTACCTTTGGACGGGTGTACAAAAAAATAGGTGGTGGATTTGGGTATGGGTATTGTGAATGTGAATTTTTCAAACTGAAACTTTTTGATCTTCATAGACAACAGTACACATTAATCGGATGAACCCAAATTATTTTTTCATTCGTTGACCATGATCAAGGTTTAATATTTCTACGTATGTTAAATTCGCATTGAAATATAAATATTAAATCGCAAACACCTAACTAAAGGGTACCACTAAGCCTTGAAGAGATAAAAACATGAACTTTCTATTGCTAATGCAAGCATATGAATATATTTTTGAAAATCGAGAATTGGATTCTGACTGTATGAACTTTTGTCGTTCTTTTATTAATTTATTACCAAAACATCGAAACAAACAGATTAAAGAAGAAGCACTCAGTGATGGCCGATATAAAAAACAGATGAAACGAATCGATTCGACGTTGCACTTCAAAATCGCAAACTTAGAGATTGGCAATCTTAAAGAGAGCTTCGAGGATTTTAAAAAATGTCAATTCAAATATTTCCATTATTCAATGAAATATGAAGCTGAGAATAAGATGTCATTTGAGCGGGTTTTGATGTTCTGTGAATATGTACTAGGAGAGAGACGTAAAAGAATCTTGGAGAAAATAAGAAAAACCGAAAGACAGTTCGCCAAGGATTATAACATACCAAGGCCTATTCAGAAGGAATTCGAAGATATTATTGTTCTTATGAAAGAGAGAAGGGATCAGCAAAATACCCTTAGATTGGTTGAAGATATTACTGGACTTGTGAAAGGGAGGAGGGATCAGCAATATCGTAGGAATCCGGAAAATACCCTTGGATTGATTGAAGTGGAGACAGAATGTACTGCAAATTCCAATGAGATTCTATCGCCCCAGGGCAAAGGTTTCGTAGAAAAAATAGTACGCTCTCAGCCCCATGTCGATGACTCTGATGAACAATACAACATGCCACTATGCCCAGAGAGCACCTCAAAGCATTATAGATCTCAATCAAGCTCTTTTAAATGCCGCGCTGATAATCAAAAGCATCTTGGAAGAAGTTTATCTGACAAGGAAAAGTTTCTCAAAAATATTAAAACTTTAAAACATTTTTCACAAAAAAACGGAGTTATAGGGAACTACTCACAAAGGAAGAAAATAACCACTGATCTATTGCGCCTACATCGGTTTTTATGTGAATGCGCAAGAACATCGAATTTGAACTTTGAGTCAGATTTACGACAGGTGCGTCTGGAGAATGGCTCTGTATCTACCGAAGAGATTTTTGCCATGTGCGACGCTTCTTATACTGTGCATATGGACAGCTCGATGGACCCCACATCTTTTCTTACTGCCAGTGCTTGGGGGGCAGCCCCCGGTATTCTTGTCCTTGGGATTAGTGTGGCCTATCTAATAAAGGATCTAAATGAACGGAAAAAAAGTGGGACTCTTAAATCTATAGATGTTGTAACTGGTAGTACAAAGATGATTGTCAACACTGTCAATTCTGCTTCCCAATGTATAGTAGGGGCAGAATATCTTGCTACAGTAAGCAGCTTTGAGCATACACTATCGCCTGGCGTTATCACTGCAGCTCCTTTTGTCGGGCCAAGTTTGGGGGTAGTATTCGGCGGTCTTCAAGCGGCTTCAGCGCTATGTGAACTTGCGACAATTGATTCGATCTCAACGCGTTTTGAGTGGTGCTTGGCCAAGTATCCTGAATTCCAACAACTTATGCAGCCAGGGCAAAAGGGTGGGATCAAGATTCCAAAAACTAAAAAATATTTGGGCGCTCGTAAGTCTGTTGTGAATCTTCCAGGAAATTCGTGTGACCTGGAAATTTTTGACAAACTGCTTCAAAAAATGTCGCACCGTAAGCGGTATGCTATAGTTAATTGCACAGCAGGTTTGGTATGTATGGGAGGCGGAGCATTAGGTATTGCTGGAACGGTGGGCATGGGTGTTACGGCAGCTAATATATGGAATCCAGTTGGGTGGTGTATGGTGGGAGTCGGAGGCATACTAGGGCTTGGAGTCTTAACCTACAAATTGAAAAGACGCTATACTAAAAGGGAAAAGTTAAAAGTTCTGCGTATGCGCTATTACCGAAAACAAGCGATAATTCCAATCTTCTGTAAATCCACTGGAGATTACCACCGTTGGAGACTTGCTAAATTGATTATGTATAGTGTAACCGAGGGTGCGGAGAGTCATTTACCAAAAGACATGCGATTGGTAGGCACGGTTTTTGCTATAATTTTATTTGGTAGAAACAAATGGACTGTTTTACAGGAGGATGTTGCGTATGTCAAAAACACGGTGCAGGATTTAGGTATTGCGGGCATAATAGGTTTTCTCAAAGGATAATATACACTGGGCCAGCAACCATATTGCCAATAAAGTGAATCCCATGGTTATATTTATGATCAGGCCCCAAAAATCATTCCAGACTTATTTTGATTTTTTTAAATGAGGATGGAATAATTTTAACGGCTCTAAAGGTATCCAGATTCTGATAATTTTAACAGTTTTTCCATATTATTTATAAAGATTGCTTTTCTTTTAATTTTGATTATCTGGGCATCAGCCAGTTTTTTAAAAACCCTGGAGATGGTTTCAGGAGAGGTATTGATCAGCTTTGCAATCTGCACTTTGGATATTTAGTTTTGATAACCTAAAATTGACCCATTAAAGCAAGAAATTATAACCCAAAATTGACCCACCTGTAATAGACTTCTGATAATACGAATTTCAAGAGGGAAAATCGATTGTCAGAGGAGAGGAGGATGCTAACAGTGGA
>JAAELK010000471.1 GCA_024226935.1 Desulfobacteraceae bacterium
AGAGGAAATTGAGAATGCCTTGAAATCTCAATCTAGAACGGATGCAGCCAAAACCCTCGGCATTTCAAGATCAAAAATCCACCGTCTTATAAAAAAGCTGGGTATAGAATGTTAATCGGTTGTCAATTCCCATTTTGCAAATATAGTGCATGTATATAAACTCAACTGATAACGCTAAAATTTCTTATTTACCTTTGGCAGTTACAGCCAAAAAAGACGGGAATGATATTGATTTTGATTTAATCCGCCAAATTCATAGCGGCAAAAATGCTTTTGTAGGCTTCTTAAAAAAGGAAGATGGTAAAATGGTTAGTGTCGGTTCCTTTCAAATCTCCGAACTTAGAGCCAACTATGGGAAACTAAAAAAGCATTTACTGGAGGATGCCTATTTTACCATAAATTCGTCATATAGAGCGGCACCATACAGAAATAAAAAGACTGGTTTCCCGGCAATCTGGAGAAAAGAGAAGCACTTAAAATATTTAAACGCTTGTTATGTTGATCTTGATGTTGGCAGAAAAACAAATGAAATTGACGATCCAAAAAATTTAACAGTAGGTGAAGCCTACGGAATGGTAATTGATTTTCAAGATATGGGACTAATACCGCCGGCTTCAATAATCGCCAGATCGGGCCGTGGTTTATATCTCATGTGGAAATTGCAAAAAGACGGAACGAAACAACCTGAAGAAGCTTTTTTAAATAGAACACTATTATATAAAAATGTTAATAGAGCTATCACAAATAAACTAAAAAAACTTGCTGCGGATAAGTGCGCCATTGATGCCGCTCGAATCCTCCGGGTACCTGGGAGCATTAATACAAAAACAAGTAAAATAGTCACATTCTGGACTCAATATACAAAAGAAGGGGAAATATTTACTTATTCCCTTAATTACTTAGCGGATTTTTTCGATATAAAATCCACAGAAAGCACGATTCCAGAAAAAACAAGGTATAAGATAGGGCCTAAAAGGCCGATTTTAAACCCTGGTTCCTGTCCAAATAGAAGCAAAGGCGTTATAACGTTATATAAAAAAAGAATAGAAGACTTTTTGACCATTGAGCAATGGTTACAAGGTTTTAAACATGGTTTTAGACGCCGTTCAATTACTTTGTATGGTGAATTTTTAAAAGGTTGTAAGACAAGGCCTCATGTAATAAAAAAGGCACTTCTCCAAATGGCCAAAAACTGTGATCCTCCTTATCCATCAGAAGAAAACGATCCCGCTGTAATTGATATCTATAATTCCTTAAAACCTTATTTTCATTCTAATAAAAGTTTATGCAAACTTTACGGCATAACTGTTGACGTCGCGGAATCGCTTGACTTAAAAACAATAATTCCAGATGAATTAAAAAAGGAACGTGAAAGGATTGCATCAAAAAAAACGCGTGAAAGAATTGCATCTGAAATGGAAAGAAAGCGTGAAATAAGGCACAATGCATTAATTGCCGTTGCAGAAAAATTCAAAAATTTATCCGTAAGGGGATTTGTAAAAGCATTAAATGAAATGGGCATAAAGACAAATAGAACTACGGTTTCAAAAGAACTTAAACTTTTAAACCTGGTAAAGCCGGTCCGAATGAGACCAAGTGAAGGACCGGTAGCAATTCCTGGAACCTTAGCGAATGACCAGCGATGACATCGATGCCGGGCAGCTCCTGGAATCCACCGACCTGGACAGTGAGGTTGGAGCCTGGACCGTGACCAAGTGAAGGACCGGCAGCAATTCCTGGAACCTTAGCGAATGACCACCGACCCGGACAGGGTGAGGTTGGAACCCGGTGACCAGGTGGAGGACCGGCAGCAGCTCATGGAACCTTACATCGATGCCGGCAGCTCCTGGAACCTTACATCGAATGACCACCGACCCTGGACCGGGTGACCAAG
>JAAELK010000472.1 GCA_024226935.1 Desulfobacteraceae bacterium
GGCTGGCCAATCGAATGGATGAGATATGACTCAGGGAATGATATTATACCATCGACTTGACCAGCCTTCTTTCTTTAAAAACTGGATCATCGAGTAATACGAAAATTTATAAAAACGGGACTGACCGAAAACCCGTTCTTGGATGAAAACTTGCCCATATGCAAGGCGCAAAAAAGTTTAAAACCGGAGTGTACTATAGTACATGAGGATTTTAGACTTTTGCAGCAACGCGGCAGATGGGTGAGTTGTCGTTCAAGCACAAATTAAAAATAAATATTGCCCAATAATTCTCTTATGTTATACTGGTGCCTTGATATAAAAATTAAGTGTAAATGGAATTAGGATTAAATTTATGTGTTTAGCAGTTCCGTCAAAAATTATTGACATTAATGATACCGTGGCAACGGTGGATGTGGACGGGGTGACCCGGAAAACCAGCATTTTGCTTCTGGAAGATGTAAAAATTGGCGATTATGTAATTGTCCATGCCGGCTTTGCCATCAGTAAGTTGGATGAAAAGATGGCTCTTCAAACCCTGGAAGACCTGCGTAATATTTTGTCAGCCGATTCCAGTCAGGCTTAGTACCCGGCACCTGATCCCAAGAAAAATCGACTGTTTAGGTATCAATGAAAAATAATATTGTTTTAAGAAGGCTTGAGATCAGCGGAGTTGTTCAAGGCGTCGGTTTCCGGCCTTTTTTGTTTGGGTTGGCAAGGATCCATGATCTTATGGGACAGGTATCCAATACTGCCGGAGGAGTACTTGTCCTGGTGGAGGGGCCCCGGGATGCCCTGGATTGTTTTGCCCGGGATATTCTTGAAAAACCCCCACGGCTTTCCCGGATCACCGGGATTAAATCACAGGACATACCTGTCCAGGGTTTTTCTTCCTTTAAGATTGTAAAAAGCGGGGAAACCAGACTTAAAAATACCCTGATCTCTCCGGATGTCAGTATCTGTGCCGATTGCCTGGCGGAAATGAAAAATCCAAAGGATCGGCGATTTGAATACCCTTTTATTAATTGTACAAATTGCGGGCCCCGATATACCATCATTCAGGATGTCCCCTATGACCGGCCCAAAACCTCCATGAAACACTTTCAAATGTGTGGAGATTGCCAAAAAGAATATGACACCCCCCTGGACAGGCGTTTTCATGCCCAACCCAATGCCTGTCCTGTTTGTGGCCCCAGGGTATATCTAACCGACAATAAAGGTAACAAGCTGGATAAGGGTCCGGAAGATGCCCTGGTCCAGGCGGCCAACTTTTTAAAACAGGGTAAAATTCTTGCTGTAAAAGGGCTTGGCGGATTTCACCTTGCGGTGGATGCCGGCAATACCCGGAGCGTAGCAACTCTTCGCCAAAAAAAACAACGCCCTGACAAGCCTCTGGCATTGATGGCAGGTGCAGCTTCGATGTTATCTGATTATGTTTATTTGGATGAAAAAGAAAACAAATTATTGCATTCTTTTCATCGGCCCATCGTGCTCCTGGAAAAGAAAAAAGAAGATACCGGACTTTGCCCCTCTTTATCTCCTGGAAACAATAACCTTGGAGTGATGCTGCCCTATACCCCCCTGCATTACCTGCTCCTTGAAAAAGGCCCTGATATCCTGGTGATGACTTCCGGTAACAGACCAGGGGAACCCCTTGCCATCAATAATGAAGATGCCCTGGATGCCTTTGCCCATATTGCCGATTATTTTCTTTTCCATGACCGTGATATCTATTTTGGAGCCGATGATTCCATCACAAGGATTCAGGCGGGAAAACAACGATTTATCCGGCGTTCCAGGGGGTACGCCCCCCTGCCCATCAATTTACACCGTGAACTGCCACCTGTTTTAGGCTGCGGGGCAGGCCTCAAGAGTACCATCTGCCTGACCCGGAACAGGAACGCTTTTTTAAGCCAACACATCGGGGATCTGGACAACCCCAAGGTATACCAATTTTATACCCGGACCATTGATCATATGAAAAAAATTCTGGGCATCGAACCTGTTTTGGTGGCCCACGACCTTCATCCGGGATATATGAGTACAGATTATGCCAAATCACTTAAAAACCCTGGACTCATTCATGTTCCTGTCCAACACCACCATGCCCATGCCGTCTCCTGTATGGCAGAAAATCATATTGACGAACCGGTTATAGGATTGACTCTGGATGGAACAGGCTTGGGAACAGATGGTCATATCTGGGGCGGAGAAATTTTAATCTGCACCCCTGAAAAATTTTTACGCAAAGCTCAATTATCCTACTTTCCCATGCCGGGGGGAGATGCCGCAATCTTAGAACCCTGGCGCATGGCTGCGGCTATTTTGTTTAAGGCCTATGGCAGCGGCTTTTTGGACTTGGATATTCCCTTTATTAAATCCATAGATCCCCAAAAATTGTCCTTTCTCTGTCAGATGATGGAAAAAAACCTGAATTCACCATTAACCTCAAGTGTCGGCAGACTTTTTGATGCAGTTTCTTCTCTTTTAGGCATTTGTCACGGCATCAGCTATGAAAGTCAGGCTGCCATGGAGCTTGAAGCCGTTGCCGCCAATTTAAAGCCGGAAACAAACATGGCCTATTCCTTTAATCTCATCGAAACCCAAAAAAAAGGTCTCCCATATTACGAGGTGGATATGATGCCCTGCATCCGGGAAATTGTCAAACAATTGCAACAAAGGGCATCTCCTGAAAACATCTGTCATGGCTTCCAGGTCACCCTGGTTGACGCATTTGTAGCTGCAGCTTTTCGGGTGGGATTTGATACCGGTATTAAAAAGATCGTCCTGTCCGGCGGGGTGTTTAACAATAACTTTGTATTAAAACATAGTGTTTTGAAGCTTGAAAAAAAGGGTTTTACTGTATACTCCCATACCCAGGTGCCCACAGGCGACGGAGGTCTTTGTCTGGGACAGGTTCTGATAGCGGCTGCACAAAACCCAAGAAAAAAAACCCCAGATTTAAGGAAAATATAATGAGTTTAAAATATATAGATGAGTACAGGGATTCTGATCTGGCAAAAATGCTGGTTAAAAAAATTCAGTCTGTAAATTGTAAAGACCTGAGACTGATGGAGGTATGCGGCACCCATACCATGTCCATTTTCAAACATGGTATCAGAACTATTTTGCCGAAAGAAATCACTCTTTTATCGGGTCCGGGGTGTCCTGTTTGCGTAACTGCCCAGAAAGATGTTGATGCCTTTGTGGAATTTGCAAGACAAAATAATGTGATCCTTACCACTTTTGGAGATTTGATAAAGGTGCCGGGATCGGGCTCTAGTCTTGCAAAGGAAAAGGCGGAAGGTGCCGATGTCAGAATTGTCTATTCTGTGTTTGATGCCGTGGATATTGCAAAACAAAACCCGGACAAGGAAGTGGTTTTCTGTGCCGTGGGGTTTGAGACCACTATTCCAACCCTGGCCGCCACTATCTTGTCAGCCAGGGAAGATGGGGTTAAAAATTTCACCATTTACTCTGCAAACAAACTGACTCCCCCTGCCCTTGCTGCTCTCATGGAAACAAAGGGAGTGCAGATTGATGGATTCATCCTGCCAGGACATGTATCCGTGATCACAGGAACCAATGCCTACAGGGGCACTTTTGAAAAATATAATATCCCATCGGTGATTACCGGGTTTGAGCCCATTGATATCCTCAAGGCTATCCTCATCCTCGTCCAACAAAATGCAACAGGGCTACCTGCCCTGGTAAATGCTTATCCCCGGGCCGTATCGGAGAATGGCAATCTTAAGGCTAAAACCATCATGAACCAGGTGTTTAAGCTCTGTGATGCCAGTTGGCGGGGGATAGGCCAGATCCCGACCAGCGGCATGGAACTGAAAAAAGAGTTTGCAGCCTTTGATGCGGCTAAAAAATTTAATATGGATATGCCCGAGGTGTCAGAACCTGCGGGATGCGCCTGCGGAGAAATTCTCATGGGATTAAAAACCCCAAAAGCCTGCAAGCTTTACAAAAAAAAGTGCACCCCCATGACACCGGTGGGACCTTGTATGGTTTCCAGCGAAGGGTCCTGTGCCGCTTTCTATAGATATAGTTAAACCGTCAAATCAGGAGAAAAAAATAACAAAATGACAAACGATAAAATTTTATTGGACCACGGGTCCGGGGGCAAAATCTCCCATTCAATGTTTTCCGAATTGATACTGCCTGTATTTAACAATCCGGAATTGGCCAAACAAGATGACGGTGCAATCTTGATGCTGGGGGAAGAAAAACTGGCATTTTCAACAGATTCCTATGTGGTGGATCCCATTTTTTTCCCCGGGGGTAATATTGGAGATCTGGCTATCAACGGAACTATAAATGATATTGCCATGTGTGGCGCTACTCCTAGGTTTATCTCTGTGGGACTTATTATTGAGGAGGGTCTACCCCTGGCCGATTTTAAGACCATTCTTGAAACCATGGCAAAAGCCGCCAGGAAGGCCGGTGTGAAAATTGTCACCGGCGACACCAAGGTAGTACCCCGGGGCAAGGCAGACAAGATTTTTATCAACACCTCGGGAATTGGTGTGATTGCCCCGGGGGTCAATGTATCAGGCAGTAATGCAAGACCTGGAGACAAAATCATTGTCAGCGGCACCATTGCGGATCATGGGATTGCCGTATTGGGTACCAGGGAAGGTTTAAAATTTGATTCCGATATTAAAACAGATTCTGCTCCTTTAAATAAAATGGTCCAGTCCATTATAGATTCTTCCTGTGGGATCCATGTGCTGCGGGACCCCACCAGGGGAGGACTTGGTACAACCTTAAATGAAATTGCCATCCAGTCCAATGTGGGAATTAATATCCTGGAATCGTCCCTGCCCATAAGAGGAGCTGTACGAGGCACCTGCGAATTATTGGGATTTGATCCCCTTTACATTGCCAATGAGGGGAAACTAATTGCTTTTGTACCGGAAAAAGATGCCCAAGATGTATTGGAGATCATCCGCCAGGATGAATTTGGAAAAGATGCCGTGATCCTGGGAGAAGTCACCAACAAAGACCCCGGCCGGGTTTTTTTAAAAACTCTAATCGGCGGTTCACGAATTGTTGATATGCTGACCGGAGAACAACTCCCCAGAATTTGTTAATAACCGCCATGGGCCGACCAAAAACCCGTGCTTGGATGAAAGCTTGCCCATATGCAAGGCGCAAGAAAATTTGAAACCGGAGTGTACTATAGTACATGAGGCCCGATTCTATAATTTGGCAAATTTTTGCAGCAACGCGGCAGATGGGTGAGTTTTCGTTCAAGCACAACCTAGGAAATCAAGTGGAGGGGATGGATATGGCCAAAAGCTCTCCGATATGTTTTCGGGCCACCGAAACAAAAGAAGGAAGAGCCGCGGCCAGAGTGGGTGTAAGTTGCATTCCCCAATCAATTTTATCAGGCTCGATACCCAGCACCTTAAGACGGGGACAATATCCCCGCATCCTGGCCATACCAAGAGAATCCAAAAGATCAATATCATGGAGGGAAAGCATCTGTTTTTCCTCTTTTCTCAATTGATCTTCTTCCAGACTGAAAATGGTGCCCGGCGTTTGTCCGGCCCTGACAATGTCCAGAACAAGGATATTTTCATATTCTTCAAACAAATAAAAAAGATCCTGGGTAAAGGTACCGCCATCGATAAAATCCACCAGAGTTTCATCCCAGTCTTGTTTTTCCTTCCAAAATTCATAGATGGCGTGTACCCCGATGCCTTCATCCATCAGAAGTATATTTCCAACCCCCAGAACCAACAGCTTTTTCATTTTGTCTTCTCGTTTTTTACTATTTGTTATTTATATTAAAACCCATCGATCATACAAAAAAACAGGAGGGGATACCCCACCAGGGCACCCCTCCCGTAAATATGGTGAAAGCTTCAATTAAAGCGGCATTTCCACTTTAATTTCCTTACCTGTATCTGCGTCCAACACGTGGACGGCACAACCCAGTCAGGGGTCGTAGGAGCGGATAAGCCGCCCCACATTAACCGGATTTTCAACGTCTGGAACCGGAATACCGATCAGGGCCTCCTCGATGGGACCACTTTGTCCCATATCATCCCTTGGATTGGCATTCCATATAGTGGCGGAAATGATCTGGTAATTTGAAATAACCGAGTCCTTAATATCCACATAATGGAGCAAAGATCCCCGGGGGGCTTCGGTCATACCAAGACCTTCTGCATTCTTTGGGATCGGCATCGGAACAAATGTCTCCTTACCGGGTACAGCCTGGGTAATCCATTCTTCAACAGCCATGGCAACCAGAGCTGTTTCTTCAGCTCTTGCCACATGACGGCCAAGGATGGAAAAACCGGCATCTCCGATTTCACGAAATTTTTTAACTCCCAGAGTATCCCTACCAACCTTGGATAACTCAGGATTACCAGCCCACATTCTTGCCAACGGGCCGCCTTCATGGGGTTTACCATTATATCTCGGAGCCTTGATAAAACTATAGGCACCGGATTTATTAGCATCGGGTTTAGTAGTACCGCGACTGGGATGCAAGCCGGTGGTTGAATCATCAAACCACGAATATTTTACATATTCCTTAATCATGGCAGGATCTACATCATAATCCTTACCATCGGTATAAACACCGGCCTTTAACAAAGTATTTCCCTTACTATCCAACGGAAATGCTCCCCAGGAAACCAGATTTTTATGGCCCACTCCTGTCTTAAAAAGATCACCATAGGGACCAGCCAGAAGATATACAATCGGGACATATTTATTGAGGATAAACTCTTTTACTTTTTTAAAGCGTAGTGCATAGGCATTCAGTGCTTCTCTGGTAGGGATCTCAGTGGCTCCTCCCACAACTATACCCTGTACATGGGGCATTTTACCGCCCAAAAGCGCTACCATTTCATGGCAGATTCTTCTCATTTCAAGGGCTTCAAGATATTGCTCCACCGCCACATCATTGATTTTTTTAGAAACCCGGATATCGTTATTTTTGTATCTGGGGATAAAGGGAGCTGTATCGGGACCATTTACATAATCAAGAGCTGCCAGATGATAAAAATGCAGAATATGGCTCTGGAGATAGTTGGCACCCAGGATCAGATTTCTTGCAATCCGTCCGTTATCTGTCAATTCAACGCCAAAGGCATCATCAAGAGCCAGGGCCGATGCTGTGGCATGGGCCGTGGGACATACACCGCAGATTCTTTGGGTAATCTGGGTGGCATCCCTTGGGTCGCGACCCTTTAATATTTGTTCAAAACCGCGGTACATGCCGCCGGATACTCTTGCATCGACGACCACACCGTTTTTGACGGTAACTTGGGCTTTAAGATGCCCTTCAACCCGGGTAACAGGATCGATGCTTATCTTAATAGTTTTCCCGGCACTGGCCGGTTCAGCCTGTGGTTTACAGCCTGCCATAATATAATCTCCTTACATTGCAAATTTTTTAGGATCAAGCGGGTTCATAAAAGGGGGATACGCCATCGGGAAAATGAGGCTCAACGCAACCTATACAGACAGCATTATCCACACACCAATTCAGGCCGCCATTCCATTTTCTTTTATAGCAATCCGCATAGGTTTCCGGCCCCTTACATCCCAGGTCCACACGACAACCCTTGGGATCAGACAATGTATTGGATAGTTCACCCTCATCATACATGGGAACTCTGGGACAATTATCATGGATGTTTTCACCATAGAAAAGCGTTGGACGCCCCACTCCATCAAGCTTCGGAATCCCATCCTTGAGCAAGTAAACCAGGGAACCTACAATCCAATCCGGATGGGGAGGACAACCCGGTATATTCACCACCGGAGTTTTAATGCCTTCTGCTTTAAAAAAGTCCATCACGCCGGTGGCCCCCGTAATATTTCCCTGGGCCGCCGGAATTCCGCCATAGGCAGCACAGGTACCAACAGCAAGCACAGAGCCGGCTTTCGGCCCAAGCTGTTTCATAACATCCACCATGGAGATCTCTTTATGATCCATTTCACCAACGATGCAATACTTTCCGTTTTCGGCTACAGGGATAGCACCTTCAACCACAAGGGAGAACCTGCCTTCATATTCTTCTGCGATCCCATACAAATTTTCCATTGCCATTTCACCTTCGGAAACTTGCACAGTAGGATTAAACTGCAAACTTATAATCTTGAGAAGGATATCGGCAATGGGGGGAGACGTGCTGTTGAGCAATGTAACAGAACAGCCGGTACAACCCTGGCCTTGAATCCAGAGAACCGGATGTTTTTTCAACCCTTTTTCGAGGGCGTAAATAAGAGCGGGATTCAAAACTTGCGAAATACCTATTCCGGCAGCTGTTCCGGTAACGGTTTTTAAAAAACTTCTCCTGGAAACGCCTGTTTCCTCTTGTTGATTTTCTAGTAACTGTTGTTCGTCTTTCACGGGCACCTCCTTGATGCTGTTAAAAATATAGCAAACTCCTTCCGCAGGAAAATCACATTCCCCACGAATTTTAAATTAATAGGGCACTATATAAAGTGATATTAGGACTGTCAATGTTTTGTATGGGAATCTTATGGGGTAGCTTTCCTACACCTAGTAATTTTGTCCATAAAAAACAAAAAAACCTATTAGTATCCGCTAATATATTATGAGCGAATATGCTCTATCCACAAAGGTTTACAAGCATTGACTATTTTTGGTATTTCTTTCATATAATTTCCAGATATGATACACTGACGATTTGAATTATTAAAAATAAATTGATCGGTTATAGAGAACATTTACTAAATCATTATTTTTAATAAATAGAAACTATACAAGGAGCAACAATAAAGAATGGTTACCATTGATGAAATACTTAATGATTTATCCAAAGATATTGGTATAAACAAAAAAGATTTAAACAACTTGCTATTAATGGGCAAAACCACCACCTACAGCAGTGAGGACTGGATTTTTCGGGAATCCACTCCAAGAACCTGGGCAGGTTTTGTCATTGACGGAGAAGTATCTATTATCCGGGGGCTCCATGGAGTTACCCGGGAACTGGCCACATTAAAACCAGGTGCCGTTATTTCTGAAAGTGCGTTTTTAGACCAGCGCCCCCATTCCACCAGCGCCTTTACCCAAAACGGAGCTACAATCCTCGAACTTTCAATCCCGATATTGAAAACCTATCGTCAGGAAAACCCAGAGAGCTTTTACAGAATTGTTGCTTCGGTTGCAGAAGGCATCAGTGAACGCCTGCAAAGGTCTTCTGAACGATATCTGGCCGAAGGCGGGGAAGAGCAAATCTTTGGAGAATCCCGCCTGGAAAAAGATTCCCTTGGAGAAAGAGTCCTGCCGGGTCACGTCTACTACGGGATTCAGACATTACGTGCCATGGAAAATTTTTCCATATCCGGTATCCGGGTGAAAAACTTTGAACATCTGATCAAATCCTTAGCCTTTGTCAAAAAAGCTGCTGCCATGGCCAACCATGAATTAGAGGTTTTAGATAAAGATCGGATGCAGGCAATTTGCCAGGCTTGCGATGAGATCATAGAAGGCAAATTTCATGATCAATTCATGGTGGATATGTTCCAAGGAGGAGCTGGTACCTCCACCAATATGATGGCCAATGAAATTATTGCCAACAGAGGACTTGAAATTTTGGGACAGCGCAAAGGAGACTATTCCCATCTCCACCCCAACGACCATCTTAATTGCTCTCAATCTACCAATGATGTTTACCCCACCGCCATCAAACTGGCTGTACTTTTATCCCTTGAAGACCTTTTAGCTGCCATGAGCGGACTTACAAAGATCCTGGAAATCAAAGCCGAAGAGTTTTCCGATGTCCTTAAGATGGGGCGTACCGAAAACCAGGATGCTGTTCCCATGACCCTGGGTCAGGAATTTTCCGCCTATGCCGTCATGATTGAGAGTGCCGCCAGGGCCTTAAAGTCAGTGGAGGGAGAATTCCATGATATAAACATGGGCGCAACTGCCATCGGAACCGGAATCAACAGCCCTCCAGGTTATTCCAGCCTGGTAACCCAGAAATTATCCGAAGTCAGTGGGTTTTCCCTGCGCCGGGCAAGAAATCTGGTAGAAGCCACCCAGAATGCCGGAGCCTTTGTACAGATGTCAGCCACCTTGAAACGAGCTGCTGTTTCCCTGTCAAAAATATGTAATGATCTACGATGGATGTCATCTGGTCCCAGATGTGGCCTGAATGAGATAAATCTTCCATCCATGCAGCCGGGATCTTCTATTATGCCCGGCAAGGTCAACCCCGTAATACCAGAGCTTGTTAACCAGATCTGTTACCAGATCATCGGATATGATGCCGTAGTATCCATGGCAGCCGAGGCCAGCGAAATGGAACTTTGCATGGCAGAACCCATCATTGCCTACGACCTTCTCCATGGCATGTTGATTCTGAAAAATGCCTGTATCACCCTTACCAGCAGATGTATTGCCGGAATTGAAGCCAATCGGGATGTTTGCCGAGGATATGTGGAAAACAGTATCGGCCTGGTAACAGCTCTGGTACCGGTATTGGGATATGAAAAATCGGCAGCCATTGCCAAGGAAGCTTTGAAAACCGGCAAAAGTGTCTATGAGTTGGTATTGCACAAAGAATGGATGACAAAAGAAAAATTGGACGATATGCTCCGTCCTGAAAACATGACCGATCCCAGGGAAATATCCAAATAAAAACAACAAGGCATTGTGTTCTTTGGGAATCCAAAGAACACAATACCAAGCACTAAATAACCGCCATGGGCGGAGCAGGGATTTTACCCTTAATTTCTGCCCACAACAAAGATTGAAACTCTCTTCTGGTATATCGGGAGTTTCATATAAACGACACAGGGAGCGGGTATTGATATCCGGATATAAAAATGCAATTCAATCAAGAAATCCTTGATAAGGTAATGGGTATTCTCAAAGAAGAAGTGGTTCCGGCAGAAGGTTGTACCGAGCCCATTGCCGTGGCCTATGTGGCAGCAAAAGCCCGACAATTGCTGGGCAAAACCCCGGAGCGCCTGAAGGTGTTTGTTTCAGGGAATATAATAAAAAATGTTAAAAGTGTTGTGGTCCCGAACAGCGGCGGGCTTGCCGGTATTGAAGTAGCTGCCGCCATGGGAGCCCTTGCAGGTGACCCTGACAAAGAACTGCTGGTTATAAGCTGCGTGACCCCAAAAGCCATGGAAGAAGTTAAGCAATTTATTAAAAGGGATTTGGTGGAAGTCATCCACGAAAAAACCGATATTAAATTGTATATCAAAATCCAGGCATTTGCCGGTAATGATATAGTCAGTGTGGAGGTCAAACACACCCATACCAATATTACCCAGGTCATAAAAAATGGAGAGGTGATTCTAAGCCAGCCCTGTAAAGATGCCGATTTTAATTCACCCTTAAAAGACCGTGAAGTTCTTTCCATTGAAATGATTTATGAATTGGCAAAAACCATTGACCTGGAACTTATCCGACCCATATTCAGACAAGTTACAAACCTGAATAGCAAGATTGCCCAAGAAGGCCTTAAAGGAAAGTATGGAGTCAATCTGGGCCAATGTATCCAGGATAATATCAAGGCTGGTCTCTATGGAGATGATCAAAGGAACCGTTGTGCCCTGATGGCTGCTGCCGGCAGTGATGCCCGCATGAGCGGATGCCCCTTCCCGGTAATGACAACTTCCGGTTCCGGAAACCAGGGCATGGCGGCATCTCTTCCAATTATTCAGTATTGCCGCGACAAGGGTGTGGATGAAGACGAGTTGATCCGCGGTCTTTTCATTTCCCATTTATCAACAGTACATATAAAAACCAAAATCGGCCGCCTCTCTGCCTTTTGTGGGGTTATTTGTGCCTCTGCCGCCGTCAGCGGTGCCCTGGCATATCTCATGGGAGGAAATTACAAGGTGATAGGTTCCTCCATAACCAACACTCTTGGCAATATTTCCGGTGTCATCTGCGATGGAGCCAAAGCTTCCTGTGCCATGAAAATCGCTACCGGTATCTATTCGGCATTTGACGCAGTAACTCTGTCTATCAACAGCAGATCCCTTGATTCAGGAGATGGTATTATCGGGGAAAATGTGGAAGCCACTATCCGAAATATAGGGGAACTTGCCCAATCAGGAATGCAACAGACCGACGAAGTAATTCTGGAGATCATGACCAGAAAAAAAAATAGTTAAGAGGGTATATGCTTGTCTTTACAGGTGGGTTGGGGATTTGCTTTAGCCATATCTAAAAGCTGTTCCACTGTGATATTATCAAGGCAGTCAAACATTGCATTGGAGGCCTTTATCCAGACCCACCGGGACAAGCAATCCCCGGCTGTATTGCAGATCCCGCAGGAATTTTTCTGATCTTCGGCACAATCGATGATTGCTATTTTGTCTTCCAAGGCACGAACAATCATGCCGATGCTTATTTGCCCGGGGGGTTTGGCCAGCATATGACCGCCGGATGCCCCCCTCTGGCTTTTAATCAGTCCGGCTTTTTTCAACTTGACCGTTAATTGTTCCAGATATTTCAGGGAAATATTCTGGCGCTTTGAAACATCCCCTAAAGGAACAGGTTTTTGAGCACCGAACACCCCTATATCAAGCACAAGTCTTGTGCCATACCGACTTTTTGTGGTCAGCCTCATAGTGGATAACAGGCTTTATTCATCTTCTTCCTTGGGTTTGAGATGATCTGGAACTATAAGCATCTTGACTATCAAAGGCTTTAAAAATGACCATTTAATACCGATGTCAAACTCTTCTTCAAGGTCACGGATGGCATCCCAGCAATTATGACAGGGCGCAATCACAAGTTTAGCACCAGTTGCAATAATTTGATCCCTTTTGATTTTAAGCCCTACATTCCTTTGTTTTCTAAAGTAACCAATGCCATTAAAACCACCCCCGCCGCCGCAGCAAAAATTGTGCTCCTTATTGGGACACATCTCTATGAAATAGCCGGGTTCTACAATATAGGATATGATTTCCCTGGCAATTTTTTTTAATCCATGGTTTCTGACATAATTGCAAGAATCCTGCAAGGTGACAGGCTCTTTGATTCTTTTTGCGGGATCAATCTTGAGTTTACCGGTTCTTAAGGCTTCTGCCAGCCATTCAATATAGTGAATGGATTCAACGGGGGGTCTGCCACTTTTTCTGCCCGCCCAATAGGGCCCTTCCACAACAGTAGCCCTATGGGCATGACCACATTCGGTTCCAACCATTCGTTTGGGTTCCAGGCGTTCCATGGCATCATAAACACAGTCCACCTGCATCTTGCAGGCGGCCCAGTCTCCGGCAAACATAGCCAGACTGCTTTGTTCCCAACCCCTTGCAGGTATGGTCCAGTTTTCTCCTGCGACATGGAATAAAATGGCAGCTTCAGCCAGGTCTTCGGGATAATGTTTGGCTTCCCTTGCATTAACTGTATACATGATATCAGCGTTCTTTTTATCCACCTCAACGGCAAGCCCTGGCCATTCGTCCTCATTTTCCTCAATCATCCATTCAAAGGTATCAATATAATCTTCGCTGGATATGTCCATCTGGGCATTGTAGACCCTGTGCATGCCGGCACCGATTTTCATTTCCCAGGGGGTAAACCCCTGCTGGTATAAAAGACCCCGAAGATATCCGAACATAATTCCGGTATCAATTCCATGGGGACAATAAGTGCCGCAGCGATTACAGCAGGTGCATTGTGCCCAGGCAACTTCCATGGCATGGAGCATGAAGGCATTGTCTACTTTGCCTTTTTTTTTGATAATTTCACCAAGGGTCGACTGGATTTTATAGGCGGGAACCTGCTTGGGATCCTTTTTATTTGCAAGATACAGAAAACAGCTATCCGCACACATGCCGCAATGGGCACAAATTTCAAGCCAGGTTCGCATGCGTGATTTACAGGTATTCTGGATTGTTTTCCATAAAAGATCGGAATCCACGTCCAAACTTTTCATCTCTTCATAGTATGTCTTACCGCTCTTGTCAGCAAGAAGGGTTGTTACGCCTTCGGCTGTGTCAACGGGTTTTTTATTGCATAAACTACCTTCTGGCATGGATATTCTCCTTAAAATGCCGGTGTTAATATAAATTAAACTACCAGGCCATCTTTGATCCTTTTAGTCCACCTCTTTTTATACCAAAATCCATTCCAAGCTGGGCGCGGGAAGCAAAAAACAAAAATACATGGGACAATTTTGTAAAGGGAATGGCCACCAGGACCAGCTCTCCCGTCAAAATATGTGCATTCAACCAGAATAGATAATCGCCTATCTGGTAGCGGGTCAACAAACCTGTGACAAGGGGTGCCAGAGAAAGTATCAATACTCCCCAATCCTTTTTGTCGGTCATTATCCTGACTTCCGGAAGAATCAACCGCCGCAGAATCAAAAAAGCCAAACTTACCAATGCCATCCAGGTTAAAAAATCTGCAACCGGGGTAGTGATGGTAAACAGGGAAAACCCGAATTTTTCTTTCAAAAACACATTATGACCCAGAAGAAACAGTGGCAGACACACCACTGCAATGTGGAAGCCGAAAAATGCTGCAGTCATCACAGGCTGACTTCTCCATCCATACGTTCCATAGGGGATAAGCCATTTGTAAATTGATCGAACAGCCCCCCTAAAGCCCATGGCCGGATATTGTTTATATGCAACCCTGTCAAGCTGCCAGGAAAGACCGTTAAAATATTGATAAAATCTAACAATCATTCCGATAACACAGATCCCAAACGAACCATAAAAAAAGGGCCCTGTTAATAATGCATGCATTATTGCCTCCATATTCCTAGTAGATTTATATGAAAGAACCAATCAACTTATCGAATTCTTTCATATTTTATTGTGGGCAAGCCGATGGAACTTCTAAAGCGGCCCATGGCCGTTATTATACAATAATAATTCATCAATCATTTTTTTTAATCATCCCGATCCGTCAGATAAAGCCAATACAGCGGCATAAAAATTAAAATTGCACCCATAACAAGGTAGGTAATTCCCTTGGTATATGTCATAAAATCGTGGAAAGTAAAAAATTCCATGGTTGATTCCCCTTATTAATGCTCTTCTTTATAATCAGGATGTTCATACAAAATGGGCATTCTGGTTACGATAAATTTATAAACCACCACACCCAAAGTTATGATAAAGATAGTGGTGCCAACCTCCATAAAACTTGGCACATATCGCAGGTCCGAAGGCAGTTGCCAGTTAAATGCAATAACAGAGATATTGAGCCGGTTGAGGATTATGCCTAAAACCGTCCACAAGGATGCGATCCGGATAAAAGTTAAGTTTTTTTCCCTGGCTCCCATACCATAAAGAATAGCCGGAAAAAGGACAAATCCGATAAGTTCCAGCAGGAACCAGGCTCCCCATCCCGTGGAAAGATAATGCCAATTATTATCCACGGCAATCCCTATAATCTTAATCCCCACATAGCCCATCATCATAAAAGAAGCAGCTTTTCCAAATCCCAACACCACTCCATCGGATTGGGCCAGGTGGGTGGCATCCATCTTATCATGGAGCCAACGATGGGCCATACTGCCTTCAAAGATCACCATGGACATACCGGCAAATATACTGGAAATAAAGAAATAAACATGTAAATATCCCGAATACCACAAAGGATGCAGTTTTGAGGGAACGATCATAAATAACGCCCCCAGAGAGGACTGGTGCAGGGTGGAAAGTACCACGCCGAAAATGGTGAGGACCAGAGTCAGACGAACCACCCAGGTACGCAGTTTTTTAAAACCCAGCCATTCAAAGGCGGCGGGGGTCGCTTCCACAAACAACACAGTCAAATAGAGAAACACGCAAAGACCCACTTCAAAAAGCAGAGAAGAGGTACCCTGGGAAACAAAAATTGGATAGGGCAGTTTCCAGGGGCGGCCCACGTCAAAATTAAGGGCAAAGACCACCAGGGCATACCCCAGAAAGGCTGTAAGAATAGCAGGTCTTACCGCTGAATGAAAACGTTTCAAACCAAACACGTAACAGGCAGAAGAAGTGACGTATCCTCCTGCTGCCAGGGCCACACCGCAGAGCAGATCAAATCCAATCCATAATCCCCAGGGATTATTGTTGTCAAGATTGGTCACAGCTCCTATTCCCCGGGTGAACCTGAGAAACATCAAAATGACCCCAACAAAGAGAATGATGCTGGTGATCACATTAAAGGGTGTTAAAATAGAACTTTTTTCCATGGGTTGATCTTGGGCCACCATTTATTCCTCCTCTTTTTCGGAATCATCAGAGGTTGTCTCTGGATTTGTTGCATCTTCAGCCGCATCCGCGGCGGCTTGTTCAGCCTTTTTGGCCGCTTCTTCTACTTCAACAAGGGCCTTTTTCACCCCGTTGGCAATGGCGGTCTCTTTTTCTTTGGTCATTTTCTTTGAAAGCTTTAAAAGCTGATCTTTCATCTCTTGGCTTGCCAGATCTTTAGCATTTTGAACTGCACTTTCCTGCTCTTCTTCGGCAATTTTCTCTTTTCGTTTTGAAATGGCATATACACCTGTCAATAGTACCGGCCACAACCCCACGATAATAGGAACAGCCCCCAAAGCCCCAGAGGTAAGCTTAGGAGCAGATGTAACCCCTAGGTCTTCTCTCATACCAATCTTTGTGAAAGGAACCTGGGATAAATATAACCAGCTTGTACCCCCCATTTCATGTTCTCCGTAAAGATGCTTAAAATAGTGATCAGGATTTCGGTCTATTTTTTCCCAGGCAAGGGTAACAAGCTTGTCACGTTTCCCAAAAATCAGCGCTTCCCTGGGACAGATTTCCACACATCCTGGAAGTTTGCCTTCTTTTATCCGGGGCAGACACATGGTGCATTTGGTTACCTTGGGGGTTAAGGGATCATTATAGGTATAGGCAGGAATATTAAAGGGACAGGCCACCATACAATATCGGCATCCAACACACAAGGATTCGTCATAGGTTACAGCTCCAGAGGGATCCTTTTTCAAGGCCTTTACAAAACAAGCCGACGCACAGGCAGGTTCCTGGCAGTGGTTGCATTGGGTTTTGGCAAAGACAGGGGGGTTGCCAAATTTATTTACGATGGTATAGCTTGCTTCCCCGGTTCTTCTCTTTTGATCCAGCACGGTCAGGTCATCAAAGGGTTTTCCAGGCTTGGCAAGCGAATTCACCTCGTTGCAGGCCTGTTCACATTTTCGGCATCCAATACATTTTGTACTGTCGTGGAGGACACCAAAGCTATCAGGATACCCCGTAAAATCTTTATTGGATGCAGCATGGGCAAGAGCCCCCGCACCTGTGGTTGTTCCTAATGCTGCGGTTATGCAGCCAAGAAACTTTCTTCGGGAAATAGCCATAAATCCACCTTTATTCGCTTATATGACAAATGTTTTATTATTTTTTTCTATGGCACTTAAAATTTTACAGCACTCTTCTAGGAGGCTTTTTTTTCATGGCATTTAACGCAATCGGTCGGCGCCGGGCTTTTAACTTCCATCTTCTGATGACAGGTGATGCACTGACCATGGTATGCCCCCTTAAGCCCGGGTTTTCCCGTCGTAAGATCCGGTGTTTTTCCATGACAGGACCCACACTTGGGTGGGGTCAGGGTGGCAGGACTATTATGGTGACACCCCACACAAAGGGTTAGTTCATTCCCATGGAAAGTTTTTGCCATGGCATTATCCCCAACTTTTTCAAAAATTGCCTGGACCACCTTTCGATGGGGGAACTTACTGGGTTTGTAAACATCTTCAATAGTATTGATGACAACCTCTTCAGGTATTTTATCAATGGAAACTTTTGAATAATTGTTTGCCAGGGTTTCACGAACTTCCCGGGCCAAATTCGCCGATGCTTCCTTGTCAACAAGCCGATCCATGGGTTGGGCTTTGGCATCCACATTGTGGCAGGATACACAGGCATTATCTTTAAATGCTTGATCCGGCATCTGAAAATGACAACCGGCACACTCACTGGCCTTTTTAAGTTCATTGTGACAGCCCAGACAACTTTGGGATTTACCAACGGCATGCATGGCCTGGTCAAGCTTTACATATCCGCCTTTCTTGTCGCCCTTATCGGTATGACAGGAACTACATTTTTCCAGGGCTTTATGGTGACAGGCTTGACAATTTTGGGTCCGGCTTTCGTGGAATTTATGATCAAAGGCTACTGCATCCATCTGCTGGGCAATAATTTTTTCGTTTGCTGCCTTGTCTGTACCCAGCTCAGTCCATCCAGTCAAAAGAACGGTATCCGGCTGGTTTCGCTGAAGTCTCGGCACATCTTTGATAACTTTAATTTTCTCCTGACCGGCAATGGTGTGACATCCTTTACAATCGACGGGACCGGCTTCTATCTTTTGTTCCTCAAGCTGGAGATGACAGACCACACACGAATCATGGGCGGCATCCCGGGTATTTCTTATACCGTCGGAGGCAGTCTCTTTATGACAGTATACACAGGCCTCTTCTTCACCCTTCTGGTAAAAAATAGCCTTGGTCTTTTCATTGTAACTATGATGGCAGACATTACAATTGGTTTCCTGGGTTTTAATGGCTGAGGGGATCGCTTTGGCGCTTTCATGCCTGAAATGCAAGGAGCGGTCAAAATCAATTTTCTTCCAGGATGATTCCAGCTTGAAATTGGCGTTATGGCAACCTCGACATTCTGTTGCCGTGGGCCCCGCAGTCTCACCAGCTTTTTTCATCTCTTCATGGCAGACAATACAATTATCATGGTAAAGATCCATAAAATCCTGGCCCGAAATATCTTCGGTCCGCTTGAATTTAAAGATGACAGCATCATCTTTCTTTTCATGACATTTCAAACACTGCCCCTCGAGTACCCGACTGTGCAGATCATGCTTGAATTCAACCGCCGGCATATCTTTGTGGGATGGAGAGGACGGGATGTCAATGGTCACAATATCAGGTCGCTTTTCACCTGAATCGTTCATGTTTTTTACATTGCTAAAAGCAATTAAAGGAAAGAAAAATAAAAGTACTGTTGTTATGAACACCAGCCTAAAAGGTTTTTGTCTTAACATAACCCGATCCCCTGGTTGATCTTTAAGAGATTGTTTATTTGTCCAATTTTTACCCAGATAATTTCCTACTAAATTCGTAGGAATTGATTTAAAAGAAACCAGCCGATTTGTCAATAAAAAAATAGAAAAACCCGGGCAATTTATTTGCCTGATTCCAGCTCTGGTCGCAACAACGGCCTTAAACAAGGATTCTTAATCGAAGTTGGATCAATTTCTTTTTTTTATAAAATGCGGGTAATTTCTCAAAAAATATACCCGCTAGTAAATTTCACCCAGAATTTATTGCCGGGTCTATATAGTAATAACCGCCATGGGCGGACCAGGGATTTTGCCCTTGGTTCCGCTCACAATAAAGATTGAAACTCTCTTTTGATATCGGGAGTTTCATATAAACCGAAAGGAAGAAATCTTGAAAAAACTGACTTGAATAGTTAATTTATGGCTGCCCGAAAACCCGGGCTTGGATGAAAACTTGCCCATATGCAAGGCGCAAGAAAGTTTGAACCCGGAGTGTACTATTGTACATGAGGATTCAAACTTTTGCAGCAACGCGGCAGATGGGTGAGTTTTCGTTCAAGCGCTAATTTAAAAACCCAAGATCCGGGATAACCATAAGTTTTTTTTTGGCCCCCAGACATACCAGTTCCAGAGTGCAGGAAACGGCTGGTTTTTCAGCTTTCGGTCGCCAGGCCTCATGGGAAAAAACAATCCGGTAATCCCCCTGCTTTTCCCATGTGGTTCGAATATCCAGGAGATCTCCAAACTCAGCCCCTTCATGGAAGCCTAAACTTGTTTTATAAACGACAAATCCGACTTGCTCTTCATGCCACATCTTAGACAGGTTTTCTACGCCGATAATATTTTCCCTGGCCCGTTCAAAAAATTTTAGATAATTGGCATGGTAAACCACGCCGGAATGGTCAGTATCTTCGTAATAAACCTGGACCGGAAAATGATGAATATGTTTGGTATTTGTCATAAGCTATTATTTTGAACTCCAAAAATTAAATTTTTGATTTTACTTATACCGCCAAGCTGTTTTTTTTTCAAGCCTGATGCCATGGTCTCTTCCCCTGGGAAAATAGCCTTGAATCAAGGGATATGAACCAATATGAAACAATATGAAATTAAAAAACAATAAAATGCGCTATCATTATTTCTTTATAGACCCCTGTTAAAGTGCTTGACACCTACTATTTATGAAATTATATTGAGTCTATACACCCATAATGTTTCTTAATGAAACATTATAAAACGATAATATATCAACATAAAGGAAAAACAGATGAAAAAAATTATAGCCTTAACAATAGTGTTATTCAGCTTTTTCTTTACCAATTATCTTTTTGCCGCAGACCAGGATGGGGATGTGAACAAAGATTATCTAACCCCCCAGGCATACCCGTGGCTTTATGGCGGTGAAGGAGGGAGTAAATTTGAGGCCATTGACGGCTGGTCAAGGCAAATCCCGGGTGATAAAATATCATCTCTTACTTTTTATTCCAATGGCACATATTTAACGGGGGTCAAGGTCAATTACCTTTATGGGGGGAGCAGTTCGGCCGGGGCCTCAACTGGCACCGCCATTACGGCAACCCTGGACCCAGATGAGTATATCTGGAGGGGAATGCTTTATCAATCCGGCCCCTATGGTGACACCAGTGCAAAGGTTCCCCGGATCATCATAGAAACCACCAAAGGGAATAAATATGATTTTGGTAAGGACAACCCCTGGAGAATGGGGGGATCATTTCGCACGGCCGAATGGGATAATCATTATAGCAGTGTTGTGGTCGGTTTCTGGGGCAATAGCGGTTCTGTGATAGACAGTATCAGCTTAATAGTGGCAACACCTTTAAAACTTGAATTTCAGGGGATTGAATTTGACAATACTGTCACCCTGGGAACTGCAGAACAAGCCTTTTTAGCTGATAGCGTGGGAATAAACGAAACCCCTGAAACCCAGAATATGCAACTTCGCATGACCTATAGCGAGGGAGGCACTTCAACCGACAGTTGGTCCAACACCAATGGTGTCAGCTCCACAATGGGTGTAAAAATGGGGGTTGAAGCCAAGGCCTTTGGATTTCAAAAAGTTTCGGCGGAGTGGTCCTATTCAACCACAAACTCCTATTCTGAAACAGTAGGGGCGACCACCTCGGTCAACTCCACAGTATCTAACACCTCGGTGTTTTCCCTTATCGTTCCTGCCAAGGCCATCTATGCAATGAAGGGAACCGTCTACCAGAGTACTGCTTCATTTCCCTACACTGCAACCTTTAAGAATCCCTATGACGACAGGCTCTTTTATATGACCGGGCAACTTGACAATGCAACATCGATTTCCACCTATACCCAATGGCTTGATATAGGTTATGTTGATGATGATGGAAATAAAATTATCTATGATAAATACAAAGATGATTGGGGACCCTATAATTTAAGCCTTTCTCAAGCTCCCTCAAAATCAAAAACCCAGGAAGTTTTTATCCTCGATACCAAAGAAAGTCTTGGTATCGATTCCATAACTATTCCCATGGATGATCCGGGATGGATGATGTCGGAAAAAGAGATAGCATTCCGTCAACAAAATGGCTTAAATTAACATAAAGGAAAAACAGATGAAAAAAATTATAGCCTTAACAATAGTGATATTCAGCTTTTTCTTTACCAATTATCTTTTTGCCGCAGACCAGGATGGGGATGTGAACAAAGATTATCTAACCCCCCAGGCATACCCATGGCTTTATGGCGGCCAGGGGGGCTCTGCGTTTGAAGCCATTGACGGCTGGTCAAGGCAAATCCCCGGTGATAAAATATCATCTCTTACTTTTTATTCCAATGGCACATATTTGACGGGAGTCAAGGTCGATTACCTTTATGGGGGGAGCAGTTCGGCCGGGGCCTCAACTGGTACTGCCATTACTGCAAAATTTGATATGGATGAATATATTTGGAAAGGAATGATTTATCAGTCGGAATACCATGATGACACCGATGCACGTATCTCCCGTATTTTTTTAAAAACAACGAATGGAAACCAATATACGTTTGGTGAGAATAATGCCTGGAAGTCGGGGGGCGGTTTTTTTGTCGGTGACGAAGACAATCATTATAGCAGTGTTGTGGTCGGTTTCAGGGGCAATAGCAGCTCTGTGATAGACAGTATCAGCTTGATAGTGGCAACACCTTTAAAACTTGAGTTCCAGGGGATTGAATTTGACAATAATGTCACCCTGGGAACTGCAGAGCAGGGTTTTCTGGCTGATAGCGTTGGAATAAACGAGACACCTGAAACCCAGAATATGCAACTTCGCATGACCTATAGCGAGGGAGGCACCTCAACCGACAGTTGGTCCAACACCAATGGCGTCAGCTCCACAATGGGTGTAAAAATGGGGGTTGAAGCCAAGGCCTTTGGATTTCAAAAAGTTTCGGCGGAGTGGTCCTATTCAACCACAAACTCCTATTCTGAAACAGTAGGGGCGAC
>JAAELK010000473.1 GCA_024226935.1 Desulfobacteraceae bacterium
AGGACGAACCGATCTTTTGGCCGAAGGACAAATCAATGTGGCAGGAATTAGGCCCGGCGTAAACGGCTTATGGGGTCTGACAAAAGTCACATCTAAAATAGATGATGCAGGATTTGTCGTTTCTTTTGAATCTGAAGTACCTAAAAAATAAACATATAATAGATAGGGAAGTTGCCCTGGTAAGTGCTGTAACACTTCCAGAGCGAATGGACTGCAATACCAGACCAGACATCAAGTCAATGACAACTCCCTTTGCTTGGACCAAGCGACAGGGATATACCAAACTCAAATTAGCAGCACAAGGAAAAAAGTCCATGAAAAGCCCTTTAGCCTATATTGGCGGTAAATCAAAATTATCAAAGCAAATTGTATCTTTAATCCCTGAACACAAAATCTATTGTGAAGTATTTTCCGGTGGTGCCTGGGTGTTCTTTAGAAAACCACCATCAAAAGTGGAGGTCATAAACGACCTTGATAGTGATCTTATATCTTTTTATCGTGTGGTTCAGAATCACCTTGAAGAGTTCTTAAAACAGTTCAAATGGCTGCTAACATCCAGAGAGATGTTCAAAGACTGGAAAGATCAATTGGAGGCCCGGGGACTGACTGATATCCAAAAAGCCGCCCGGTATTATTATGTACAGCGCCTGGCATTCGGTGGCCGGGTCAGAAACCGCTCCTATGGTGTCCAGATAGACGGCAGAACCCCCAGGATCAATCTGTTAAGACTTGAAGAGGAGATGTCTGCAATCCATCTTCGTTTATCTGA
>JAAELK010000474.1 GCA_024226935.1 Desulfobacteraceae bacterium
ATTTCATAATGGGGTTTGTTTCCCTGTAATACCTTTTTTAACACGGCTTCTTTTAATTGGATAGAATATCCCATATTTATCACCTCAATGCCCCAAATTTAATTTTTAATTGAGACGACATCTATCCTGACACAGGGGGTGGACGGTTACAGCTTCTGTGGACCAAAGCTTTGATACAGTGTTGTCCTCGTCCATGATTTCATAAATGGTCTTGACATTAAATTGCTTGCCATGGGTTTTAAAGATTTTATGGCAGTTGGGGCAGGCGACTACGATGGTAGTAATCTTATTTTCCAGCAGGAAGTTTTCCATTTCTGCAAACATGGAATTAAAAAATTCTTGTCTGCCAAGATCATGGGATGGCTTGGTGCAGCAATCCAGAACAATGCCCAGATTGTCGATTCTGGTTTTCAGATATTCAAAGGCCCTGAGGGTATTTTGGGGCCGGGTACCGGGAAGGGTGCATCCCGGGAAAAAGATGGTGTCACACAGTTCCGGCAGACTGTAAAAGGAAAAACGTTTTGAGCAGCCTTTTTTTTCATAATTTAAGATGCCCTTATAGGCTTCCAGTTTATTTTGCTCCGTTTGAACAGCTTTTTGCCTGAAGTCAAGGAACATGGCGGAAGGATCAAGCCCCTGGGGGCATGTGGCCGTGCAGAGCCCACAAAGGCTGCATTCAAAAGCCATGGAATAACAAGTGTCAGGCTTTTTGGTATGAAGCTGTGCCATAAGGTTGGGAGTTTGGTATTTGGACAGGAAGGCACAAGTTTTTGTACAGGTCCCGCATCCGTTGCAATCTGCTGCAATCCGGGTCAATGGGTTAAAAGTTACAGGGGGGGCAGTGGCGCAATTTGAGTCTTTGAACATGGAGATCTCCTGGTTAGCAATTTATACAGGAAAATCTAAACCAATGGGGTATTGAAGTCAAAGTGATAGTTTTGATAATGATGGGGGAAAAGGATAGACAATTTCTATACTTTGTTAAAAGGGGCGTTTTTTGTCTGTGCCCGGAAGGGGTCATATTTACCACCATTTTTTGCAGATGATATATTACTCATAACGATTAATTGTAAAACCATATTTTTTATATGTATCCACGTGGCGAAAGCCTACCTTTAACAATAATTTATTCGATGCAATATTTTCGTCTACAACTTCTCCGATAATTTTTTTAAGGCCTAAAACTTTTCGGCATCTTTTTTATTTTTAATAGCGCCATCATCTCCGGTGAAGCGAGTTACATCATGGCAGGTCAAAAATTTATATACTGCGTCGATATCATTAAGGGTAAATTCTCTCATTTGAAGACGTTTCGTCTCGATTAATATAGTCATAAATTTATTAGCTGCTTCACTGTAGTTAAGATAAATGTTACCCGTTCTGTGACGGAACCAAATGGTACTTTAATTAATTTGTAACAGTTGTCTGTGTAGGCTTTAACCATTATTTCGTAAGTAGCAACAGCCTTTGTGAAATCTTGTTTGCGCTCGATATCGTTAGTGAAGATCTCTTTCCATGGCAAAGCTTTGCCTGCCTGTGCAACTTGTTCCTTAATTATTTTACGACCGATCTCTTTGGCACAGGTGAAACCTCGTAATTTTAGCTCTTCGATGACTGTGGTTTTGCCAGAGCCTGGGCCTCCGGTCATCACTATAAAATTTTGTTTATGCATGATATGTTTTTTTAGATCTTACTTAGAAGCCAAGTGTGAACATCTGGAATGCGGTTAGCCAAAAGAGTAAAATGACCATCTTCCGGCAAGAGGCAAGCGTTGACATTAGGGATGTTATTAGCTATCCACTTTCCATGGGAAAATGGTACCATTTTATCTTGTGCGCCTTGCATGACCATTACGGGAATTTTAATTTGGCTCAACTCAAACCCCCACCCTTGGATGAGGGCAAGGTCGTCATCAATCCAGCCATCCTTTTTTTTTGTGGATTCCTTTTTGAATGCAATCAAGCAGATAGCCTGCGACCTCTTTTGTAAGCACAGCAGCATCGACGGGACTTAGAAGCGAATTAAATGTCTGGATAATGGTCCCGGGAGTTGAGTTTAATATACCGGAAGTAGCATCTCCTATAAATTGTTCAAGGGCTTTTCGGCTTTCGAGGGCGGCGCTGAACTCTGTAATGTTGTCTTTCCCCATACCGGCAAACCAATCTAAACCGTCAGCCTGATATGGAGCTGGCGAAGCCAGTGCCGCTGCGGCCACGACCAGATTGGGTAATAAAGCTGCGCAAGCCAGAGCATGTGGACCACCTCCCGATACTCCCCAAACCGCCAGCCGATTTAAACCTAGTTCCTTTGCAATTGTGGCAACATCATCGGCTGTGCTGGCCACTGTACGCCCCGGCTGGGGGGTTGAACCTCCATAACCAGGACGGTCATAGCTTATTAGCCGAATGCCGCGCAATTTTGCGTCTTTGATCCAGGGATTATATAAAAGTTTTGAACCAGGCGTTCCGTTATGCACAAGTATGGGTATCCCATCGGGTTGACCCGCCTCAATGATTCGAATATTGCGTCCGTCTTGGGTTGAAATGGTGCGGTTGTTGGTGTCCATGGCAAACCTTTTTGATCTTATTTTAATTGACTGTCTTTGCTGCCTCGTCGATTGAAATTGGTAGATACAGTTTGCTGTGCTTCAAGTTCTGATTGACATTTAACACACAGGCAAACACCTGGAACAGCTTTGCGGCGAGCTTCAGGGATAGGCTTGTCGCATTCCATGCAGTGGGTTTTACTTTTACCCTGCGGCAGATTTTTTCTGGCTTGTTTTACTGCATCCTTCACACTGGCATCAATCTGTTCTTGAACGGCTCCGTCGCGAGCCCATCCGACAGCCATAATTTGCTCCTGGTAAAATTATTATTAAATTCATCTGTTATTCTAACCCTCAAACCCCGCGGTTAGCTCAAAAAAGGATTTGTCAGGTGTTAAAATTGTAGTAGAAGCATAGAGAACCTCCCAAACAGCAATTTTTAACTTTTTTCCCAAAAAGAAAGGAGA
>JAAELK010000475.1 GCA_024226935.1 Desulfobacteraceae bacterium
TCTATGGGGTTTTCATCTAACTGACATAAAACCCACTTCCCATCAGGATAATACTGCAAAACCTGAACATTAGATGAAATCAGTATTTCTTTAACTATTTCATTTTCTTTAGTTATATACCTTAACACTTTTCCTGCGTCTATTTCTGCTATCCCTATTATTTCATCTGCATATTTCCAGCCACTTAAGTTTGTTATATTTGTTAATTCTTTCTGCTTTTCAAACTGCTTATTATATAATTTAACGCCTGATTCTGTTTCTATTGCTAAATAATCACTATTTGGAGAGTAACTTATATATGATATATATTCATTAAATGAATTAAAATTAGTATTTATTTCATAGTTTAAATATTGAACCCCATTATAATAAGAGTCTTCATATAAAATAATTTCATTTTCATTTATTCCTGTAGATACAAATGAAAAACTCCTTTTTCCTAAATATAGTAAATGAGTATCTTTTTTATTTACTAAATCATACTTAACTAAATTAGTACTTACTATATTATCACCATCTTCTCCTTCTTTATTTGACCATTCAAATTTTATGTATACAATATTTCCAGATAAAGACCAAGTAGGGTTATAGTATTCAATATGATCCGGCGGTTCTTTAAATAAATCACTGCAGCCTGATAAAAATATTGTGAAAAAAAATAAAAAGAATAAACCGATTTTTTTTAACATATCAAAAATCGCTTTCTGTTCTGAATGCACCATAAAAATTATTTTGCATATCTCTCCATTCTACTTTCCTGCCTGGTGTCAAATAATCATGAAACTCTTTTCCCATTCCTATAGCAAGAGCAGGTCCCAACCCAAATTTATTCCTCATTTTCCTTGACCAGAGATTATGTTTTTTTGAATCTGTCCACTCTTTTTTATTATCCATTTCCTTTCCCATTCTATGAGCTTCAACAATCGAATATCCCATATGAGCTGTCATAGCAACACCACCTGTAACCGCTCCAATCGAACCGGCTGCAGCACCTCCAGTCAATGCAGCTCCATATATCATGCCTAACGCACCTCCAACTCCTGCGCCTAACCCGCCCCAGGCTGTCATTGATCGGCCTATATCATCACCAGTAACTAATCCTATACCAGCACCCACTCCTGCACCAATCACGCCTCCTGCTATCATTCCAGGTAGTGCGGCTCCTGCCGTTGCCCCATCAAATACACCCTGTAAAATATTTTCTCCATTTACTGCCGCACTCAATCCCCCATAACCAGCTCCCGCTGCCATTGTATAAGGTGTTACTGCTATCGCTGTACCAACTGCCCAGCTTGCTGCTCCGGCTGCTGCACTCGCTATAACTGTGACCGAACTTACTGCTACAGTTGAAGCAGCAGAAATTATAGCAGGTATCAACCAGAACAACTCCCCATCGGGGTCTGTATAGATTAGAGGATTATTGGCACAATACGCATAGGGGTTCGGGCCCTGGGCTGCAGGATCTTCGGTGAGAAAGCGGCCGGTTTCAGAGTCATACCATCTTTGATTAAAGTAGAAAAGTTTGCTTTCAGGTTCCAGTTTCTTGCCTGTAAAA
>JAAELK010000476.1 GCA_024226935.1 Desulfobacteraceae bacterium
CGGAACCAAGGGTAAAATCCCTGGTCCGCCCATGGCGGTTATTTAAAAAGATAAATATCAAACAACCCCCAACCAGGAGGAAAATAAAAATGAAATTCGGATCAGTTGATGAAATATTAACCTTTGCCACCGACAGAGAAAAAGAAGCAGTTGAATTTTATGCTACCCTTGCAAGGCAGGCTACTCACGCCTCTCTTAAGGAAATCTTTGAAAGTTTTTCAAAGGAAGAAGAAAAACATGTGTCCCTTCTTACTGATATGTCAGGCAGCAAAGAAAAAATTGATGCCTATGAATTCAAGAAGATAACAGATCTTAAAATCAGTGATTACATGTTGGAAAAAGAATATGAAGAAGGCATGCCAATGCCTGAAATTTTAAAACTTGCCATGAAAAGAGAGGAAGTTGCGGTTAAGCTTTATACAGATCTTGCTGAACAGACAGATCATGAGGGTGCCAAAAAAGTTTTTTTGATTCTGGTCCAGGAAGAATCAAAGCATAAATTTGGCCTTGAAAGCATGTATGATGATTATCTGGCTGATCAGGATAGTTAATTAAGACAATTTGTCCCAGGATCATTGGGCCTATAATGCAGGGGGAATTGATTATAATCTCAATTCCCCTTTTTTATAGGTTGTGAGTGAATATTTCATGGAACCCCGGCAGTTATTTTGTTAAGCTTGTTTGCAGTGAAACAGGCTTGACCAATAATAAAAAAAGAGGGAAGACAATGGATCTCAAATATCTTTTCAGGCCATCTTCAATGGCGGTGATTGGTGTTTCCACTACCCAGGATAGTCATCCGGCCAATGTGATTTACACGAAAAATCATTTAAGGTATCCAGTCCGGACCTATGCTGTGAATCCTAAAGGGGGGCAGCTTAACAGGGAACCTGTGTATCAGCAATTGGAAGAGATTGACGGTGATGTGGACATGGCTGTCATTGCTGTCCGCGCAAAGTTTGTTCCAGATGTGGTTGAGCAATGTATTAAAAAAGGTGTAAAGGGTGCCGTGATTATTTCCGGTGGTTTTGCAGAATCGGGCAACCATGAATTGCAACAAAAAGTAACCGATATTGCCAGGCAGGCAAATTTTCCCTTTGTGGGACCTAATTGTCTTGGTATCTATGCTCCGGATTATTTGGATACTTTTTTTCTTCCCAGTGAACGAATTATCCAGCCCAAAAAAGGGAATATCGGGTTTGTTTCCCAGAGTGGTGGTGTTTTGGTGGATCATATGGTGAAATTTGCAGGCCAGGGCATTGGTATCTCTTTGGGAGTGAGTATCGGTAATAAGGTCATTATTCGGGAAACGGATATGATTGACTGGTTTGAAAAAGATCCTGAAACCAGGGTGATTGCTTTTTATATTGAGGGTTTTGAGCCCCGGGAGGGCCGGGAGTTTATCAAACGGGTACAAAACTGCTCCAAGCCCATTGTGGTATTAAAGGCAGGCAAAAGTCCAAAGGCAATTGCAGCTGTATCCAGTCATACAGCCTCTTTGGCTGGAGATTACCGGGTTTTTTCCCAGATTATGAAACAATTTTGTGTGGCTGAAGCAGAGAATGAATATGAGCTTACCTCTTTTTGTGAGGCCCTGAGTTGCTATCCCAAGGGAAGCCGGGGAAATGTTGGGATTGTTTCCCTTAGTGGTGGCCATGGGGTGGTGGCAGCCGATGCCTGTAGTACCCATGGGATAAATATCCCGGGAATTACACCTCAAACCGCCGGCCATATAAGACAAAAACTTTCCATTGGAGTCAGACAAATTGCATCACTGGCTAATCCTCTGGATTTGACCGGGTCTTGTGTGGACAGCGACTTTGAGACATCGGTGCGCCATTTGTCCCGGGATGAAAATATTGATTGTATCCTGGTTTTATTGCTGCCTTATACTCCCGGCATTTCCGCCGATATCGGAGCCAAGCTTTCCCAGGTGGCCAGAAATGAAGGCAAACCCATAATTGCCTATGTCCCCAAGGAGGATAAGTACAAGATTATCATTGAGGGTTTTGAACTGAATAATATTCCTGTGGCATCTTCAGTGGAAGGTGCTGTGCTTATGGTAAAGGCTTTAAAGAGGTGTAGACCATGTTAAGTAAATCGGATAGGCGCATTATTGAAAATTCAAGGTTAAGGGGTTGGGTTTTAGAACCGGATGCCAAACATATGATGGCAAACCAGGGGTTTGATGTTCCGAACTTTATTTTGACCGATTCCATCCAAGAGGCCAATAAATTTTTAAAATTATCTTCCGGACCGGTGGTGGCCAAAGCTGTGTCGGAAAAGATTCTTCACAAAACTGAGTTTGATGCTGTTGTTGTTGGTATTTCAGAAGAAAAAGTGCTTGAGCGGGAGATGATACGGCTTAAAACCCTTGGGGGGTGTGAACAGGTTCTGGTGGAGGAAATGGTGGAAGGTCTGGAAATTATCATTGGTGCCAAAAATGATTTTCAGTTTGGACCGGTGGTTGTCCTGGGGCTGGGGGGAACTTCTGTGGAAATTTATAACGACACTGCCATTCGCATGGCTCCGGTAAAATATGGAGATGTGCATTCCATGATCGATTCCCTCAAGGCTAAAAACCTGTTTAAAGGGTATCGCAAAAAACCGGGGGTAAATATGGACCTGTTGGCTCCTTTGGTGGTAAACTTTTCTTGTTTGATCATGGATCTGGAGGATAAGTTCCAGTCCATTGATCTGAATCCGGTTATCTGCACAAAGGACAGGTGTGTCATAGCAGATGCCAGGATCATGCTTGAATCCGAGACGTGATTCTTATCACATAATTTTAAGAAAGGCTTAGGTAGTATTATCTATGACAGGTTCCAAAAAACAAATAAAACTTATTTCCTGGAATGTGAATGGTCTCAGGGCTGTGCTCAAAAAAGATTTTTTTAAGGCTGTTAAGGCCATGGACCCGGATATTTTGATGCTCCAGGAGACCAAACTTCAGGAGGACCAACGCACCGATGAAATGATTTTCATGCCTCCCTTTGAATCTTTCTGGAATTATGCGACGGTGAAAAAAGGGTATAGCGGGGTGGCAGCTTACTCAAAGCATTCCCCGACAAAGGTGATAACAAATTTTGCAAATCCCAGATTTGATGGAGAGGGACGGGTGATCCAGATGGATTTTGATGCCTTTACCCTCTTTAATGTCTATTTTCCAAACGGCCAGATGAGTGAGGAAAGGCTTGCCTATAAACTGGAATTTTATGATTGGTTTCTTGAATATGCCCAGGAACTGCGGAATGCTGGAAAAAGTCTGATTATCACGGGGGATTTTAATACTGCCCACAATGATATTGATCTGAAGAATCCCAAGCCCAATTCAAAGCGATCAGGATTTTTGCGGATTGAGCGGGATGTTCTGGATAAAATGGTTCAAATGGGATATGTGGATACCTTCCGGTATTTTCATCCAGAAACCATAAAATACTCCTGGTGGTCCTATCGGTTCAGTGCTAGAAAGAATAATGCCGGGTGGCGGATCGATTATTTTTTTGTGACCCGGGATCTCATCGATAAAGGGGTTGTCAAAGAGGCCTTTATCGATAATGAAATCCCTGGATCGGACCATTGCCCCGTGGGACTTATAGTTAATCTTTGAATACCAGTTTGCCTCCGATAAAACCTGCGATGCCGGCAGATGCAAGCATGACAATATTTATAAAGATAAAAAGCAGGGCCTTAGAGGATGACAGCACAAGGGGATCGATTAGATACCAGCCCAGGGATATCAAACTTGCAGCCACTGTGAGGGAGGCGGCTATAATTTTTATTTTAAAAATTGTAGTAAGGGTTTGATGATATTTGTTTTGCCATTCAATAACCCCTGAAAACAGTACAAAGGGCAGGGACAAGATTACAAATATCAGGTTGATAAATCCGGCTTTGACAAGAAGATCGGAGTCAAAGATCCAGGCCAGAATATACAAAATCACCACGACGGGCAGGATGCCGTTGGGGGTATGGACAAAGACCGGGTGGGCATGGTGTTTGAGTATAAGTTCAACGGTTTTTTCATATAAGGTGGTTGGTGCAGCTGCAGGTGTTGGTTCCGTGGCAGGTGTTGGTTCCGGGGATTTGGGTGGAAATTGTGACGCAGTGCTGCTTTCACTTTCTGTTTTCAGGAGCACAAATTTATCACTGCTGACTCCGCACACCGGGCATTTGGCTGGAGGTGTGTCTCCTGTATGAATATATTTACAAATACTGCATTGCCATTTGTTCATTATAAATTTTCCTCTGGTATAAAAGTTAATATTCAGCGTTCATCAATTTCTGAATAGGTGCATTCATCCGGGCCGCAATAATCACCTACATAGGCGGCGCCAGGCCTGTAAAGGGAGGTTTTGGGTGCTGCCATGGCAAATTGCTCTTCAATGACGTGGGCGGTCCAGCCACTGACCCTGGAGATGGCAAATAAAGGGGTAAACAGGTCCGTTGCGATGCCCATGGCATAAAAAAGAGAGGCTGAATAAAAGTCTACATTGCAAAATATTTCCCGTTGCTTTCGCTCCATGAACGCTTTTTTGCCTCGTATTTCAAGTTCCCTTGACAGATCATACCATAGGGTGTTTCCGGATAATTCCCCCATGCGTCTGGACATGGGAGCTATTATTTTGGCCCGGGGATCATCGGTTTGGTATACGGCATGACCAAGACCCATGATCAGCCCCCCCTCATCCAGAATATTATTAATATATTCGTCAATTTTATCAATGGATAATATCTGTTTTAACATCTCCATGACCCGCACATTGGCCCCTCCGTGGAGAGCGCCGGAAAGAGAGCCCATTGCCGCAGATATGGATGCATAAATATGGGCTTTTGTGGATGCCACCTGCCGGGCTGTGAATGTGGATGCATTAAAAGAATGCTCTGCGTGGAGGACCAGGCTTACATCAAAGAAATGACCGGTTTCCCTATCCGGTTTTTCTCCATTGAGCATATATAGAAAATTGGCGGCGTGGTCAAGGTTGCTGTCCGGTGCAATGGGTTCTTTATCGTTTCGGATGCGATCCCAGGCTGCTGTAATGGTGGCAAGACCTGCAATAAGGTTTTCCGCGCTGTAAAGGGTGTTTTCCATTCCATCTTTTCCGGCATTTGCATCGGTTTGTATCAACAGGGGGGTTGTCATCTGGAGGACATCCATGGGATTCATGTCCCGGGGCAGGGATTTTAAAAATGAAAATAGATTTTCCGGCACCCGGCGCTTGGCTTTAAGGCTCTGGTTAAACTTTGACAGCTCCTCTTTTTGGGGTAGTCGTTCATAGAGGAGTAAAAAACAGGTTTCTTCAAAGCTTGCCTTTTGGGCAAGTTCTTCAATTGAATAACCCCGGTAGATAAGTTTACCTTCTTTACCTCGAACATCACATATCCTGGAGCTTGCAACTTCAATTCCCCTCAAGCCGGTATTTAAAACGGGTGTGCATTCATCCATGGTTGTCTCCTTGTGGATTAAAATATTTTTTCGGGGGGTCTTCTTTCCGGGACGTATTGGGGATCAATTTTGTTGCTGTTAAGGTCAGTTGATATATAAAGGCCGCAATAGCAGGCACCAAATTCTTCCAGGTCAGGTTCCCGGTAATCACATGGGCAGAGAATATCCTTGTCTTTTTTTTTGTCTTTGCAGGCCAGTCTACAGGGACATGCCATGTAACCATAACGTTCCTTATTTAATAAAAGCGCTTCTAATAGTTCAAAAACCAGATCTTTGTCTTTATTGAAATAGATCCCCCGGGCTTCCTGTGATTTTTTCAGTGCTGTGAAAAGCTGTTCAACTTTCATTTTGTATCCCCAAAGCTTTTTTGATTTCATCTTCTTTGTAGCCGACAATAACAGTTTTATTGATTTTGATGGTGGGAAAAGAGCATCTTGGGTTTAATTCCCGGATGTCTGTTAAAATGGCCTTGCGTTCTTCTCCCTCCAGGTCATCCACTTCTATGTAATTATATTCCACATTACATTCTGTTAATAGCTTTTTGGTTGATTTACAATGGCTGCAGGTACTCAATGCATACAATGTGGTTTCGTTTGTGACCATCATGATCTCCTCGGGTTAAGGTCAGTTTGTCGAAAATGTATTGAAAGATTATAATCCATAAAAATATTAAGATTCCAGAGTTTCTAATCTCAATATTTAATAATAGTTTGCATATTTTGTGCCATTTTGGCAAGGTTAAAGTCACCATGGGGGGTATCTTAGATTTTCTAAAACAATTAAATGGTCTGCTCTTTGCGAGAGCTTTTGTTCAACTGGATCAAAATTGAAAGGAGATAATCAATGAGTCTGTGGTATTGCTGTGTTTGCCATTCTGAATTTACAACCGGAGAAAAGCCTTCAATTTGTGATACTTGTCAATCCGATGACCGGATGATCATGGAGGTTTCATCAATGCCCCGGACCCTGGAAGCGGTCCGTTCTGCCGCCAGGAAAAAAATGAAAGGTGTTTGTGCCGTTTATCCCTCATGTGATGCAAATTTTGATAAGATTTGCCAGCGGGAAGCCTATGGAAAACCTATTGGTTTTGGTGGGGCAGGTGCCGGCCAGTCCTTTCGAGCTAATGTTACAGCCCTTGGTGATATACAATTGAATATGTCGGTTGTTGGGGAGCATTTTGAACCCGATACCCGTTGCTCTTTTCTTGGAATGGATCTTGATTTTCCGGTGATGGCATCCTCCACTGCAGGGGCTCAAAAATACAATGATGCCATCGATGAAACCGCCTTTTGCAAATCTGTTTTGTTAGGGTCTAAAGAGGCTGGAACAATTGGGTTGCGGGGGGATACCTGGTTTTATACATTGGAGGATAATCCTTGTCTCAGGGCTATGCAAGCCTGTGATGGATATGGGATCGCCATATTTAAGCCAAGATCCCAGGATGTACTGAAACAATTGATAGAAGCTGCAGTATTTTGCGGATGCAGGGCGGTGGGGGTTGATCTGGATGGTGCCGGTTCCACTATCATGGCTCGGCACGGCCAGCCGGTATTTAAAAAAAGTGTCAAAGATATTGAAGAGCTGGTACGTTTTTCATCTTTGCCTTTTATTGCCAAGGGAATCATGCGGGCGGACGAGGCTCAAAAATGTATGGATGCAGGCGTAAGTGCCATCGGGGTATCCAATCATGGCGGACGGGTGTTGGACGCCACTCCCGGGACAGCGCAGGTTTTGCCCCTGATCCGGGAACAGGTGGGCAGTTCCATCGTTATCACGGTGGATGGCGGGGTGAGAACAGGTTATGATGTATTAAAAATGCTGGCCCTTGGTGCCGATGCCGTGCTTCTGGGCCGGGATATTATTCGGGCAGCCGTTGGAGGAGGAACCCTGGGGGTAAGGCTTCATCTGGAACATATTCATAAAACATTGAAAAAAGCCATGTTCATGACGGGGACCAAAACCATTCAAATGGTGGATTCAAATATTATTTTCTAATACACTATTCAAGGAGGAAATATGGGAAAATTTTTAATTGTTTTTGCAACTAGAACGGATGAAACAAGAGGTATTGCCAATCTTATCGCTGAAGGAATCAGGATGGCGGGACATGAAGTGGATATGAAGAAAATAAATAAGATTCAAAATGAAGAAGATTTAAAAGGATATGATGGATATGTCTTTGGATCGGCCACCTACCACGGGGAGATGGTTTCTTCCATGAAACAGATGTTGTTTATTGCAGAAAGAGCGGAACTAAAGGGAAAACCCGGCGGGGCCTTTGGCGCCTTTGGGTGGAGTGGGGAAGCCGCGGGAAGGATCTTTGATACCATGGCAAATATTTATGGAATGAAGATGGTTTCGTCGGGTCCTTTGATGCTCAAAGCCAGTTGGGTTGAGGGTGGCATGAACGTTGCCCAGGAATATGGTAAAAGCATGGCTGCCATGCTCTAGGAGGTATTAAATCTGATTTCCACGTGGTTTTGAAAAAAAAGGGTTGAGCCATGCGTGAATTGACAGCTAAGCAATTGGAAAAGTTGATAACAGGCAGTAAGGAAACATCTTTTTTGATCGTGGATGTCCGCCAGGCTGCGGAATATCGGTTGGATCATATTCCGGGAGCTGTTAACATTCCCCTTGCACAGATCGAGTTTGATCCCTTCGTGTTTGATGACAGACGGAATGTGGTTTTTTATTGTCGCAGCGGCAGCCGGTCAAAGGTGGCTGCCGTGCTGGCAGCAGAGGTGGGGTTGCATAAAGATAATATTTTCCACTTGAGGGGTGGGATGATGGCCTATACCGGCGAAATTCTCTTGGAGATACCCCGGGTGGATCATTTTTCTTATGCCATGACATCCCTGGAGGTGATGGAAAAAGCAATTAATTTTGAAAAGGCGGCGTTTTTTTTCTATGAACGGGCAAAGAAAAAATTTCAGGGGACCTCTTTGTATAAGATCCTGGATGAGATGTCCCAGGCGGAGGTAGCCCATGGAAAAATCATATTCAAGATGCTAGCTGGCAGGAATTTTTCTGATCTTTCTTTTGATGATTTTTTTAATCTTTGTGTCGGCGATATTCTGGAAGGAGGAAAACCCATCGGCGAAATAATTGAGTTTCTTGAAAGAGTTTCCCCAAAAACTCAAGTAGAGATTCTTGAGTTTGCTGTTGAATTGGAATTTTGCGCCTATGATCTGTACAGGGTCATGGCGGAAAATTCCAGGGATCGGGAAATTAAAGAGATATTTTTTACCCTTGCCCAGGCTGAAAAACAGCATCTGTCAACGATTATCACCGGTTTTGAGTTAATCCACCCGGATTAATTTCCAATTTCCATGGACTTTGTTTTATCATCTATAAATTAGAACTCCGACAATAAAATAAATTCTTGATTTTATTGTCGGAGTTCTGATAATGTATCATATCTGTTTCTCCTCTCAATTATTATTTGCGATATTTATTCAGTAAATTCTGGGACATCTTTGTATTGGGGCCAATGAGTCATTGATACGATTGCCTGGGACAAATTTGTATCTAATTGGGTCTTTTTTGTCGGCATAGATATATAAAAAAAGCCTGTGAATCAATATTAATTTCGCCATTTAAAAAAACAATGGAGACATGTCTCAAGCTGGTACAATACTTGCTGTTGTCGGTCTTGATGTGTTGTTTGGGCATGTCGATTGATATAATAGAACCACGGTGTTTAAGATGGATAACCCAGGAGGTGGATACATGTCTGAGTCAAAGGATGGAAAACTTGAAAAAAAATATAATTTAGAAGATGAAAGGGTTGACCGTGTGTTGTCTACAGCTTTTTATGGGGCCTTAAAATCCAAAAATGAGATATATTTTCAAATGGCATCTCTTTTTAAAGCTGTAACCCGGGACGAAAAAAAAATGAAAGCTCAATTGATGGAACAAATTTTAACTGAAAATCCTTCAGATATGTCTGGTAAATATTTTATGGATAACATATAAAATTAAGAATTCTATATGTATTTTATGGCTTTTCCATAGATGGCCATGATCAGTTTATTCAAATATAACCCTAGGAAAAGGAGTGAATCAAATGGCAGAAAAACTTGGTATTTATAAATGTGAGAAATGTGGAAATATCGTGCAGGTTTTACATGGAGAAATCCCGCCGGTTATGTGTTGTGGTCAGGCAATGGATCGCTTGGTGGAAAATACGGTGGATGCAGCAGTGGAAAAACATATACCGGTTATTGAAAAAATGGCTGGTGGTTATCTTGTAAAAGTCGGCAGCGTGGCCCATCCCATGACACAAGACCATTGGATTGAATGGATTGAGCTTGTCAGTTGTGATGGTAACTATGTGCAACGGATGATGCTGACGCCCACAAGCGCCCCCGAAGCCACATTTAAAACCGATTCTGATAAGGTGGTTGCCCTGGCCTATTGTAATCTCCACGGCCTCTGGAAATCTTGATAATTTAATTTGTTCAGGTGAATAAAAACCCCATGGTTTCTCAAGGGAAACCATGGGGTTTTTATTTATAATCTTGAATTGAATTTATTTAAATTCAATAAGTTTTCCGGCAAGCATCTGGATATGGCTCATCTCTTCTTTAATAATATCATTAATTTTAGATCTGCCCATTTTTTCAGAAACCAGCTCTTTCATTCCAAGATAAAAGGCAATGGAGTCTTTTTCAGCAGTAATGGCCGAGGTAAGAATGCCTTTCATTGTGGTTTCAGGTTGATCTTTTTCAAAAAATATCCGGGTGTCGGCAAGGGCTTTTAAGTAAAGCGCGCTTTCATTTTCCGGATCAAACGCCGTGGCTGAGGATTCGGAATTTTCAAGATTTTTTTGCATGCCGGCAAAGGTTTGTTCATGGGTATCTTCCATGTCTGCAAGCCCCAGAAGAAATTGCTTGTGTTTTTCTTCATCCATCCGGTTAGCAGCCCCACGGTAAAATTTTGCACCGTTTATTTCAATTTGTTTAGCTATTTCGAAAATATCATTTGCATTGAACCCGTTGCTCATTATTCCCTCCGAATTTATTCGATCTTTAAGATAATCTTTCTTTAAGTGTTTTTGCCAGTTTAACGCCTAATTCAAAGCATCTTTCTAAATCTGCTTCATCCGGGACATATTGAATTTTAACACCAGGATCAATAATGTCCATCTTCATTTCTTCGAAGTCCTTGTTTAAAATTTTAATAGCTTCGCCGCTCCAGCCGTAGGAGCCGAAGGCTGCTGCAATCTTATTCTGGGGTCGCAGTCCCTTGATATAGGTCATGACATCGGCAATCACAGGGAAAATACTATTGTTTAGAGTGGGAGAGCCCACTGCAATAGCACCTGCTTCCAGAATTTCGGTGATGATATCGCTTCTGTGACACTTCCGGGTGTTCATCAATCTTACATTGACGTCTTCCGATTCAATTCCGCTGGTAATTGCCCGGGCCATTTTGGTGGTACTGTCCCACATGGAATCAAAGAGGACCACGGCTTTTTTGCACGGTTCCTGCCTGGACCAGAGGTCATAGGCCTCAATAATCTTGGATGGGTTATCACGCCACAGGATGCCATGGTCCGGACAGATCATCTTGATCTTCATGTCCATCTTGGCCACATCCTTGAGTAATGCCTGGACTCTGGGGGAAAAATGGAGCAGAATGTTGGCATAGTACTTCCGGGCGTGGGGTATGATCTCATCTCCTATCTCATCATCAAAGAACATGTCTCCGGCATAGTGCTGGCCAAAGGCATCACTTGAAAACAGGATGGCTTCTTTAGCCAGATAAGTGAACATACTGTCCGGCCAGTGAAGCATTTTTGTATCAAGAAAGGAAAAGGTTCTATTGCCCACTTCCAGTGAATCCCCGCTTCCCACCACCTGGAAATTGAACTCCTGGTTAAAGTGGTTTTTCAGAGTCTTGGCCCCCATTTTAGAACAATAGATGGGTTTGTCTTTTCCAATTTTATCCATCACCTTTGGAATGGCGCCGGAATGGTCCATTTCCGAATGGTTGCTGATGACAATGTCAATGAGTTTCGGGTCGATGATTCTGCTGATATTTGAGAGCAGTTCATCTCCAAAATTTTCTTTGACGGTATCAATGAGAATATTTTTTTCACCTAATACTAGAAATGCATTATAGGTTGTGCCTTCATAGGTTGAATATCCGTGGAAGTCACGGATATCCCAGTCCCGGCATCCAACAGAATATATCCCATCTGCTATTTCAATGGGTTTGTACATGTATTTACCTCTTTAAAATTTAATCATCTAATTTATCAAAATCTTCCTGGGCGGCGCCACAAAGGGGGCAGACCCAATCTTCGGCAAGATCATCCCAGGAAGTTCCGGCCGCAACTCCATTATCAGGGTCACCTTCTTTGGGGTCGTATTCATATCCGCAGGGGCATTCATATTTAGTCATAGTCCTATTCTCCAAAAAATTAAAAAGTTAATAAATAAACCGTCTTAGACTACTCCATTTTCTTGTCTATTTCAAATTTGTTCAATGCAAAGTTTGTGCCTTACAATGAGAGCTTAAAATGGAATGATAAAAAGGGTTTTAACTTGGTTGGTATTATTATAATATAAGGAGGTTAAAATCAATGAATCATTTAATAAAAGAGATATCATGATGGACCGGATATTTACAAAAAAAACCATGATTAATGTGCCGGTTGAACAATTATTTGCCTGGCATGCCCGGAATGGGGCTATTTTGAGGTTGACTCCCCCCTGGACCCCCCTTAAATTTATTTCCCGGATTGGCAGGGGAATCGATAAAGGTGTTCGGGTCCGGTTTAAAATGAGCTTGTTCAAAATCCCCATGGAATGGGAAGCCCAGCATATAGATTATCAGGAAAATGTCCTTTTTCGGGACCACCAGACAAAGGGTCCCTTTGGTAAATGGGTCCATACCCATCTATTTCATGCCCAGGGTAAAAACAGCTCCATTATGGAGGACAGGGTGTCTTTTAAGCTGCCCCTGGGTTTCTTGAGCCTTCCCTTCTATGGTCATGCTAAAAAACAATTGGCAAGGATTTTTGACTACCGTCATCGGGTGTTGAAACATGACCTTGAACATCGGGTCGGCAAGGTTAAAAAACAACGAATTCTTATTTCCGGTGCCAGCGGTACCATCGGCTCGATTCTGGTGCCTTTTTTGCGAACTTGCGGCCATGAGGTGATCTGTCTGGTCCGGGACCCATCAGGTCTGGCCGATGATGAGCTTTATTGGGATCCCTTGAATAATATTCTGGATATTGAAAAAGCAGGACCCATTGATGCGGTGATTAATTTGAACGGGGTGGATATATCCCGGGGCAGATGGACGGATAAACAAAAACAATTGATCATCGATTCCAGGATCGGGCCTACCAGGCTTTTGGCGGAAAAAATAAGTGGAATGGCCAATCCGCCATCGGTTTTTATCTCTTCTTCTGCCATCGGGTTGTATGGAGAAGGCAAAGATCGTTTACTTACGGAAAATTCGACAAGAGGGGATCTGTTTATCTCTTCTGTCTGTGATAGATGGGAGGCTGCTTCTTTGACTGCGGGTGTTCGAACAGTCCAGTTACGTATCGGAGTAGTACTTACTCCGGCCGGAGGGGCACTTGCCAGGATGATACTGCCCTTTTCCCTGGGGCTTGGTACCCGGCTTTCCCATGGTAATCAGTATATGAGCTGGATCAGTATGGATGATGCCCTGGGCGGTATCCTTCATATTTTGGAAAACCAGAGCATCAGAGGGCCTGTCAACCTGGCTGCCCCCAATCCCGTGACCAACAAAGAATTTGCCCGGTCCCTCGGGCGGATTTTCTCCCGGCCGGCGTTTTTTGTGATTCCAAGGTGGGTGGCCACGGTGTTGTGGGGAAGAATGGGAAAAGAGACCCTTTTGACCAGTGCCAGGGTTGTCCCTGAAAAATTAGTAAAAAGTGGTTTTGTTTTTGAGCATAATGAGTTGGCTCCGGCATTGAAAGATATGCTGGGGAGGTGATGCCAAATAACCTGACACATTGCATAACATAAAATGGATGATTTAATGAATAATAAATTAAAAGCCTTGTTTTCTTTTCTTATGATCACGGCCCTGGTATTTGGATTCATCAATATATATCTTCCGGTCAAACATTATAGTTTTGAACGGCTTCATATTTTTTTGTTTAATCTATGCACCGGGGGCTCAATCTTATTGTATTACACCCAGGGGCAGGTAAAAGTCTCCAGGATAGTGCGTCTTTTTTTCTTAGGTTCTCTTATCTATGCCTTCTCAGCGTTTTTTTTGTTGTATCCTGTGACCTTGCTTGTTTCTGTGGTTCTTTTCATTTTGGTGGAAAAGGTGAGAATTGAAAAGTTTTCTCTTTTCCCCATTCAGTTTTTTCAAAAAAAAATCAGTGTGTCCGATAAATTTCACCAGGCCTCTTTGTTATGTCTTTCCCTGGGCATTTTTATGGCATCTTTGGTTGTTTTAAATAATGAATATTTTAAATGGGTTACCATGAAATATTTGACTTTAAACACCTTTTTTCTGGGTTTTTCTTTTCCCTTGTCTCTGATTACCCTTTCCCTTGTTTTTTCGATGTTAAAAAAAATAGAAGGTTCCGGTCGGAAAATGATTATGGAACTTTGTTTTTGGACCATTACTCTGGGGGTAATTATATTTTTTATTTTTATCCTGTTTGAAAAATTTATTCCCCAGATATTTGTTACAACAATTTTATTTTTAGCTGTTGTAACAGTATTTTACCTTTATTCAACCTTTGCAGATAAGATGCAGCAAAAGTTGTTTTTAACCTCTGGTATCGGTTTTTTGATTATCACGGCCATCTCAGGTATCCTTTATATTTTTCTTCAAATGTCAGATGACTATAATCCGGAAAAAATAAAATGGTTGCTCCAGATGCATGTTTTTGCTTCTCTTTATGGTTGGAATCTGTGCGGTCTATCAGTGATTTGTCGGTTTGATGATTTTCCCATCAAGCTGCATTCTCCCACGGTTATTTGTACCCATTGGTTTACGGTCATTGTCCTGGCTCCCCTGGGAGTTTTTTACGGCTGGTTTGCCCTGGCGGCCATTGCAGGATATGCCTTTATCACTCTTACCCTGTTTTTCAGTAGCAACCGCGGGAAAATAGCCGTTAATGGAGAGGGTATATAGATGAGAAACATGGATAAAATAAAGCAGTTTTTACTCTTGTTTGCCAAGGGGGATCGGGTGCTGGTAGTGATCAATGCAGACCCCGATGCCATTGCCAGTGCCATGGCAATTAAACGAATTCTCTGGCGAAAGGTATCAGAGGTTACTATTGCCCATTTTAATAAGATAAGCCGTCCGGATAATCTGGCCCTGATAGAGTATGTTGAATCCAGCCTTCAATCGTTGGAATCTATTGACAAGAGTGACTTTGACAGGTTTGTGGTGGTTGATTCCCAGCCGGATCATAATGAGGTGTTTTCCCGATTTACCTATGACGTGATCATTGATCATCACCCCCTGTCCTGTGATAAGGCCGATTATGTGGATATTAGATCCGGCTACGGGGCTTGTTCTTCCATCCTGGTTGAATACTTAAAAATATTGAAAATCAAGCCGTCGGCAAAACTTTCTGCCGCGCTGATGTTGGGCATTAAAACCGATACAGCCGATTTTACCCGTCAGGCAAGTCTTCGGGATATCAGAGCATTCCAGTATCTTTATATGTTTGCAGATATGAATATTGTTACAAAGGTTGAGCGGACGTTGATAACAGAAGAAAATATGAGTTTTTTAGGCAATGCTATAAAAAAAAGAAAGATCATCAATAATCGGGCCTTTTTTCATGCAGGTATTATTCTAAAACCCGATGACCTGGTGGTGGTGGCAGATTTCTTTTTGAATATTGCCCGGGTCAATTGGAGTATTATTTCCGGGGTGGTGGGAAAAAAACTGATTATCATTTTGCGTAATGACGGCTTGAGAAAGGGAGCGGGAAATGCAGCCAAGGAGGCCTTTGGAAGATTTGGGTCTGCCGGAGGGCATAAAACCATGGCCCGGGCTGAACTGGATCTCAAACTTATCAGAAAGGAGATCAAGTGGGTGAATCAAAAAGCTCTGGCTGATTGGATTATAGTCAGGATTGCAAAGACAGCCGGAAAGAAAATTGAATAGGGTTAAAATTTCTTAATAACGGCCATGGGCCGCCCAAGTGGTTCCATCGGCTTGCCCACAACAAAACCTGAAAGAATTCGATAAATTGATTGGTTCTTTCATATAAATGTTAATGGAATAAAAATTAAAATGGAATGATATCTATTGCGTCAAATCGTAAATAACGCTAACTATATTAAATAATGAAAAAAATCGTCTACAGGATAATTTTTAAAAAACTATATTCGAAAAAGGCCGATGACTTTATTGGATATATTACCAGTGAATTTGATTTTTCAAAAAAAAAGTCTGGGAATATATTGAATTTTCCACCTGCTATTTTATGTGATACCTCTTCTAAAAGTACTATAAAAGCGGTCTTAAAAAATATGAAGGCCATGGATGCCAGAGTATCAATTCGCAAGGTGATTAAGGATGAAAGGCTGCCTTTTTGTATCGATCAATGGCAGTTGAAATGGATTTGCAAAATATTGAACATGACCCTCAGGGCTGGTGGAGATACGGCTTTGTTATATGTAATTGTTCACCCTGAAAATAAAGATGACGAATTGATTTCACTGGTGGGAAGGGAAAATGATATAGAAAATGAATTCCGGGAAAGTGATTCGGTTTATGTCATTGATGATAATAAAATTTTATTTGTTGGATTTACAACAGATGAAACCGGTTTACAGATACTGGTCCCCAAAATTATAAAAAATATCAGGAATATTCTCCAGCAAAACCTCCTGGTTAAGATTGGTGAAGCCATTTTTCCAAGGGATGGGTATTCTTTTTATGAATTGATTTTTGTCATACAAAAAAGATTTGGTGTTTATGATGGTCCAGGGGAAAAATCAGAATTTCCTGCTTTAAAAAAAGAATTGTCGGGACCGGCAGGGTTGGCTAAATCGGTAGAAGAGCCAAAATTGGATAATAAATTTTTCGGCAAAAGCAGTATTTATAATAAGGTTTTTAACGAGGCCAGGGGATTATTTTTCCAGGAATTGATCACATTGGATCCGGAATTGTTATGGGATGGGTTGCGAAGGCTTCCCATAACTGACCAGAAACTATTTTGTTTAAGGCTTTCCCATGATTCTCCTTTGACAAATATATTATCGGAAAAAATAAAAACCCAGGAGATTGCCGGGCAGGGAATTGATATTGAAAAGGAGATGGAAAGTTTGATCTCCAGAATGGATGTTGATAGAAAACTGATTAAAAGAAAAAAAAATAAAATATCAATTATTGCCAAGTTACACAGGCTTGAAGTCCTTTCTAATGTTCCATCGGTTGCTTTAGAAGTCTATTCAGTTGCCATGGATCCGAAATCTGAAATTGATGATATTCAAGAAATTATACAATTGGATCAGGTTATGACCTTAATGCTCCTTAAATTGGTAAACTCACCATTTTATGGTTTGTCCCAGAAGGTCAATTCGGTGAAAGAAGCTGTAATAATGCTTGGAGTTGATGAAATAATTAATATAGCTTTTGGTCTAAGCCTTTCCGAATCTTTTAAAGCCCCCGGCTTGGGGGGATTGATTGAGCCCAGGGAACTATGGGAACATTCTGTCAGAACAGCTTTGATTGGCAAATATTTGTGTCGTGAAAAGAAAAAACTTGCAGATAAGGGTGTTTTTGCAGCCTGTATCCTCCATGATTTTGGAAAGTTTTTTTTCATTGAAAATTTTCCCGATGAATATAGAAGAGTAATTGAACTTTCCGAAGAAAAAAAATTACCGGTATATGATCTTGAAGAAGAGGTTTTTGGATATGATCATGGTGCCATTGGTGGAATGATTGCCGAAAAATGGAATTTACCCGAATCTTTGGTCCAGGCTGTCTGGTTTCATCATCATCCGTCATCTGCGGCTAATCATCCTGACTTGGCAGCCATTACCGGTTTTGCAAGTTACCTTTCCAACCTCGATGAAAGTAAAAGTTTGTCAAACTTTTCGGTTTTGTTAAAAGATCATCTGGCGATTTTGCAGTTGATCTTTGATGGGTTTACTATTCAATCCATCGAAAAAATAGTGGAGAATTCAAAAGAGTTTCTAAGGGAAAATACAGATGTCTTTTCTTTGCTCTAATAATTTTGAATGAGGCGATCATGGTAGATAATTCAGGTAAAAATGAAAAGGTAAATCAACCCTATTTCAAATTATTCAGGAAAAGATTTCTTTTTCTCCAAAAAAAATATGAAGAAAAAATAAACGAATTGTCAATTCTAAAGGAGATGGTTGAGTCAATGAAATCCATTGATTTGACAGATCAGGATTTAGTATGGCGTCGTCAGCTTGATTGTTTGATTAAATATAAAAATTTATCAGGTGCTGTTTTTTATCTGTTTAAAGATTTTCAACAAAAGAAAAACAAATATATATCATCCAGTTTTGATATGGATATTAATTATTCATTTTTAAAAGATTCCAATCTTTTAAAAAAAATTATCGAGGAAAAAGAAAATGTTCTGATTGAGGATCTTGATAATTGGGAGGCTTGTATTGAGCTTACGGGGTCTTTATATGCATTGCCGGTTATTTCAGGTGAAGAACTTTATGGTGCGCTTATTCTTTTCAAAAATAAAAGACGAGGATTTAAGAACGAGGATCGTTTTTTTTATTCAATTGTTCGAGATCATTTAATAAATACAATAGCATTTAGAAGATTTTATTCCGATAAAATAAATGAAGAAAAACATATTTTTCAGTTTTCCAGATTTTTTTCCCACAGTGTTGTCAAAAAAATATTAAGAAGTGGCAATCCACAATTGGGAGGGAAAAAAAAAAGGGCCTGCGTGGTATTCGCAGATTTAGAAGGATTCACAGCTCTTTCCGAGAAAATTACAGCAGAAGAAGTTGTTGAGGTGTTAAATTATTTTTTTTCGGCGATGATACCGATTGTTTTTAAAAATAACGGGACCCTCGATAAGTTGATGGGAGATTGCGTCATGGCTATTTTCGGGGCCCCAATAGATGATGAAAGATGTAGCCTTCAAGCTGTAACGGCTGTTCTTCAAATGTTTGAAGCATTTCATCTGTTTAAGCGTGATTTGGGTGGAAGGTATGGTGATCTGAAAATGAGTGTCGGCATTAATACAGGAGATTTGATAGCAGGTTTTCTGGGCTCTGAAAGTCATATGAATTATACTGTTATAGGGGATACTGTAAATTGTGCACAGAGGCTTCAAGCCCTTGCAAACGGCAGTCAGATATACATGTCCAGGCGTGTATTCAATGATATTAAAGCCGATATTGAGCATTTGAATAATATTGAAAGCGTCAGTCCCATTGGAAAATTGAAATTAAAGGGTAAACAACGAAGTTTAGATGGTTATAGAATAATTCCAAAAATTTATTGATAACTATACATTAAATATAGTCTTTGCCACCTGGTATGGGGCTTTATTCTATAATTGAATGATTTTTTTTCTGCCGGTTTTAATTATCGGCGGGTCTTTTTCAACCGGCAAATCGATCTTATGGGTTTTGCAATTACCTTTTATCAAAGCTCCTTTCTCAATCTGGATATCAGGAGCTTTGATGTCTCCATAAATTATGCCGGAACTAAAAATATGAATTTTATTTTCAGCCGATACCTGCCCGTGTATCTGTCCATGAACACTGATATAAGTAGCGTGAACATCGGATATTAAATTTCCATTTTTTTCAACAATTATGGTTCCTTCTCCGGAAATATGCCCTTTAAAAGATCCTTTAATTGTTATGGTTCCAAAAAATTTCATATCACCTTCAAATTCTGAATCATGACCTAAAACAGTGTTTGAAGCATTCATTTCTTTGGGTGTATTATTCATTTGATTTTCCTTTTGAGAATAGGAAGCTAATATCTTGATAGAATAATGTGGATTAAAATACAAGTGAACATTACAATTATTTGAAATATAATTGTATTATTTGAGTTGCAGTAAGTGCTGATCAAGCTGAGGTGTCGTAAATAAACTTGACAAAGCTTGGAAAAACCTTTATTTTCTCTGCTTTTGTTAAGCACTAATTTAAGTGCTTAAGTTGGAGATTTGAATGAATACATATGAAATGGCCGGGGAGTTGATTGTCGGTTCCCGCTTGAAACGCTTGAGTGAAAAGTTTCTTTCCGATGTGTCAAAGGTGTATAAATCCGAAGGGATATCTTTTGAAACAGCCCATTTTTCTGTTTTTTATCTTTTGAAACGCCATGGAATTTTAAAGGTTTCCGATGTGGCCCGGGAGTTGGAAATTACCCAATCCGGTGCCAGTCAGATGGTTAACTCCCTGGTGAAAAAAGGGTTGGTTCGTTATGACAGGGATAAAGCTGATAAAAGGATCAGGACCCTTTCTTTTACCCCCGGGGGAACCCAGTTGCTGCGCCAGGTTGAGCCCGTGTGGGAATCTATCAGGGAAGGCTTCAGGGCACTTTTGGAGGAAGGAGATAACAGCCGGTACTTTTTCCAGGCCCTGGGTGAAATTGAGGAAAACATCGCCCGTGAGAATCTTTTTTCAAGGTTTTCCAAAGATTTAAAGAAAAGGCAGCTTTTAAAAGATATTTATTTTTCCCCCTATGATCAAAAAATGAAAGAAATGTATAAGCAATTAGCGCTTTCCTGGCTGATTAATAACAGCTTTGCCAAAACCTGTGATATGGATTTTATAAATCAAATTGGAAAGATGACAAAAACCGGCCGGCAAATTGTAAGGCTGGCTAAAATCAAAGATCAGGTAATCGCAGCTTTCTGTGTATCAAAAAATGTGGAAAACGGGGCTGAAATACGGGTTTTTGAGGTCATAAATTCCTGGCGGCATCTGGGGCTGGAAAAATTGCTTTTGTCACGACTATTGGAAACCATGAAAGAAGAAAAAATCATTATGGTTTCAATAACCTTGAATCGACGACTGGTTTCCACGATTAAATTGTTCAAGTCGGTCGGGTTTTCCCTGGATTTTCTGGAAAAAAACAAGGAAAATGAAACCGGTTTTGTATTAACTAAAAAAATATGATGGTGTGTAGTTGAGTTATAGTATTTAACCTGGTTAAATTTTAAAAAAAACTTGCGCGAATCTCACTTTATCTGCACCAAAACAAAAAGGAATTATAAAATGGTTAAAAAAAAAATAGTGATCTTTATCGGTATTCTGGCACTCCTTCTGGCGGGAAGCAGTCCGGCCATGGCAGGAAAAAAAATTATAAATGGAATTGATGCAAACTTCCCCCCCTTTGCCTATATAGATAAAACAGGCAACCCCAGTGGTTTTGATGTGGATGCCATGAATTGGATTGCAAAGCAGATGGGTTATGAAGTGGAAAATAAGGCTTTTGATTGGGATGGGATTGTAACCAATCTGCTCACCAACAAAATAGATATCGTTGCTTCGGGTATGAGTATTACGCCGGATCGTCTTAAAATGGTTGCCTTCACTGATCCCTATTGGACAGTCCAGCATGTGATGGTAGTCAAAAAAAAGTCTGATTTGGTCCTGGCCAACCTGATGAATGGCAATAAGGTGATCGGCGTTCAGCAGGGGACTCCCGAAGCCAAATGGCTCAAGGACGAAGCCAGGAAAAACGGATGGAATATGGAGCTTCGATATTACAACTCTTCCCCCCAGGCGATTGAAGATATTCTCAATGGAAGAATTGCTGCGGTTGCCATGAATGATGCGCCGGCAAAAGATGCTGCCGGTAAAAAGGCGGTTAAGGTCCTGGGTACTTTCGGCATGCCCCCTGAAAATTTTGGATATGCCCTTCGCAAAGAGAATACAAAGCTTATGGCCGATATTAATGAAGGGTTGAAAAGACTTATGGCCTCCCCCTATTGGCAGGAACTTATTAAAAAATACGATATAAAAAATGATAGAAAGTTTTAACGCGGTAAAACAATCTTTGCCCTATCTTCTCCAGGGAGGTTGGATCACAATTGTGATCGTGACCGGTGCCATGATCATGGGTTTTTTTATGGGGCTTTGCATGGCAGTGGGACAGGTTTACGGCCCTTCAGTTTTAAAAAGGGTTATCGGGGTCTATATCTGGTTTTTCCAGGGGATTCCGACCCTGGTTCTCCTCTTCTTGTTTTATTTTGGTTTGTTTAATTATATCGGATTTAATATCAATGCCCTTGCTGCAGTCACAGTGGTCCTTGGAATGACCACGGCGGCTTACCAGGCAAATATCTTTAAGGGTGCCATTTTGTTGCTTCCCCGGGGACAGTTTAAGGCGGCATCCACCATGGGCATGAGTGATTTTCAGGCTATTACCGGTGTTATACTTCCCCAGATACTCAGGCTTTCCATCCCGGCCTGGTCCAATGAATTTTCCATTGTCCTGAAAGATTCGGCCCTGGCCTTTGTCTTGGGTGTACCGGAAATCATGGCCCGGGCTAAATTTATTGCCTCTAGGACATACCAGTATCTTCCCTTGTACATTATCGCAGGACTTATCTATTTTGTCTTGACCTGGGCCGGTGTCATGGGGCTTGCAAAACTTGCAAAAACGGTGAGAATACCGGGTTATGCGAATAAAGGAATATGATGTCATGGGTGATCCCATTCTCAGTGTGGAAAATATAAAAAAATCGTTTAATGGTGTGCCCATTCTCAAGGGAGTGGATTTATGTTTGAATAAGGGTGAAATTAAAATTCTCATCGGGCCTTCGGGAGCAGGAAAAAGTACCCTGCTTCAGTGTATGAATTGTCTGGTGCCCCCGGATTCGGGTAAGTTCCGCCTGGAAGAAAGAACCGTTGATATCACCAATAAGCGGGAACTTTATGTTTATCGCCAACAGGTGGGGATGATTTTTCAAGATTTTAATTTGTTTGATCATCTCACGGCTTTGGATAATCTGACCATTGCCCTTCGTAAAGTTAAAAAAATGGGTAAAAAGGAGGCAACAGCCAGGGCATTGGCTGAACTTTCCCGGGTGGGGTTGGAAGAAAAGACCCATCTATATCCTGCACAACTTTCCGGGGGGCAAAAGCAGCGGGTTGCCATTGCAAGGGCCTTGACCATGGATCCCAAGGTGCTTCTTCTGGATGAACCCACTTCCGCCCTGGATCCTGAGGTGATGGGGGAGGTGATCGATGTGATTCGAAATCTGGCAAAAAGGGGGATGACCATGATTATGGCCACCCACCAGATCAACCTGATCCGCACTCTGGCCGATGAAATTCTTTTCATGGAGTCGGGGGCCGTGGTGGAACAAGGCCAACCAAAAGTTTTATTGGTACCTGGAACCAGGAGCCAGGGTTTTTGCGATAAGCTTGATATTCTTACTGGGAAAATAAAGTGATGCTATCCCCTTTTTATCAGGAACTTGTTTCCTCCCTGAACCGGGGGCTTCTCATGAGCCTTTATCTTATTATTCCTTCCGCCGTCGGCGGGATTTTACTGGGTATTATCGTGGGATGTTTCAGGGCATTTGGGAACACCTTTGTCAGGAAAATGTGTGACACCTATGCCGCCATCTTCCGGGGCACTCCCCTGGTAGTTCAGCTTTTTATCCTCTATTTTGGGCTTCCCAATATTGGTATATGTCTTTCTTCCTATACGGCTGCTGTTCTGGGCTTTGTGCTGTGCAGCGGTGCCTATCAATCGGAATATATCCGGGGGGCACTTCTTTCCATCAAGCAAAACCAGTATTCCGCCGCCCAGGCCCTGGGGTTTTCCAGGTTTCAGTCCATTGTCTGGATCATTATTCCCCAGGCTCTGAGAAAAGCTTTACCCGGATGTTCAAATGAGATTATCTATCTGATTAAGTACTCTTCTCTTGCCTATGTGGTGACCTGCATGGAGTTGACAGGAGAGGGAAAAGCAATTGCCACGGAATATTTCCGGTTTACCGAGGTGTTTGCCGTCATAGGTCTTTATTATCTTCTTCTTGTTTCTCTGGCTATCCTGGTTTTAAAGAAGGTAGAAAAGGCCACCTTGATTCCTGGATTCGGGCAATTTTGAATAAAGTTTAAGGAATAACAAAAAGCCCATGGAAATTTTGTCCATGGGCTTTTTGGAAAATTTTTATTTTAAAATATTACTATTCTTTTTCAAACTCTTCTTTGGACGCGCCGCAGATGGGGCAGCACCAGTCATCGGGAAGATCTTCAAAGCTGCTTCCAGGATCGATGTCGTTGTCAGAGTCACCTTCTGTCGGGTCATATACATAACCACAGGGTCCACATACATATTTGTCCATAATAAAATCTCCTTAATTATTGAGTATATAATTATATACCATAAAATATATTGTAACTAATCCCAGTGAAACATTAAACTTTTTCTTATAACAGGTCCGTTTTTTTAAGAACAAAGATAGCCCCTTTATAAGATGCTATAATCAAAATAACATATAATATTAAAAGTATTGCAGCCATTGATAAAATCTCCTTTTTTGCGGTTGTTTTACATAAAAGAACCAATCAACTTATCGGACTCTTTCATATTTTGTTGTGGGCAAGCCGATGGGACTTTCTGGGTGGCCCATGGCCGTTATTTAATATGATTCTTCATTGACTTCATCCACCGTCAGTTTTTTTGAATCCATCAGTTTCCATACATAGACGACATAGGCAAGGACAAAGGGTATTCCCAATGCGACATAGGTCATGATTGTCAAAGTCAGCATGGACGAAGAAGCATTATAGATTGTAAGACTGGATTGGAGATCAAGTTTTGACGGATAAAATGCAGTGTTATTAAATGCCGGCAGAATCAGTAGAACAAGCCCTGTAAATATGGTCCCCAATCCACTGAACCATATTCCCTGATTACTTTGTTTAAATGAGGATGAAAAAACTCCGTATATCACAAGTATTATTCCACAAAGCAATATTATGGGCAGATAGGGCATGGCCAAAAGAGTTGATAAATATTTGGAAGCAGTTAAAGAAACGGTTCCAGTATTATCTACATTGAATCCCTTCATGGTAAGAAGGCTGATAAGTACATAAAGTAAAAAGGGCAGAGCAATAAAAAAATTGGACCACACTTGTCTGCGTAATCTTGATTCAAGGTCTGGCGTTGAACTAAGATCGATGCCGTTTAAAAGGTATAATGCCCCCAGAACCCTGGCATTAAATACAAGGAAAATACCAAGGCAAAGATTGAAGAGGGAAAAAGCCGCTTCAAGACCCCTCAGGTTGATCCCCGCCAGGGTATAATCCCAGGTTACCCTATTATACAGGTCAAGTGTGAAATTTGAGCCTGTATAAAATGTGCCCACAGCGGCTCCTATAAGTAAAATACCCAGTGAGCCGTTTATAAAAAGAAACAGCTCGTAAACCCTTGCTCCCAGAAGATTGTCGGGTTTTTTTCGATATTCATAGCTGACAGCTTGGATAATAAATGAAAAGAGAATCAGCATCCATACCCAATAGGCCCCCCCGAAACTTGTTGCATAAAATTTGGGGAAAGCTGCAAATAGTGCACCTCCAAACAGGACAAGGGTTGTAAATGGCATTTCCCATTTGCGTCCAAGGCAGGTTATTACCAATGATTTTTCAAGATCGGTTTTAGCGATTTGCCATAAAAGAGTTTGCCCTCCCTGGACTAAGGTAAGAAACAAGAATAGAGCGCCAACAATAGCGATGATTATCCACCAAAGCTGCTGTAAAGTTGTATAGTCAAGGTTTGAAATCATTTTAACGGCCCTCCGAAGGTCCAATGGATATCTGTTTGAGCATTATTTTAATTTCGGCGGCAAGTAAAAGAGTAAATAACCCTAAAAACATAAAAAAAGTGGTTTGGACATTGCCGACTGCAAGATTTGTGGTTGATACCTTAACGGGTAAAAGTCCGTAAATTGCCCAGGGTTGGCGACCAACTTCAGCTACGACCCATCCGGATTGCTGGGCAATTAAACCAAGAAAAGCTGAGATTAAACCGATGGGAAGCAACCATCTTTTCTGGGTGAGGGAATCTTTCAGGCCATAAAAGAGAAAAAGAGCAAAAATAATGGGAAAGAGTGTGCCCAGGGTCACCATGATGTGAAAGGCATAATAGGGAATAGCAACCGAAGGGATCGATTCTTCCGGGTTGTTGAGATACCCGTAACCCATGTATTCCTGGTTTTCCTTAAATTTTTCCAAAGCAAGTTTGGCTTTTGGGTCATCCTTATCTTTTTTTGCCTGTTTGAACAATGCAAGGTTCTTTATGGCCTTTTTACCCTTGATCATTTTGGATTCAACACTTTCTATTCCCTGTTTTGCATTCCCATACACAAGATCGTCAATTCCAGGTACAAAGGAGTTGAGGGAACGATTTGCTAAAATGGAAAGAAGATAGGGTATCTGCATTTTGATGAGAAAAGGGTCTTGATTATCCCCTGGTTTTTTATGGGGATTGAGAATTCCGGCAGCAACAATGCCGGCTTTGGTTTCTCCCTTGTATAATCCTTCAACGGCGGCAAGCTTCATGGGCTGTTTTTGAGCAACTTCATAGGCAGATTCATCTCCGGTGAAAGCTACGTAACCCGAAGAAAGCAGGCCGAATACGCAAGCCACAATAATTGATTTTTTCGCCATTTGAACATGTCTGCCCTTTATGAGGTACCAGCAGGAAATTGAAAGTACGAATAAAGAGGCCATTAAAAATCCGGAACTTGAGGTGTGGACAAATTTTGAAACAGCCACAGGGTTAAAGACAACCTGGGCAAAATCGTGCATTTCAAATCGTGCGGTTTCCGGGTTAAAGATCATACCGACAGGATTTTGCATCCAGCCATTGGCCACAAGTATCCACACGGCTGAAAGATTTGAACCGATGGCTACCATCCATGTGGAGAAAAGATGAAAGCGTTTTGACACCCTGTTCCATCCGAAAAACATGACGGCAAAAAAAGTTGCTTCAAGGAAAAAAGCAAAAATTCCCTCAATGGCAAGGGGAGCTCCAAAAATATCTCCTACTATCCATGAATAATTGGACCAGTTCGTTCCAAATTGAAATTCAAGAATGATTCCCGTTGCGACCCCGATGGCAAAATTGATTCCAAATAAAGTCATCCAGAACTTTGTAATGGATAGCCATTCTTCCTTTCCTGTACGAAGATAAATAGATTCAAAAAAAGCGCATAAAAAAGAAAGCCCCAGTGTCAGAGGTACAAATATCCAGTGGTACATGGCAGTAAGGGCAAACTGGCCCCTGGCCCAGTTTACCATACTCAAATCAACGTCTATCATTATTTTCCTCTCCTGTTAAATGATGTAATATTTTGTGTTAAAAAGATCATTTCAATTTGCCTGTATCAGCCCTCCTTGTAATTTGTTCCAGCACATAATTTGATTTTTCTTTGTCGGTATGAAATTTTGTATTTAAAAAGTTCGGAAAGAAAAAAAGTTTGAGGATCACAAACATCACAAAAAGCTTTATCAAAATGATTTTCCATAGTTTTTTTCCAAGGATCATTCCCTTAAAGCCGTTGCGATAAAATGTATAGATGTTAGCGACACCTTTTGTCAGGCTGCCTTTTTTCACAATTTTAGATATCCTGTTTTTTTGCCCCAGGGAAGAATCTGCTTGGCAACAGCTTCCATTACACCCAAGATATTTTTTCTCATTTTATACTCCTTTTTAAGATATGATCTTCTGGATTGCTGAAGAGCAACTAGCATGCCATACCTTAAAACAGGGGTTAAGAAAACTAAGATCGTTTGAAAATTAAGTTAGCATAAACAATTCATTCTGGCTTTTCAAGGGGCTTTTATCCGGGAAGATAAAAAAAGGAAAATTTGTCCGGAAGGGAAAAACTGATACGGTGTTGTTTCTTTTGTGTCGTTGGGAGAATGATCCGGGACAGGTTTGTCCCGGATTATTTGAAATATTTGTTAAGCGGCATTTAAAATTGACCCCATATCAGCGGTTTATTTTATCCCGCCCTAGAGTTTTAAAATATTATTTTTGAATTTCTAAAAAATTAATAATTTCTTTTAGTGATGGAACCGAAGGCTGGGCTCCAAGTTTTGTCACAGACAAGGCTGCAGCACCATTGGCAAATTTAACCGCATCATATATCGGCTTGCCCTTTGCCATGGCCACGGCAAGAGCACCATTAAATACATCTCCTGCGGCGGTGGTATCGACGGTATCAACTTTAAAGCTTGGCACCATCATCTGTTGATCTAAATGGTCCACAAATGCACCCTTGGAACCCATAGTTATTATGACGGAATTAACTCCTTTTTTTCGTAAAATCTCACAGGCTTTAGCAGCACTGTTTTCATCAATAACTTTAATTCCGGTTAACATCCGGGCTTCGGTTTCATTTGGTGTTATCAATGTTAAATTTGCAAGCAGTTCATCGGGCAGGGGTTGAGCCGGGGCTGGATTTAAAATTACAATTTTATTATTATTGGCAGCAATCTCCACGGCTTTTGATATTGTCTCAATGGGTGTTTCCAATTGTGTTAACAAAATGTCGGCTGATTCGATTTTATCTGTTGCCCTGGTAATATCATCCACAGATAATTTTGCGTTGGCTCCGGAAGCCACGGCAATACAGTTTTCCCCATCATCAGCCACAAAAATCTGGGCAACACCGGAGGGCGCTTTTGCATCCTTGGTGACATGATCAATATTTATTTTGTTCTCAACAAATCCATTAACAGCACTTTCGCCGAATATATCATCTCCGACTTTTGCAATAAAAGTTACTTTGCCGCCGGCCCGGGCTGCTGCTACTGCTTGATTGGCACCTTTACCGCCGGCAGCTTTTATAAATTCACTGCCCAATATTGTCTCACCTGGTTTTGGTAAGTGTGGCACCTTAATTATCATGTCTGTATTTGAACTTCCTACTACTATTATGCTCATATTTACACCTGCAAATTATATTGTTTCAATTTTTTATTCTGTCATTTTAGCATGGGGCTTAAAATGACAGAATATTTTTTAAAAGCGGTTCTTTAAATAATAGTTATAATACCCTTGCTGCAATAATCATTGCAAGGCCAACAATAAAACAAATAAACATTTTGTTGAGCAATTTTGTTGTTTCTTTGGGAGCAGTTTTAAATTCTTTCCAGATATATACACCCCAAAATGCTGCAACCATCGTAGCTCCCTGGCCTAAACCATAGGAAATAGCAAAGCCTGCTTTGTCAGAAGCCAGTATGCTTAACGACATACCGATACTCCAGATGACACCACCCAAGATTCCAATCATATGCAGTTTTGGATTTCCCTTTCTGAAATAATCCAATGGAGCAACTTTTTCACCGGAAAAGGGTTTGAACATTATAATTGTTACAAATACAATGTTTGATACCAATAGTCCGACAGCAAATATTACAAGGGCCGTATAGGGGGTTAATTTACCAATTTCCGGTGTTACAAAATCAGTGACCATGGAAGAGGCGACAAATCTATAGAAAGATGCCATTGTAACACCGGCAATAATGGAAAGGATTAATCCTTTTCCCTTGGATTTATCGGAAGAAGACGGCAGTTTGCTGTAGGCCAGAGCATTCATAATTATTGCGATTGCAACAAAGGCAACTCCGGTAAAAAGTATATAAGGATTGCCGATTGGGGCTCCCAGATAATTTACGATTACACCAAGAACCAGAGCCAGTCCGATTCCAACGGGAAAAGCAACGGCCATACCTGCTATATCGATTGCGGCAACCAATAAAATATTTGCAAAGTTAAATACAATTCCACCCAGTAGAGCAGCCCAGATATTTGCGCTGGTGGCAAGGCTCAAATCTTCCATAAAGCCTCTTCCATGGGTCCCTACGCTTCCCAGAGTAAATGCAAGAACAAGCGTTAGAAGTAAAATTCCGATTGAATAATCCCAATAAAACAGTTGAAATTTCCATTCTTTACTGGCAAGTTTTTGTGTGTTGGCCCAGGATCCCCAACATAACATCGTGATAAAGCATAGGATAACTGCTAATGTATATGATTGAACGATTACCATTTTCATCTCCTAAAATTAATTTATATTTTAATGCTTTTGCGGGCCTGTTCCAGGCCAACTCATAACATATGGAATTGATGTTTATCAGCCTGGTAACTTCAAGGCAAGAGCATATTTTAAATATGTTGAAAATCGTTTTGAAGAGCCTGAAATAAAAGAGAATAACGGGGCATAAAGATCAAAGCTTGCCGGTTATTTTGGATAAATGCTCTCCCCCGGAGAATCCAGTGGCGTGCTATTTTTTTGTTAGTAGCTCGTTGACATTATATATAACTTTAGTTAGGTTTATCGGACTATAGGACAGGTTGTTTTAAATATTTGATATTAAAAAAAATCGTATTTAATAGGAGATCATTGTGTTCATCAATAAAAAAACAGGTTCATCAGGATATCGCGTACTTCGCATCAACAGTAAGTATCGGTGCCTTTGAATTATAATGAAAATTTTAAGTCTTGAAATTAAGGAGTGGACATGACCATTTTCCTATTTTTTTGTATTAGCCGTACAAGA
>JAAELK010000477.1 GCA_024226935.1 Desulfobacteraceae bacterium
CTTTTGAACGGCCACCTCCAGAAATCTAAAACGGTCTGTCACCATTGCAATCGGATCACAACTGTAGACAAAGGCCATCGCCCAAAAGCTTCCAAAAGGGTACGACCGACAGATCACAAACACAAATAGCAGTTTAGAAGCTACTTTGCCGTTCAGAGCAGCTTCGCTTCCACTACCCCTAATTAATTGAAAAAATACAAAATTCACATGTTTGAACCTTCCAGAAAAAGGAGAACAAATTCATTAAATTTTCTGGAAGGTTCAAAATGATGTTTACCTTGTTATATCAACGCATTATTGAAATCCTCGTGGGGAATTCACCCTATTTGTTTAATGGAACCCAAGTTTGCAAATAAAACTCTTTATTGTGTATCCGGCTCTCTTTACATCTTTCACACCATTTCTCCTCAGGTAGATCATATACGAACACACATGCCCGCCTATCCCCATTTTCATACAGACAATCGCAAATGCAGTCTGCTCTTTTGCGTTTAGCAGTTATCTTTTTGCGTCTTGCATCAATAAATGCTTTTGCAATTTCTTCGATTTTTATCACTTGATGTTGTCCTTATAACACTTGAGCATTTTGTTAAGCGGCTTTTGTGATTCTAATCCAATACTGAAAGGCAAGAAAAAGCTCCAACCCCCAATACAACGGCAATGGCTGCCATACAAGCAATACATGTCACAATAAGAGCGGGTAGAGTCACACCATTGGTCGCAATAGTCAAACCGATCATATTAACACATGTACAACAGGCTAATGCAACGATAAACCACACCCCTATAGGGATCTCCCTTAGAAATTCCTTAAAACATTTAGCATATTCTTGGGCCGCACTATCTCCAAAGCCGTCTACTTCTGTATTTGCTGCACTAATATCGTCAGAAGTCAAACCAGAAGTAGAACTTGTTGCCGGTTCCTCAAATATTTTACTGATATACGGTGTTTTAATAGTAAAAATGGCTTTCATTTTTTCAGGAATGAAAATTAGTTTGTTATTTTTCTTCTTATCTTGGTAAATTCCGATTATAAAGCTCTGTTCTTCAGCATAATCTAACTGCTTTTTCATTGAGTAGGCAGTTGTATAATCTATATCTTTCCGTCTTCTTAGTGTTACGAAAAAGAAATCACTTTCTTGTGATTCTTCAGGGGCTTGGATATTTTCAATATGCTTAAGAATACTGAAGATTGATTCCCTTTTCTGTATCCCACTAACAATACACTCAATAGAACTCTCTTTTCTATTCAATTCAGTTGCCATTTTTTGGGGAAGAGGCACTACCATAGCAAGACCAGCATTATTTGAGATGTCGGTTTGAAGTTTAACCTTATTACCTCCCAAATCAAATTTTTTTAATGATTCCAGGCTTGCTTGAGTAAGGTAATGGTTTTTGTCAAGAAACTTGATTTGTGGGGTTCTTTTTTCAGTCATGATTAAATCTCTTTTTTCAGTCATGATTAAATCTCCTTTCTCTGTTTGATTAATTTTAACTTATTTATCGGAATCCTCATGTTGGCCGACAAATCAATATAGGGTGTAGTTGCACATTGGGATGAAATCCGTCATAGGATTTTACCAAATGTCAATACAGGTAAGCTTTAGCACCGAAATTCTACTTCCCATTTTACAAGCTTCAATCTCCTGAAATTCTGGAAGTAAAAAACAGGTTGAGAATATAGTATCGATACCTATCGCCAAGTGGTTTTTAAAAAAAAAGTCAAAAGTTGCTATAAAATCAATATATTTACAAAACATAATCCGACCGTTTTGAGGCTACAAAACTGACAACTAAGAACGATTATAGTTACGCATTGATTGTTAAAGGAAAATCAATGCGTAACAGCTACTTTGCCATTCAGAGCAGCTTCGTTCCCACTCCCCATGACAGATTTCATCCCAATGTGCTATACCCAACATCCCGATAGGTGTCCATAAAATTGGCTATAAATCATAGTGATGTGGTCAAGTAAAAATGGACACTTTTCCTAAGCTGCTTTTTCCAGTTAAATTGAGGATATAAAATTTTTAGTGTAAATAGTATCGCTATCCTTAATAAACCCCAGCTCATTAAGCCTGTCAAAATCTATCTCACCTACATCGATTGTAAGTGCAGAAACATCTATACTGATGAATTGGTAATCTGATAATTTGGGGGAAATTGATAAAAGTTTAGATAATACCGTCTCATAATCTGTGATGTATGGAACTTTGACAAACATATAGGGAATATGAATTGAATCATTTTTATAGATAATTGCAACCACTGCGACTATGACACCATCAATTGAGATATTGTAATACCTGTTATCATGCACACTATCTTGTTCAGAATGATTAAATGCCTGATGTATCATATCTAATGCCTTGTTGCATGGATACCCATATTTGTGTCCTTTCAGTTTTTCTGACAAGAACGCTTGAAACTCACCAACTTCGATAGTGTATAGTTTTAAATCATATTTTGTACCCATGGATATCTCCCTATAAATTTGGGTCCTTTAAAGATTTATGTGAATCGTTTCATTTATCCTCGGAGTTTTAGAATGAGGATTATGAATTAGACTATAATAAAAAAAAATGTATGCTTCAATAGATAAAAATCAATAAGGGGGTTGGGACAAAATCTTTACAAGTTTCCAAAAAACGCTATTTTGCAGGCATCCTCAACCCTTGGGGATCACCAGAAAAGCTGTTAAACAGCAAATTGAGAGGGCGTTTTTTAATGAAAAAAGCAAATGACGGGATTTTGCATGAATGGTCCCTATACCCCTATGATGGATTTCGTCCCAATGTGCAACTACACCCATTCTTTTAAGATCTTGATTTGATTTTATTTCATGTTTAAAGTACCTTATGACTTACTTGCTATGCTTTTATGTGATTGGTGGACTGATAGGCGTATTAATTGCGCTGCGCTTTCTATTGCCAATCACTCGTGACGGATTAATCAATTCATATGGATCTTTTGATTTTTTAAGAACCCTTGTCTTGGGGTTAGTAATAGATACATTGGTAATCTGTGTAACCTTCTTTATCTCCTGGATATCTGTTGGGTTTTTCATTTTAAAATATTCCGAAATTACCGAGGAAATAGAAAGACAGCGCCTATAATGGGGAAAATTAAACATTGGGACGAAATCCGTCACAGACAAGCATCGATGAACTATGTACAACTATTCAACACAGAGTTTGGAATCAGTTAAGCCTGATTACCGCCGGATATTTTTCAGAAGCGTTTTCGTGATATATATCGTCCAAGTATTCTTCTAATTCATGTTCTTTTAATTCTGATGGTATAATAACATCAGAAACCTTTGCTCTTATACCCGTACCCGATTCAATAAAGAAATGCCACTTCTCACCTTTTCTTTGTAAGGAGTAAATTCTACCGAACACATTAAATTTGATCATTATTACAAGCGCCTTTATAAAAATGATAGTTTGTATATTGGGTTCCATTAAATATTTGGTACAAATTTCCCATAATATTTTAACAAGGGGTCTTTCCATGAAGCGCCGGCACACTACAGCAATAAGAAAAGGGGTCTTTTTTCCCTCCTATCCAAGTCCGGAGCCAGAAGAAAAGACCCCTTTTCAATATCACGGCTTGCAAACCCCACAAGGCACATACCCGGCATGAACGGCAGCAGCTCTGGTTTTAAATTTAACAGTACATTTTTTACAATTGTAATACCTGCAATCAGGCCTGTGAAACTTCAAACTCTGAACATTCCCAGAATAGTTTTTTGATGTTGCCGGTTTAGCTATCGCAGGAGAATTGACAGATCCACTATCGGCCACCGTCCAAATATTTAAACCCTGGGCCCTAGCTTTTTGTTCGGCACTCACAAAATCTATATGATATTTCTTGCTTTTCCCATATTTTGTATAATACGGGGACCAGCCCCTTCGGACGAGTTCAAGATTATAATTTACCCCGTCAACGATCACATACGCCAGCAACCGGCCATACCGCCCCCTGAGTTTGGATTCAAACTCCAGGTCAACCGATTTATTATCTAATCGGTTTTTTGTGTACGCAGAAGCCTTTTGGCCCATAAAAGTGTTTTTTGATTTATCCGGATGAACAGATTCAGGAGTATCAACATTTAATAACCTAACCCGTTCCTTGGCACCCATATAAAGAACATCAATGGTGTCACCATCCACAACCTTTAATACTTTATATTGCCCAGCAAAGCAGGGCAAAGATAGGAGCGATAGAACCAATACAAAAAGAGCCTTCTTCATGAACAATATCTCCTATTTTTTAAGCACAATTTTGACTTCTTGACCTTGCTGACTTCCATCGATTGTCATCAGTCTATGGCAATGAGGACACGCCATTTTCAATTTCTGAACCTTTCCTCTAAAAAGAAACCTGTTACAATGGGGGCAACAAAAAGAATTTAACCTATAATCGCTTTGTATCTTTTCCAACATGACTATTTCACCAAAGCAATAGCAGCATTAAGGGTTTGATTGATCTAAAAATTTTATCACTTCCTGCTTTTCTTTGATCAATTTAACTTCACTTTCGACTGGGCTCCAGGATTCCATTCATTTGGCAACTTTTCACCATCAAGAATATAGCACCCTGAAAACACATTATAATAAGCCCCTGCCATAATTTGAGGTCCAATATCCGGCTCCGGCGATTCTTCAGGGTCCAGGTGATAAATCGTGTTCTGAGTTTCAATAATACCAGCTTCAAGATCAACAGAGACCAACCAAGACGCTCTTAACCAATCGTCAAGCCGAAACCCGGGCAATGGCCTGGCACAGATCCGGCCTGTTAAGATCTTTGCTGGATTGGTAATAGCATCTGGAAAAAGGTTTTTAATTTGTTCAAGATGAACATCATCAAGATCAACTGTGTGAATTTTCCATCGATACAATACTCCACCATCTTTTTTTTTGGCTTTATACATATGTCCTCCGAAAAGTTTTTGTCTGTTTACGATTATCTGACAATACCCGGATCTTTGTCACCAGATCTTCCAGGGAATAAGGGTAAAAATTATTGGTATCCACGCCAACATGAACAGTCATATCTTCAGGGCCGACAATAGAATTATGGTTGCGGATCATAGCCTCATCCATCTCATTCACATTAGCAAAGAGACGCTTACTATATTCAAGCATATTCTTGTGATTATAATGTTCATCACTTGTAAAAAACCAACTCATTTTCTCACCTTATATTATTTTGGCCATAGGATCACAATTATTTAAGCCGGCAATGAAAATTGAACCAATTTTTCTGAAGGCGCAGCATCACGGATAGTAGAATAGATAGTTGCCCTGGACACTCCATACTCCTTGGCAAGTTGCGTGGGCGTCATACCACCCTTCTTCTTTGTCCGAATCTCTTGCTTCTATTTTTCACTGAGCATACACTTTCGGCCCAAGTGCTTACCCTTTGCCCTGGCTGCTGCAATCCCGGCCATTTGACGTTCATTCCTGAGATTGGTTTCAAACTCTGCAAAAACACCCAACATCTGCAAAAAAGCCTTACCAGTGGCTGTGTTAGTATCAATCTTTTGATCAAGAATTTCTAAGGCAGCTTTTTTCTCAGTAAGTAGATCCACTATCTCCACCAAATCTTTCATGTTCCTGGCTAGGCGATCCAATTTCCATACAACCAATTTATCCCCCTGGGCAATCATGTCCAGGAGAAGATTTAGGACCGGTCTTTTTTTCAAAGAGGTACCGGAGACCTTTTCCTCCCGGTAAACAGAATCCGGATATTCTTTTTTTAGAGCTGTTATCTGAAGATCGGTATTTTGATCTACGGTACTTACCCTCCCATATGCAAAAACTGTCATAAATACCTATACCTTTTTAGAAATAGTGTCAGAAATAAAAACAGGTTCATCAGGATATCGCGTACTTCGCATCAACAGTAAGTATCGGTGCCTTTGAATTATAATGAAAATTTTAAGTCTTGAAATTAAGGAGTGGACATGACCATTTTCCTATTTTTTTGTATTAGCCGTACAAGA
>JAAELK010000478.1 GCA_024226935.1 Desulfobacteraceae bacterium
GCAACAAGAACAATAAGAAGTTTGTATGAAATAGGGGATGACCTGCTTGTCTTCTCAGGAGGCAAGCATAGCCCCCTTATAGGGGGTAAAAGGCAAAACCACCTTCTAAGAAGGTGGATATTTATTTTTCATACAGGCCGAGAAAGAGAATGCAGCCATCAACAGGATCAATGATAGCATAAATAACTTTTTTTTCATACTTTCTCTCCTCTTTTATTGGTGTATGGATTATTGAACCACAATTAAGTCTGGTTAATACTTGGTACACATCTTAACGGATAAGGAAAAAAATAATTGTACATGACAAACCATTGGAAAAGTTGTTAAATATAATAGAAATTGGCTTGGAAATGAGTATAATTTAACAGTTTAATATCTAAGATGTCAATGACGATAAAAATATTTTATAATAATATCCAGGTCTTGCCAAGGAGCTGGGATATTGTTATAAAACATTTTTTTATAAGCATATAATTTTTGGCAGCATATGGGGTGAATAGATTGGGAATAGATCATTCTGGCAGATTTTTGGTTTTTGAGGGAATTGATGGGGCGGGTAAGAGTACCCAGATTCGACAGATTCATAAACGATTGGTTGAAAGACAGATTCCTGTGGTATCCACTTTTGAACCCACGGACGGTCCCATAGGAACTTTGATCCGTAAAATGCTGGCTGGAAGTGTTGAGACCGATCAGTTTACCATCGCTTCATTGTTTGCGGCGGATAGAACCGATCACCTGATGAACAGCAATAATGGTGTGAAGGCAATGGTGGAGCAGGGTAAACTCGTTCTAAGCGACCGGTATTATTTTTCTTCCTATGCTTACCATGCCCAATATATGGATATGGATTGGGTGATCCAGGCAAATGAATTAAATGCCAAAATTTTAAGACCGGATGCCACCTTGTTCATTGATGTGGACCCCCAGGTTTGCCTTGAGCGAATCCGGGCCAATAGAGATTCCCTGGACATGTATGAAAAGATTGATATCCTGAAACGGGTAAGGGATAATTATTTTCTGGCCTTTGATAGACTTGAAGATCAGGAAAAAGTAATCATTATTGATGGTAATGAATCCCAGGCCCTGGTGGAGGAAAATATTTGGAAGCAAATTCAACAATTGCTGTAAAATTAAGAGCTGATGCAAAGGTGCTATGAATAAATATAATATTAAAACAATCTGCATTATTGATGGTCAGGGGGGCGGTATCGGATCTGCCATTATAAAACGTATCAAGGAGCGGTTTGGAGAAAGTGTAGAAGTGATCGCCCTTGGTACCAACGCCATTGCCACGGCTCAGATGTTGAAAGCCCGGGCTAATAAGGGGGCGTCCGGTAGTAATGCCATCGTGCAGACTGTTAAAAAGGCCGATGTTATTCTCGGAACTCTTGGTATTATCATGCCCCATGCCATGATGGGGGAAGTTACCCGGGAGATGGCCGAGGCGGTCTGTCTTTCCGGGGCAAAAAAAATACTTTTGCCCCTGACCCAGGAAAATGTAGCCATCGTGGGGGTGGCAGGATTGCCCTTGCCCCAGTTGGTGGATGAACTCATAGATACCCATTTATCGTTTTTGGATAAGGAGTGAAAAAACATGTGTGAAGCAAATGCATATTTAATGGAAAAAGAAAAAGAGATATTGGTTATGGAAGCCGTGGATAGGGTTGAGCCGGAAGATGACGGAGTCCGACTGATATCAATTTTTGGTGAACAAAAATTTATCAAGGGGGAAATTCATTCCCTTTCCCTTGTGGATCATAAAGTGTACATACAGCCCCAAATACCATGAATGGAAAATAAACAATTGCTCCTTCATAGCGGCACCATATAATTTGTTTTCAAAAAAAATGTGGGCCATGATATTTTCAGGATATCATGGCCCACATTGATCTGTGTGCTTTTTTACCAGCTGTTTTTTACCAGCCTATTGTCAGGTAATCATGCATGGAGTTTGCTGCGGCACGACCTGCGCCCATGGCGAGGATAACGGTGGCAGCTCCTGTGACAATATCGCCTCCGGCCCAGACACCTTTTTTGGATGTCTTGCCTGTAACAGTGTCAGCAACAATATTGCCCCATTTGTTGAGGTTCAGGTTTGGAGTGGAGTTTGTTAAGAGCGGATTGGCGTTGGATCCAACCGATACCACCACAAGGTCGCAGTCTATTTTATATTCAGATCCTTCAATGGGTATGGGTCTTCTTCTGCCCGATGCATCGGGTTCACCCAGTTCCATTTTCAGGCATTCCATGCCGGTGAGACGGCCGTCTTCATCGCCAAAGAACTGAGTGGGATTGGTCAGGAGAACAAACTCAATTTTTTCTTCTTCTGCATGGTGGAGCTCTTCGTCCCTGGCTGGCATTTCATCTCTGGACCGTCTATAAACTACTTTGACCGATTTTGCCCCCAGGCGCATGGCTGTTCTTGCCGAATCCATTGCCACATTTCCAGCCCCGAGGACCACGACGTTTTTTCCCCGGGCAATGGGGGTGTCATATTTGGGGAAGAGATATCCTTTCATCAGGTTGGTTCGGGTCAGGTATTCATTGGCAGAGTAAATGCCAATGAAATTTTCACCTGGCAGATTCATGAATCTTGGCAGGCCTGCTCCTACACCGATATAGGCTGCATCATAACCTTCTTCAAAGAGTTCATCAATGGTGATCGAGGCCCCGACAACAGTATTGCATTCGATTTTGGCACCCATTTTTTCCAGGGTGGCGACTTCCGATGCTACAATTTCTTTGGGCAGGCGGAATTCCGGAATTCCATAGACAAGAACACCGCCTGGTTTATGGAATGCTTCAAAAATAGTGACTTCGTGCCCTTTGAGCAAAAGGTCACCGGCAACGGTGAGGCCCGATGGTCCGGAGCCTATGACGGCTACTTTTTTACCGGTTTTATCTTCCACGACGGGGATGTCACCAATGCCGTTTTGTCGTTCATAATCGGCTGCAAATCTTTCCAGATATCCAATGGCAACGGGTTGACCTTTTTTACCCAGGATACAAAGACCTTCACATTGCTCTTCCTGGGGGCATACACGCCCACAAACCGCTGGAAGGGCATTGCGTTCCCATAATTTATTGGCCGCTGCTGAAAAATTATTTTCTGTAATTAAGGTTATAAAACCTGGAATATCAACAGAGACAGGACATCCAGCAACACAAGCCGGTTTTTTGCACTGAAGACATCTTTTGGCTTCAGTTATGGCCATTTCGGGGGTGAGTCCCAGGGGGACTTCTATAAAATTTCTGCGTCTGACATCCGGGTCCTGTTCGGGCATTCTTGCCCGGGGGACCTTTTCTTTTTTTTGTTTTTTATCAGCCATCTATTCCTCCCTATATAAAACCGTTTCCGGTGTTTTATTATATCTTACAATTTTTATGGGCATCCATGCTTGTTTTTTCATCATCCAGATAGGATGCCAGGCGTTTGGCAAGTTCATCAAAATCTACTTTGTGGGCATCAAATTCCGGGCCATCGACACAGGCAAATTTGGTCTCTTTTCCGACGGTAACACGGCAGCAGCCGCACATGCCGGTACCATCCACCATAATGGGGTTCAAACTTACGAGGGTTTTTACACCTTTTTCTTTGGTGATCAGGCTGCAAAATTTCATCATGGGAATGGGGCCGATGGCAACAACCATGGCAATGTCATCTTTTTCGAGAACTTGTCTTAATACATCTGTCACAAATCCGTGGTGGCCCTTGGATCCGTCATCGGTACAGATATGGAACTGGTCCGAGGCATTTCTCATTTTTTCTTCCATTATGAGAAGATCATAGCTCCTGGAACCCAGAATTGTGGTGACCTCATTTCCTGCTTCTTTAAGGGCCCGGGCGATGGGATGGAGTACAGCAATACCTGTGCCGCCTCCTACGCAGATAACCTTTCCAACCTTTTCAACATGGGTGGGAGCCCCCAGGGGACCGATAAGGGCATAATAACTATCTCCTACCTGCAAATCTTTGAATATGGCAGTGGATTTACCAACCACCATGTAAATAATGGTGATGGTTCCTTTTTCAGGGTTTGTATCTGCCATGGTTAAAGGGATTCGTTCCCCGGTTTCATTGGCCTGAAGTATTACAAATTGGCCGGGTTTGGCCTTGCGGGATATTCGGGGTGCTTCTATTTCGTTGAGAATAATAGTCCCTTGGGCCATTTCCTCACGATATATAATTTTTGCCATTCCTTCCTCCTGTTCTAAAAATCTATATGAAACAGCTTACGGCTGCAAATTCCTAGGTTGAGTTCCCTTTAAATTCAAGCATGGGCTTTCTGATAGTCAAAAAAATCAATAATATTCAGGTTTGGGTATAAAATCAAGTAGAAAAGAAGGGACAGGTTGGTTAAGTTGTTTTTTTGTGAAGACAGCTTTTGTATGCCTCCATGGTAACTAAAAGATTGTCAAGCCTTTCCGATTTTGCTAACGTCTACCGGATGCAATATTTATACTAATTTTATACATGAATTATCAGCAAGGAGAAAAAAGAATGAAAAGAGCAATGATACTGGTAGGGCTTGTGTTGTTATTGGGTTGTAGCACGGTGGTTACTGCCAAGGAAAATGTTAAGCCGGCAAAAGCTACCCCGGCCAAAGCTGTAGAAAAAAAAGAGATTAATATTATGAAGTCAGAGGATTTGTCCCGGCAGATTTCCTATGCCCTGGGGTATGATATATTTAAAAATGTGACCCAATACATGGATCTGGATCCTAAATATTTTATAATGGGGGTGAATGATAACCATACGGGTGAAATGAGGATGGAAAAAGAGCAACTTCGTAAGATGCTTATGACTTACCAGCGCATGGCCCGGCAAAAACAGATGGAAACGATGAAACAGGCGGCAAAAACCAATCGGACAAAAGGGTCAAAGTTTCTTGAAGGAAATAAGTTAAAAGAAGGTGTGGTTACTCTGCCTTCCGGCTTACAATATAAGATTCTGGAAAAAGGAAAGGGACCCCTGCCCAAGGCAAATGATACAGTAAAATGCAACTATAAGGGCAGTCTTTTAGACGGGACGGTTTTTGACTCTTCTTTTCGCAGGGGAAAACCAGCTGAATTCAAGGTCAGTGGAGTCATAAAGGGATGGGTTGAAGCTTTGCAACTCATGCCTACAGGATCTCGGTGGGAATTGTATGTTCCTGCAGATCTTGCCTATGGTGACCAAGGGGCAGGGGAAGCTATAAAACCCGGACAAACTCTTATTTTTGAAGTGGAACTCATCGGGATTGTCGGTTGATCTCTCTTAAATTAAAGATGGGATCCATACATATTTGAACGGTCCTGGGAATGTGATGTTTTTATAAAAGTTTTATCCCATTCCCAAGACTTGTGTTAATTAGTGGCTGCCCGAAAACCCGTACTTGGATGAAAACTTGCCTATATGCAAGGCGCAAGAAAGTTTGAAACCGGAGTGTACTCCAGTACATGAGGCCCGATTCTATAATTTGGCAAACTTTTGCAGCAACGCGGCAGATGGGTGAGTTTTCGTTCAAGCACTAATTATTCAAAATGATCTGGTGTTATAATAGTTCCCTTTTGGGCCTTTAATTTGACCAATGCTTTTTTTTGGGAGGCCAGAATATCAAAGAATATCCGGGGAATCCCTCTTTCTTTGGCATAGGCTGTTTCCTGGAGCTCGATACGTTTGATTATATTGTCTATGTAGAGGGAAAATTGTGTTTCATAAAGAGAGCGTGGGTATTCTTTGTTGATAATCTGTTTAAACAATTGTTTTAAATCTTCGTATCGGGGTAGATTGCCGATGGGTGTGTTGAGAAATTTGATCTCTTTGTGGGCATATCTTTCAAGCCAGCCTAGCCAAACTTTGACATCTTTTTTTTCACCCAGAAGTTTGTTGGTTTCTCCGCCCCGGGCCTTTTGCGTCAGAAAATAGTTGAGTCCGGCCATGATAGGTTTGTTTTCTTTCTGGATGGCGGGGTTACCGAAAAATTTGAATTGGGCATCCATATAATCGCCCAGTGACCCCGGAATAAAAGGGGCATTGGCCCAGGGAGACCGTTTGATTCCGGAAGCACCCACTTCGGTGGCTGTGGCCGCCGATACAATACAGGCCCCAATGACTACCCCGCTGCTGGAATTTCTTGCAACCCAGACCGGGGGCATGGTATCTGCATCCCGGCCGCTGTAAGTAAAGACACGGGTTAGAACCCCCTCGGGGTTTTGGGCTTCCGGTGAATAATTTTTAAGGGAACTTGATGCCAGGGTACATCTGGAATTAGGATGGGACAAGGGGATAGGGGTGCCATTTGCATCTGTTTTGCCCATCTGCCATTTTCCCTGGAAATTAAATCCTTTTTGGGGGTGGGGCTCATCATTGCCCACCCAGTGGGGAACTTTGTTCTCGTCTATGAGTACATTGGACCAGATGACTTCATGTCCGGGTTCCCTCAAAACTTCCATGAGCATGGGATCACCTTGTCTGTTGACATCTTCCACGATACCAAAGATCCCGTTTTCCGGGTTGATTGACCGGATACTGCCGTCCCGGGCAATCCACATCTGTGCCAGGTCATCTCCCACAAATACATTGCCCGCCATGGCCGTGGTGGTTTTTCCGCATCCACTGGGGGCAGCTCCTGCAAACCAGGTTATCCGGTTTGAAGGTCCATAAATTCCCGTAATAAACATGTGTTCTGATAATTGATTGCCTTTGTTTGCGTAAACGGCCTTGTCCACGGCAAACCGATGATTTCCCTTTTTCAGCAGCAGGGTATTTCCGGCATAGGTACATTTATAGCTATAGGTGGTCTGAAATTTTCTATCCATAAAGACCCTGGCATCCGGCAGATCTTCATCTCGATTCAGGCCTTCGGCATGGAGGTTGGTGAAAAAATGCCCCTGATTGATTACTTCATTGTGAAAATTATCATAGGTATTTCGGTAAAGCAGTTCAGCGCTGTGGCTCACATAGGCGGAGCTGGTGATTTCAAGAGCGGGATTGGAAACAGGTGATCCTACGGGGCCTCGCATGTAAAAACCCACAATCATAATCATGTTTTCCATGATGTTGGTCAGGCCGGACTTAATATCTTCCAGAGCTTTTTTTCGGTCCATCCGGTTGGCAAGGGAAGAAATATGGTCTTCGGGATTGGCAATGTAGAAGGTTTGGTCTATGATTCTGCCCTGTTCTCCGGCTAAATCAAAGTGGATGGTATGGTTTTCCATGGCAAGAAGGCTTTCTTCTTTTTTTTCAAGGGCCAGTTTTTTAATAAAGGTTTGATCTTCAAGGGAGCCGGTATTGATAAATATCTTGGCCGGGTTGCAAAGAGTAATGGCATTGGCAATTCGCAGGAGTATATCGGAGTGGTTAATTTTAGATATCCGGGACAGATGGTTATCATCCATTCTCTGTTTAAAAATTGCCAGTGCGTCACTATGAGATTCAATTTTTCCAAGAGTGTTCAAAATATCCATGTCATTATCCATATCGGTTGATGTCTTATTACTTCCAAAAAGATTTTTTTTACAAAGATATTTTTTCTTCTACCATTTAATGGGTAAAAATCAAATGATATATTAAACTTTTTTTATATGAAACTCCCGATATCAGAAAAGAATTTCAATCTTTGTTGTGGGTGGACTCAAGGATAAAATTTCTGGTCCGCCCATGGCGGTTATTAAAAAACCTTTTTCCTTTTGTTGGTAGAATCTGTATAAAAACAGGTGTATGTGAAATTAGATTTTAAATTGAGGGGAAGAAATAAAATCATGAACCCGAAAATAGTTGCGGATTTACATAATCATACCACGGCTTCCGACGGTGAGTTTGCACCTGAAAAATTGGTGATGCTTGCTAAAACTTTGGGATTAAAGGCTTTGGGCGTTACAGACCATGATACACTCAAGGGACTTGGTAAAGCCCTTAAGGCAGGGGATGCCAGTCAAATTGAGATAATCCCCGGTGTGGAGGTATCCATTCGTTTTAGAAGGCCATATTTTACGGGAACCCTTCATCTGCTCTGCTATTTTTCCCGGGAAAGACTGGAAGATGATGCCTTTGTTGATGATTTTGAATCCATCATGGCCCAGGGCCGGGGAGATGGATTGGTTAAAGACAGGATAGCCCGAATCAACCGGGTGTTCGGACCAAAGGCAGATATTCCGTTATTGAAACGCAATATGATTTTTCAAGATATCGCCGATTATAGTGCAAATGCCTCCCGGCGGCATTTTGCATTGGCCCTGGCACAAAAATTAGGCCTCAGGGATAAGGAAACCATCAATGGGGTGATCGGCAATAATAGTCCGGCTTACCTGCCGTCGGGAATAGAATTATCCCAGGCAGCAACCATGATTAAAAAACTTCCTATCACGGCGGTTCTTGCTCACCCCGCCGCAGGTTCCTTTCCCGGTGAAGGGCATTATAAAGAGGTGTTGCCCCCCCTTGATGTGGTTGAAAAAATTTTACCGGAGTTTGTCCAGGCAGGGCTTCGGGGACTTGAGGTATATTATCCGGGCCATACCCAAGAACACCGGCAACTTCTTAGATCCTGGGCAAAAAAACACCAACTTTTTGTGACAGGTGGGTCGGACTGTCATGATGCAATAGAGCGTCCAATCGGTGTCAGCGGCATATCAGAATCGGATTTCAAATTATTTAAGGCAGCAATTTTGTGATAACCTCCGGCCCCTGGGCCTGGAGTTTCTTTTTTCATGGTATCTGTTCTTAAAGATAATTATTCTTGAATAAACTCTATTATTTTTTTACACTGGGAACAGAATTCAATTTTTTATTCAAAATTAATATTTTAAACGGGGCGTTTTCAATTATTGTAAGGGGCGCTTTTTCCTGGTTGACATCGTCTCTGTCGTCGTTGGTTTGTATGAAAAGTTATGTTTTGTGGGAAAAAAAAGTGGGGATAGTTGCAGTTTAAAGAGAATCCATAAAAAGATAGCAAAGGAAAAGAGTTAATGAAACGGCATATTCTATTTGTTGACGATGAACCTAATATTTTAAAGGGACTTCAAAGGAGCTTAAGGCCCTTGAGAAAACAATGGGAGATGGTTTTTGCGGATAGTGCTGCCAATGCCCTTGAATGTCTTGAAAAAGATTCTTTTGATGTGATTGTTTCCGATATGAAAATGCCCCAAATGGATGGGGCTCAACTACTCAGGGTGGTCCAGAAAAAATATCCCATGGTGGTTAGAATTATTCTTTCGGGGCATTCGGATCAGGAAATGATCATGAAGTCTGTAAAATCAGCCCATCGATATCTTGCCAAACCCTGTGAGAAACAGGTGTTGGTCGATGCGGTAGACCGGGTCTGTTACCTGCGGGATGTCTTGAATGCAAAATCTTTGCAATATGTGATTGCGGGGATTGATGTCATGCCTATCTTACCCGGTTTGTATACACAAATTATGGAGGAACTCAATTCCCAGGATGCATCAGTTGCAAGTGTGGGGGAAATTATTGCAAAGGATATAGGGATGACAGCCAAGGTTCTTCAATTGGTAAATTCTTCTTTTTTCGGTATGCCCCGGCATGTGGCCAGTTTAATGGACGCTGTTATTCTTCTGGGCATTGATGTGGTTAAAACCCTGGTTTTAAGCATCGAAGTTTTTGCCAAGTTCCGGGAAACGACCATGTCCATTCTGCCGATACCAAAAATATATGATCATTGTGTCAGAACCGGTGTTATTGCCAAAAAAATCGCCGGCCTTGAAAAAATGAGTAAGGAAGAATCTGATAATACCATGATTACTGGAATTCTTCATGATCTGGGGCGTATGCTTCTGGCAGAAAATTTTCCCGATGAATACCGGGAGGTTATGGATTATGTAAAAAAATATGGGGTGGATACCCATGATGCAGAACTGGAAATCCTGGGGGTGACCCATGCCCATATTGGGGGATACCTTCTGGGATTATGGGGGTTGCCTGATAATATTGTCGAAGGGGTGACCTTCCACCATACCCCTTCCGATAATACAGTAAAAGAGTTCAGCATTTGCGGTTTGGTTCATGTGGCAGATCTCATGGAACATCATGAACAGATGATGCCCAATGGATGGGACCGGTTGAACGGATTGGATACCGATTACCTGGATCGATATGATTTAACAAAAAGAATCCCCCTGTGGCGGGATTTTCTACAAAAAAAATGAAACTAAAAACTATAATCGAAATTTGTGTAGAGCCTGTTATCGTATATGACAAGCAAGGTTTGATAACCTATGTGAATCCTGGTTTTGAAAGGGTATTTGGTTGGAAGAACCAGGAACTTGCGGGTAAAAGGATCGATTTTATTCCCGATGATCAAAAGATGATAACCCGAAAAGCCATTGCTACAGTGGTGGCTGGGAATATCGTTTCCGGGATGGAGACCCGGAGAAAAACAAAGCATGGTGATATTATCCATGTCCGATTAAGTGCTGCAGGTTTCAGTGATGAAAATGGTGATCATGAAGGAATGGTAGTCTCTGTACAGGATATTACGGATTTGGTTCATTCAAGGCAGGAGGCCCTGGCGGTAAATCAGGCTAATAATGAGTTTCTTTCCAAGGTTAGTCATGAGGTCAAAACCTCAATGAACCATGTCATGGGAATGGTTGAATTGTTGCTCAACAGCAGTCTCAATGATGAGCAGCAAGAGTATGTAGAAATTTTGTATAAAAGTTCAAATTTTCTTATGACCGTGGTCAATGATATGTTGTACCATTCCAGGGTTGAAGTTGGATTGGTGTGTTGTGATTATATCAGGTTTGATCTAAGAACCCTGGTTGAAGAGGTGGAAAACTCCATGATCCATAAATTGTTAAATAAAGAACTGGATTTTGGTCTTTTTATCCATCAATTTGTTCCTTCACTGCTCATGGGGGATCCTGGGCGTCTGCGCCAGGTATTGGTTAATCTTTCTTCCAATCTGGTTAAATTCATGGAAAAAGGCGGGGTTAAAATTAATATTTTGCTTGAAAAGGAGGATGATTCCACGGCTGATATCTGTTTTGAGGTCATAGATACAGGAGACGGCATCTTTCCTGATCAATGCCGGATGATATTTGATTCTTTTTCCCAGGCCGATGGGTCTGCTATCTGGGAATATGGAGGTGTTGGTCTGGGGTTTAGTCTTTCAAATAAATTGGTTCAGATGATGGGCAGCACCATTGAAGTCAGCAATTTGCCGGGTAAAGGGGTCAGGCTTTTTTTCACCCTGTCCTTTGGTAAGCAGGACCAGGTCATTAAACAAAAGATGATGGTTCCCCCATCATTTCATGGGAAAAAAATACTGATGGTGGATGACAATCTTGCGGACCGGCGAGTGCTTAAAACTTTGAGCAAAGATTGGGATTGCTTTTTTGATGAGGCCGATACCCCGGAATTGGCCTTGGAAAAATTGAAAAATGGTAAGGATAAAAAATTTGATATTATATTATTGAATATGGAGTTACCGGGAATGGGAGGAGAAGCCCTGGCAAAAAAAATAAGGAGCTTTTCCTGGGGGATGGATCTTACTATTATAGTTTTGGCATCCGTTGGAAAACGGGGGGATGTGGAAAGGCTCAGAGAAGTCGGATTAAATGGATATCTTCCCAAACCAATCAAAGCTCTGGAGCTTTATGGTTGTATTGCAACTGCCCTGGCAGTTAAAGGTTTGGGGCGAGATGAGATGATCACCCGTCATATTTTAACCGAGAATAAAAAACAGTATGTAAAGGTTCTCCTGGCGCAAGTTGGTAGGATCAATAGGAAAATTGTTCTTAATATTCTTGGGAAATCCGGTTATAGAGTAAATGCTGAAGATGATGGTGTAAGCCCCATTGAGGCTTTTAAAACCGGAAGGTATAATTTGATTCTTCTGGACATTGACCTGTCGGACAGTTTTGTCGTGATCCAAACCATCCGGCAATATGAAAGGGAAAATAAAAAAGAACGGGTTCCCATTCTTGCCATGACAGAAAATTTTTTGGACAAGCATAGTCAAGAAAAGTATAGGGAATATATGGATGACTTTCTTATAAAGCCTTTGACTCCTGCTGGATTGTTAGAGGCTATCGAAACATTGACCTGGCGGAGTGAAAGTTTTTTAAGATCCCATGTTGGTGGTTGTTTCAGGATGGAATCCAAAAAAAATCTGGGGATAGTATTTAATTTTGAGGCAGCCCTTGAAAGGGCAATGGATGATAAAAATTTTCTTGAAATGCTGGTGGATGAATTTACAGATTCACTTTTTACTAAAATAGATGCCATGAAAGAGGCAGTTCTGGATGAAGATTTAAAGGCATTGATATTAATGGCCCAAACTTTGAAGGGTTCTTCCGGTAATATGGGTGCGGATATGATCAAAGTAGCTGCCCAGGCAATTGAAACCATGGGAGAAAAGGGAGATCTGAGTTTGGCCGATAACAGGATCAAGCAATTGGAAAAAGAATCAGGCCGCTTTAGAGAGTATGTGAAAACTATAAAATGGAGTGATGTATGAAAATCCTGATTGCCGAAGATGATTTTGTTTCAAGGTTATTGGTCAAAAAAGCCGTGACAAAAATCGGGCATGAGGTCATTGTTCGCGAAAATGGAAAACAGGCCTGGGAGGCGTTTCAGGAGTACGAACCGGATATGGTGATTTCAGATTGGATGATGCCTGAAATGGATGGCCTTGAATTGTGCAAAAAGATTCGAAAATCCGATAAAAAAACCTATTCTTATATCATACTTTTGACGGCAAAGGATAAAACAACCGATCTTGTGGAAGTCTTTAATGCCGGGGCGGACGATTATATTATTAAACCTTTTAAACCCGATGAACTCAGATCCAGAATCGAGAGCGGGGAAAGGATTTCTATTTTAGAAAGTCAGCACCATGATCTCCAGGAAAAGCTGTTGGTAAAAAATAAAAAACTGGATGAGACCCTCCGGACTTTAAAAGCAACCCAGGCCCAGGCGATGCAGTCTGAAAAGATGGCATCCATCGGTCAGCTGGCAGCAGGGGTTGCCCATGAAATTAATAATCCCATCGGTTTTGTCGGCAGTAATCTGGAGGCCCTGGCAGATTATTTAAAAGATTATGATACCCTGCTGGGTAATTATCAGGTCATGGCAACTGCTTTGGGTAAGGCCGGTGGTGACAATTTGGTTAAAACGGTTAAAGAGCATCTGGATAAGATTCTTAAGTATGAAAAAGATATTGAAATTGCTTATATGAAGGATGATATTCCCGACTTGCTCAAAGACTGTATAGATGGAACTTCCCGGGTGGGAAAAATTGTGGCGGATTTGAGAAATTTTGCCCACCCCGGCAATGAAAATCAGATGCTCATGGATATTAATAAAGGATTGGAATCAACCTTGAATGTAGTGGCCAATGAACTCAAATATAAAGCGGTTGTAAAAAAGAATTTCGGAGATATACCCTTGGTTGAAGCCTGGCCCCAGAAATTGAATCAGGTGTTTATGAATATTCTTGTTAATGGTGCCCAATCCATCTCGAAAAAAGGTGAAATTTGTATCCATACCTTTGCAAAGGGTAACGATGTGAAGATTACTATTTCCGACACGGGTTCCGGCATTTCACCGGAACATTTGTCTAAAATTTTTGACCCTTTTTTTACCACCAAATTGGTGGGAAAGGGCACTGGCCTTGGCATGAATATCGCCTATAATATCATAAAAGAGCACAAGGGAAATATCGAGGTGGAAAGTGAACTTGGAAAGGGCAGCTGTTTTACCATTACCCTGCCCGGCAAATAAACTAGGATTTTGCCCCAGGGTCAGTAAGCGCCTATTTTCATTATGTAGGAGTCAAAACCATAGGTTTCATCGGAAGTTTCTTTTATTTCCATAATCCTGCATCTTGCATCTGGGTCGTAGAGGGTGATGGAAGCGTTGGGGCCAGACACCTGGGTACCGGCCTGGATTTTTTTACCCACTTTTACCTGGGCCAGGGGTTGTTTTTTTGCGGTAAATTCCAAAAGCCGCTTTTTTTCATCGGCCAGTTTCAGGTTCAGTTCTTCCAATTGTTTTATTCGGTCCTGTTTCTGGGAAATTTCCAGAACTATTGTATCCTGGCGTTCAAATTGCTGGTTGATTTTTTCTTCTGCCTTTGTTGCATCAATTTTAAGCTGGGCGGCGGCGTTTTTAACTTTTTGATAGGCCGCCATATTCCCCGAGGCTTTTAAATCGCCTATCTTGTTTTCAATGTTTTTTAATTCCAACTGGGACCGATCCTGTATATAGGCATATTGCGATATCTCTTTGTGGAGGGTAATATCTTCTTTTTCAAGAGCTGCTATCTCTTCTTTCAAAAGGGTGGTTGCCTCAAAATGGATTCCCATTTTTTCATCTACCACGGCCACAAGTTTATTGGTGTGTTCATCCACTCCAACAACAAGTTTTGTGGAACTTGAGTGGGTTGTCCCTATGTTTCCGGCATCTATACCCATGTTAGCCGATATTGTTGAGGCAGTGATCACACCTTCGGTATTTATACAAGTCCCTGAAAGGTGGATAACAGAATCCATGATTTCTTTTTGAACTATGAGGTCGCCAAAGGCATTGATTTTTGAATTATGAATATATTTAGCCTGGACCGATCCTTTTACATTAACCAGCTGGGTATCCACTATCCCCAAGGATACATTCAGATCGCCGGTCAGGTCAATCTCGGCTCCCTCTATTGCCGTGGCAGTCAAAGATGCTCCTTTTACCTTGAAACCCTCTTTGACTGTTCCTTCTACTACGACGTTGCCGTCAAATGTAATATCTCCGGTTTCAAATCCCAGATCTCCCTGGATTTTCAGCTCCGGGCAGATAGTCACCTTGCCCATGGCATCCAGATGGGGCTGGCCGTCAATCTGGGCATATATTTTGTTACCATCTTCGGAAAGACGGGTGCCGGAGCCTGCTTCAAACGTTTCGTCTATAGGCTCGGTTACCTCAATTTTTTGGCCAAGAACATCGATGCCCGGTTTGCCCATTTTGGGGGACAGTTTAGCGGATAGAAAGGTGTTTTGATTCACAAAAGGGATTTCTCCCCTGTCCCGAAAATTTATACTGCCATCCTCGTTAATTTTGCCGCTGTGGCGAAAATCCGTGGAAAAATAGTATTTTATGACCGCATTTTTAGAATGGACAGGTGATAATCCATGGGCAATAATAAAGGGTTTGTCATCTTTTGTTATAGACAAGAGCCAGTCTTTGATGATGGGGTCACTTTTAATTCCATGGGAAATATTATGCCAGAATAAATAATACTTGATAACGGTTAGATCTAAAACTTTAGAATCTTTTTTTTTAATCTGGATAAAGGCCTTGTCCCGGTCTGGAGAAAATGTCAACAGGAGGTGTTTATCCAGGTATTGTTTAAAATCTTTTCCAAACAGATCCATTCCTGCGGTATTGCTCTGGTGGAACAGCATTCGTACGGCCGGTGTCATGGTTGCAATCAGGTTTGCAAATTGTCTTTCTTTGCCCGATTGGTAAAGTATGTCTTTGTAATACCGGGTCTTAAGCTCAATGGAATGGTGAAATGCTGTGGTTTCAAGGATCTGTTTCACCTGATTTTTCATCTTTATAAATTCCCCACCAAATCCCTGGGGTGAAAATTCTATTTTTTTTGTTTCCAGAATTTCTTTCAAGGATGGAATTTTATCAGGATTTGTAGTTCCTTTTTCGGCTGTAAGTCTTGATTCAAGAATTCTTATCTGCTTTTTTTTTTCTTCCATCTGGGACAGATCCGAGGCTTCCTGTTTTTTTAAATTATTGGCAATCTGAAATAATTGTTTATTTTGTCGCCGGGTAATTCTTTGCAGGTTTTTGAGTTTTACGGCGTTTGTATACTGCTGACAGCAGTTTTCCACCTGGTTGATCAGGTCTTCATCGTCAAAGGGAAGTGTGAGGCAATAATGCATCCGGGCGGTATTTACGGCGGAGATCATAATTTCACGATATTGGGCATCCATCATAAGAATACGAAGGGTAGAAGGCGATATTTTTCTGGCTTTAGAAAGAATTTGGTCCCCCTTCATTTCGGGCATGGCATAGTTTGAAATGATCAATGCATAGGGAGAGGTTCCTGCATCTTTCAGGGCAATAAGCCCTGCTGCTGCGGTGTTAAAACAACTAACTTCAAAGCCCTTGGCCGACAAAAGGGTTTCTAACTTGGATTGTATCTTATCCCGGGTCTCAATGACCAGTATTTTAAGAGGGTGTTTTTCGACGGGTATTTCTCCTTTTTACAGGTTGATGGTCTGATGGGTGATCTGTTTCGGGTTGTCCGGGTTTTGTGAGTCAATTTCCATGAATTTTGACATGCCGATCTCGTCTTGAAGGATGGTGGAGGCCATAGTTCCCATGATTTTGGTTCCCCGGAAGAGTTTTTTATTGACCACGATGATGGGAATGGGTTCTTCTTTTTCAAGTCGGTTGGTTGCCCTTTCTTTTTCCTTTTTCAGATCTTCAATCTGGGTATTGAATTGGTCAATTTTTGTATCGCAGTCTTGAATTTCATTCATGACCGCATCCTGGCTTTCAAAGATTGTTTTGATGCGTTCATCGGCTTGTTCAATATTTGTTTCAATCTCTTTGAGTTCTCCTACTAATTTTTGTTTTTCTTCCTTGCTTGTTGTTTTGCCGATCATCTTTTCTATGAATTCCATTTTTTTGTTGAGTTTTTCCTGGGCAAAGGTCTGGTTGGCAACATCAACATGGAGGGCGTTGTGAGCTTCGTCGTGGGAATGTTTTTGATCAATGGTAAGATCCAGATCTTTTTGGAGGGTATCTATTTTAATCTCAAATTTTTCGGCTATCCATCGGATGTGATCGTCAACTCCTGTTTTGATGGTGGAAGATTCGGCTTTTTCCGTGCCGACCTGTTTGATATTGAAACCCAATCTGGCCGCAATGAGGCAGGCTGTGATTCTGCCGGTATCGTTGGTTAATGCTCCCGAGATGAGAATACGAGAACCCATGATTTCACGGGTTATCATAATATTCCCGTGGGCAAATATTTTTACATTATTGAGAAATTTTGCCTGGACATTTGCCTGGGTTTCAATATAGGAATTTACAATTCCGTTGGATACCTTGAGATCACCCCGGATCAGGATGGTGCCTCCGTTGATCTCATTTACTATCAAGTCGTCGCATTCCACCTTGAAGCCTTCCTTTACCATGCCGGTGATCAGGACGTTGCCATTAAAATTGATATTTCCTGTTTTAAAGTCCACATCTCCATTCACGGTAAATTGTTCAAGAACGCTGATCATGCCCTGGGCATCTATGCTGGGTTGTCCCTGGATGGTGGCGGTCAGTTGTAAGTGGTCGTCGGAAAATTTTACCCCATCCCCCCCTAACAGGGGGATATCTTCCACCTCTCCCACCAGGAGGGTTTCGCCAAAAATATCCACCCCTGGCTTTGGATGTTCCATGGGTTTTTTCTCAGCCAGAACCTGGCCTTTTTTTACGAAGGGAGAGTCTCCCCTGGCGGAAAAATCTATGGAACCGTCTTCTCTGATGACTCCAGCGGTATCATGCTCGGTGTTAAAATGGTAAATGATCCGGGCAGGATTTCCCACACTGGCAGGTACTCCTCTGGCGACTGTAAATTTTTCGTGGGGGTCGGTACAATTTTGGATAAAGTTCCGAATCTCTTTATCCGCCAGGATTCCATTTTTAATACCCCGTTTTTTGATCATCTGTTTTATCGGAGTAATATCTGTAGTTCCATGGACATTTTTAGGAACTCTTATCCAGGCTTCCACCCGGTCTTCTGATACCTGGAGATCCACAAAGGCACCAAATTCCGAAGAAAAAGCAGAGGATGTATCCCCAGCGCTTTTTTTACCTCCGGATCTGTCCTGATTTGCCATCACTTCATCCTTAAGCTCCGGTGCTATCACATCCGATTCCACCAGAATATCTCCGATGAGCATGGACACTCCGCTGTCTTCAAAATAATTTAATTGTTTGCGAAAGGCTCGGTCCACATCTTTTTGGGAGGCGATCTCACGATCGGTTAGCATTTTCCCAAATTCCCTGTCCAATAATCTGGTTTCTATGAGGGCTACTTTGGCAAAGAGGCGGCTTAGGTCTTTTCTTTGTAAAAAACCCTTGGAAATAAGTACCTTGTCAATGGTTAACCCGGTTGATTGTTCGGCTTCTTTTTCCTCCATCTCTTCCTGGGCCTGTTCAAATTCTCCCCGGGTGATATAACCGTCATTAAAGGCCAGAGTGCCGAAATCAGGCAGTTTTTTATAATCATCTATGACCATGCCGGCACTGGATTCGGAGCCGATTCCAAATAGGGTGGGTTCAACCGCCTGGACCACATTTTCAATGATTTGGTCTATGATTTCAAAGATATCTTCTCCTAGGTCATCAATATTTGTGTTCGGGCCTGGTTGCTGGGAAAAGGGGATATTATTTTTCCGGGCGATTTCATCCAGGGTGGAAATGACTTCCATCCTGGAAATTGCAAATGCTTCTGCCAGGTTTTTCTGGTTCATGGTGATGGTTCTGGAAAGCAATTCATCAAGCCCTAAAAATACCTCTTTATATTCTGCCTGTTCTTTGGCATCCGTCAGGGCCTGGGTCAGTTCATCCACTTCTTTTTTTTTTTTTTCAAGCTGGGCGGTGAAAACGGTTAGGTTTTTTTTCATACCGTCGACAATATCGAATAACTTGGTGTTCTGGTTATTGGTAATATTAAATAATCGTTTTCTTTCCTGGAATTGTTTATAAATCTCTAGTTCACCTGAGATTCTGAGCAACAGATCGTCATTGTTCCATGGTTTTGAAATGTATTGATGGATTTCACCTTTGTTGACCGCATCTACAATGGACTCAAAGTCAGAATATCCTGTTATAAGCATTCTTCTGGATTCGGGGCTGAGCATTATACTTTTTTCCAGGAATTGGCTTCCTGAAATCCCCGGCATTCGTTGGTCCGATATGATCAGGAAAAACTGGTTCCGGGTATCCTCGAGTAATTTTATGCCCTGTTCTGCATTGAGGGCGGAAATCACCTTATCAAAGCCTTTTCGTTTCAGTACCCGTCTCATATTTTTTACGATGGGCTCATCGTCATCCACAACCAAAATTGCATATTCATTTGTTCCAGACATCTTACCCCCCCGGAATGTTATCGGGCATTTCAAATCCATTTCTGGCTGCAATATCTTGGAATTGTTCAAAAAGTTCTGAAATTATGGCAATGTAGAGGGTGTTGAGTTTTTCTTCTTCCATTAGATCGCTTTCCTTGAGCAGGGTTTCAATTTCGTTGATATAATTGCGATCTACAAATCCTATTTCCAGGCGTTTTGTTAGTTGCTCTATCTCTTTGTTTCGTTGAAGAATTGCTTTTTTATGGACAATTGAACTTTTTTTAAGGTCGGTGTTCAGGGTAAATAACTTGGTATTCTGGGCTTTGGCAAGTTTGAAAAGCCGATGATTTTCCATGACCAATTCATATTGTTCCAATCCGGCTTTTACTGTCTCAATAAAGGCGTCCTTGTTCCAGGGTTTTGTCATATACCGATGGATAGACCCTTGGTTTACTGCCCTTGTGACTGCATCCACATCTGCGTAGCCTGTGAGGAGAAATCGTATGGTATCTGGTGTAAGTTTTTTTGCCTTGGCCAGAAATTCTGCTCCTTCCATGCCGGGCATCCTTTGATCTGAAATAATCAGGGAAAATGGTGTCGAAGTCGATTTTATTCGTTCAAGAGCTGCTTGGCCTGATTCCATGTATACATATTTAGCTCCAATTGGTTTCATCAATCTGCCCAGGGCGCGACCTACCTGTTCTTCATCATCAACGATTAATATGGTGTGATCAAATTTGTCTGTCATCAAACCTCCATGGAGCGATGGGAATAGGGGACAGTTATTTTGTTAAGTAGTCGTAAATGTATACAGGAACAGAATTTCTTTTATCCATTTTTATCCAGAAACCTGATAATTTATAGCCTGGATAGCCCCTAATTTTTTTCATTTTCCAGATACCGTGAATTTTACTCGTTTATGTTTTTTTTCTCAAGTTTTTTTATTATTACTTGTTTTAAAAATTAAAATAATGATTGAAATTACCCTGGGAATTTAATATGTTTTAGAGTAGTAAATTTCAAGCTGGTCTTTCTTCAACAGGTGGTGGATATCGCTGATAAAATTAATTGTTAATTGAGGATATGATATGAAATCAATATCACAAATAGCCGAAGAACTTGATATTTCTGCAACTACCATCAGGGAATATATAAAACGGTTCAATGAATTTTTTGCAGATCCCGTTGAGCATGAAGGGGTAAAAGAATATCCCGATGAAACCGTTGAACTGGCCCAGCGGATCCATGGCTATTACCAGACAACTGAGATGACAAAAGAGGAGATTCGCGTTAAGCTTGGCGGTATTCAAGCTACAGAAGATAATCCCCAGGCGGCTGTTGCAGTTGCTTCCGCCATGGACCCGGCACAATTTTCAATTTTAGGAGAGAAACTGGATCACTTGATATCTGTGATTGAAAACCTGACTGCAACCCTTGCAAGTTCGGGTGAAGAAACTTTACCCCTGGTTAAAAGAAAAATCGGGAGCAATGAAAAACTCAACGAGATCAATGCTCAAATTACCGATATCATAGAGCTTAGTAAGGGCGGCGATCGCGACAATCTTGAGAAGAATGTTCTAGAAGCCGATGGTTCCATTATTTTTTCCTATGGCAGGCTTTCCACCAATGCGGCAGATACCATGAATTTTGCAAAAGCCCATAAAAAGCCTTGGCTTCATATTGATCTTGAGACGGAGAAAAATCCTTCCTCAATCCTTCGTAAATGGTTGAATAAATTTGAGGTTAAAGTACTGAATGTTGCTGGTAAAAGTGCAAGCAAGGTACCGGGACTGCAAAGATCGATCAATGATATTATCTCCCTTGTATTGAAGGGATAGAAAATGTTCATTTATCAAAAAAGGTATCATAGGAAAATATTCTGGATATTTTGCTAACCCATAAAACAGGTGAATGATATTGGGATATATTTATGTTTCTTATTGTCTGATCTTATCTTTGGTGACGCTGGCAGCTTGTCCCAGGTTGGGACAATCTAGATGGTGGGCCGCTGTTGTCTTGGTTTTGCCCGTGGCGACTCCAGTTTTTATCCTTAAATTGAAGAAAGGAGCCGTCACCATATGGTTGTCGATTTTTTTTATCAGCTTTTTTGCAGTGGTAGGTACGGAATTTTTTTTGTACACCTCAAATAAGAAAAAACCAAATCGTCTTCCCCCCATTGTTCTGGAAATGATTCAACTCAATGGGGCGGTGAAAGCCTCCACCATTAAATTGTACAATGCATCTGCGAAACTGCAAAGCCTGACCATGGCCCAGTCCAGAATCACAGATCTTGCAAAGGCCCTTGATCTTATTAAAAAACTGCGCCAGATGGTAGAACAAAACCGGTCAGCCATTGATCGTCTTATTGGTTATACTCACGATCATGGAGAATACCTCAAACGGCAGAATCTGGATTGGGCATTTTTGATTCATCAATTTTATACAGATCCAAATGTTACACAACACCATGATTCCAGAATGAAATACCTTGCAGCTTTTGAAGCAATGTTGCAGTATACCTATGATAATTTTGATAATATAATGGAGTTACAAAGTTCCCAGCACATGGCAAATTATGATGCCTATTATATGCGTTACAGAGGAGTGGCGGATATGCATAATCTCTTTAACAAAAAGAGGCTCGATTTTCAAAAAGGATTTATTCAAAATAATCCGATAGTTAAACCTTTTTTGCCTGGAGAGCACCAATTGGGTGATTTTAAATTCTGGGATAAGTTTTCATTTTAATCGTATAGGAATGGATGTGGCTGTAATATGACTCAATTGATTGATAAAATACTTTTCCGGGATCTTTTATCCTGTGATTCTGAAGATGTGACAAAAAGAACCGGGGCCTTATATGATAAAAAAAAAGGTCATTATAGTATAAAAATCTGGGGTAATTTCTATGATGTAATGCCGGAACAATACTTGATAAAGCCCCGGGAACAAAAGGTTGATACCTACCGGGATTATTTGTATCTGTTTATGCTTCACTATTTGATGAAGGTTAAACAGATCCCTTTGTCCGGGCAGTGGATATCTGAAAAGGATATTCCCGGAGGGGTTGGCTTTTTCCGGGGGCCCCATACCTTGCCCACCGAGATTTTGGCCCAGGTCTTTGGGAATGATCTTTCCGGTTTTTTAGTTGCAGGAGAAAGGCTTGGTGGCAAATCCCTTCCCATGGCAGATGCTGCCTTTTCCTTCGATATTGCTCCCCAGATTCCAGTTGCTGTCCTTTTATGGCTGGGGGATGAAGAGTTTGGAAGCCAGGTAAAATTATTATTTGATAAGACCATTGAGCAACAATTGCCCCTGGATATTATTTATGCCCTGGCCGTGGAAGTTTGTCATGCTTTTTAAATAACCGCCATGGGCGGACCAGGGATTTTCCCCTTGGTTCCGTCCACAACAAAAATTGCAACTGGCTCCTGGTATATCGGGAGTTTCATATAAATAGCTTGGTGAATAAATATTATGGGTATTTGTCTGACCCACTCCGACTCAAAGAGCAGCTCTATCTATGTAAGTCCGAGGATAAACCATGACATCTGAAAAACAGATTTGTGCATTAGAAGAAAAGGTTGAAGCCCTTGAACGGGAATTGGCAGGGGAGCATGAGTTAAAGAATCATCTCCAGGCAATGGTAGATCATCTGGGTAGCCGGAATGAATATTTGTTAACTTTACATGATCTGTGTACCGGTTTGATCAATCGGTCAGACCATGGGGATCTTTTAAAAAATATTGTTCAGCATGCCTGCACTCTGGTGGGGGTTTCCAATGGATTTATGCATTTTTTCGATCCCATTACCCGGGAATTGGAATTTAAAATAGGTACAGGATATTTTGAAAAGGCCCTGGGCTTTCGTTTGATGTTGGGTGCCGGTATGGGAGGAGTTGCCTTTTCCAGCCAGGAACCCTTTGTTGTAAAAGATTATCGTAAATGGGAGGGGCGGATAGAGGCGGATATATTCAAAGACCTGCGGGCCTGTGTTATTATCCCCCTTGAAAATCATGCCGGTACCATAGGTCTTGGTCGATTCGGCGAGGACACTACACAATTTTCCCAGACGGAAGTGGAGGTACTCAAACGATTTTCTCAAATGGCATCCATTTGTATCGAAAATGCAAAAATTTATTCGGATCTTCAAGAGGAACTGAGACAGCGCCAACGGGCTGAAAAATCGTTGTTGCTGAGTGAAAGGGACTTTGAAGCCATTTTTGAGTTGGTCGGGGAAGGGTTTTACAGAACCGATGATCAGGGAGGAATTATCATGGCCAATCCTGTGGCCATAAAAATGTTAGGATATGATTCCCTGGAGGAGTCCTTGGGGATTTCAATGCTTGATCTGTATAGTAATCCCGATGACAGGGCAAAGGCCCTTGATCTGTTATTTAAAGAAGGCCGGCTATCTGCCTATGAAGTGGAGATGAAAAAAAAAGACGGGCAGATCATCTCTGTTTTGATAAATTCCCATGTCAGGCATAATGATATTGGTGAATTTATTGGTATCCAGGGTACTGTTGTGGATATTACCCATCGTAAATATCTGGAAACCGAGCAGATCCATTCCCAGAAACTTGCGGCAATCGGTAGTCTGGCAGCCGGTATCGCCCATGAAATAAATACACCGGTACAATATGTCAGTGATAATACAAGCTTTATTCAGGAATCATTTAATGATTTGAATTGTGTCTGGGATGCAACTGGTCGCCTTTTGGAAGTCATAAAAAAAAAAGAGGGGATAGATTCCACCATGGATGCGGCAAAGATCCTGGCGGATGCCTTGGAAAAAGCGGATTTGGATTATCTTAAAGAAGAAATTCCCCTGGCTATTGAACAATCCCTGGACGGACTTGCCAAGATTGCCCGGATTGTTCTCTCCATGAAGGAATTTTCCCATCCCGGGGGTGATGCCTGGGAGCTTACCGATATTAATCATACCCTTGACAACACTATCATCGTCGCAAAAAATGAGTGGAAATATGTGGCAAATATAAAAAGGGATTTTCAAACCTCAATTCCTTTGGTGAACTGTAATCCAGGGGAATTGAGTCAGGTTTTTTTAAACATGATTATCAATGCCAGTCACGCTATTGGTGCTATTTTGGATAAAAATTGCCAGGATAAGGGAACCATTACCGTGGGGACCAGGATCCGGGGGGCGTGGTTGGAAATAAAAATAAGTGATACCGGTGATGGCATCCCCAAGGAGATTCAAACCCATATTTTTGATCCTTTTTTTACTACCAAGGAGGTAGGACGTGGAACGGGGCAGGGTTTGGCCATTTCCCATTCGGTCGTGGTGGAAAAGCACAAAGGAAAAATAAGTTTTCAGACATCGCAAGGATGCGGCACCACTTTTATTATTCAATTGCCGGTGAACGGGTTGGAAAAAAATTCCGGTGATTTAAAATAATTATGGTTCATCAGGATATCGCGTACTTCGCATCAACAGTAAGTATCGGTGCCTTTGAATTATAATGAAAATTTTAAGTCTTGAAATTAAGGAGTGGACATGACCATTTTCCTATTTTTTTGTATTAGCCGTACAAGA
>JAAELK010000479.1 GCA_024226935.1 Desulfobacteraceae bacterium
CATAATTTGACTGCTCTTAATTTGAAATCCTTGTTGTACCGTTTCAGTATTTGCTTTCCCATTTTCATGCTCCTTTATGTGTTTTTTGTTTATTACACATACGAGTGAAAATGTGTCTATTTTTTCAAAGAAAGATCAGTCACGTTATCTCTTTTTATAATCACAAAAAACATCCTATTTAATCCCCAGAATACTTGACAAACCTATACCTTGACTTTTCATTGCCATTACAAGAGAATAATATGATAATAGGTATATTCCTAGCCACAAAATCAATCGAGGTATCCATGGCCCATCACACCATTAAATCCGATTACACTCCCCTGGTGGATCGCATCAACCGATTCCCCCAAGGTGCTCCCCCATCCAAGCGGCTGGACAAGATCCTGGCCATGCTCTTTTCAAAAACAGAAGCCCGGCTGATCTCCCAACTTCCCATCAAACCCGTCACCGCAAAAGCTGTAGCCAAAATCTGGAACATGAGTCTGCCCAAAGCCAGGATAATTCTAAACAAACTCGCATCCCGGGCCATATTGGTGGATATTGATCAAAACGGTGAATCCCAGTATGTTCTGCCCCCACCCATGGCCGGTTTTTTTGAATTTTCCCTGATGCGAACCAGAGATGATATTGATCAAAAAGTGCTGAGCGAACTGTTTTACCAATATTTAAACCTGGAAGAGGATTTTATAAAAAATTTGTTTACCCTGGGCGATACCCAGTTGGGAAGAGTTTTTATCCATGAACCCGTTTTATCCAATGAAAATGCCATCCATGTTTTAGATTACGAACGGGCATCACAAGTAATCAAAACTGCATCCCACATGGGTATCAGTACCTGTTACTGCCGCCATAAAATGTTTCATCTCGACCAGGCCTGTGACAGTCCCATGGACATATGCATGACCTTTAATACTTCGGCCGCCTCTCTGATCAAGCATGGGCATGCAAAAGCCGTTGATATTACACAAGGATTAGATCTTCTTGACCAGGCCCATGAATCCAACCTGGTTCAATTCGGGGAAAATGTCAGAAAAGGGGTGAATTTTATCTGTAACTGCTGTGGTTGCTGCTGCGAAGCCATGATTGCGGCCCGCCGATTTGCCATATCAAACCCGATTCATACCTCCAATTTTATTCCGGTTATCCGTAAAGACCTTTGTACCGGATGCGGCAAATGTGTGACTATCTGTCCGGTGGAAGCCATGACCCTGGTGTCGGCTAATGATCCCAGGAATAAAAAAACAAAAAAAGCCCGGCTTAACGAAGAGATCTGTCTTGGATGCGGTCTTTGTGTCCGGGCCTGCAGGGAGGACAGCCTTGCGTTGACGCCCTTGGAGGAGCGGGTCATCACCCCATTAAATAGTACTCACAAAGCCGTAATCATGGCCATTGAGCGGGGAAAACTTCAACACTTGATTTTTGACAACCGGGTCTTGTTCAGCCATAGAGCCCTTGCCGCCGTCCTGGGGGTAATTTTAAAACTGCCCCCCATAAAACAAATTCTGGCAAGTCAACAAGTAAAATCCCGTTATCTTGAAGCCCTGATCTCAACCATGAAAGTTTCCGATCTTATCTAAAAATTGCAATTTATTTGGATATTTTATTGATAGGATTATCAATAAAAAATTCCCGATCAATCCAAAAATTGATCGGGAATAAAAAATTTTATCAATGGATACAACTATTTGGCAGCATCTCTTGCCTGGTCAAGCCACTTATTCCATTGGATAATATTTTTAGCAATCCATTCAGTGGCATGGCGTTCGATAGCTTTTTGCGATTTTTCGCCCCCATTCATTTGTGTATTTTGGGCGTTGATATCTTCCAGGGGAAGGGTGAACACCTCAAAAAACTTTCTTGCCGCAGGATTCTTGTCCATAAATTTTTTATTGGCAGCAATACGAATATCAGAAACAACAAATCCAAGTTTTACAGGATCTGTAACTGCTCCAGCAACCCCTGACTCAATCATCCTATCAACGCTAGATGCCTGACCTTTTAGAGGAATAATTTTGGGAACATTGATCCACATGACATCCCTGCCCGGTTTAAGCTTAAAAATAGTCCAGTTGGGGGCCCAGGTGTAAAAAAAGATGGGTTCACCTGCCCTGTATGCCCCGAGAGCTGAGGCCATACCAGCCTCATAGGAGGCCTTAACCGGATTAATGGAGTCTCTCAGACCATATACATCAAGATGATGACGAATAACTTGCTCACAACCCCAACCGGGAGGACAGGCAGTTAAATCTGCCTTGCCATCACCATTTTTATCAAAGGCTTTTTTAACTTCTTCACGCTTGAAATCATCCAGGGACTTGATATTGTATTTTTCTACATCTCTTTTTGAAACCAGATATCCCTGCATCCCTCCAGACTTGACAATGTATCCATATAAACCTGCCACTTCATAAAAATTTTTAGGCATCTGGCTGTCATGCATTGGAAACCATCCATTTGTCCAATAATCCACATCTCCCAGGGCCAAAGATTTATAAAAAATAGGATTTTGAAGATCTTTTGGTCTATTCACCTTATAGCCAAGGGCTTCAAGCCCTTTCCTGACAAGAGCTTCCTGGAAAAAACCAGTATTCCAGGTGGCTCTTGCAGGCCTTACTGTCACACCTTCTCCGGGTTTGTCTACCGAGGCCCAAGCCGCTGAAACCATCAGCATCATACAAAAAAATAAATAAAATGAAACTTTTTTTACCAAATTCATAAACCCTCCCCAAATTTTCTTGATTTATTGATTACCTATTATTTTTACCGGCCATGGACTGGGAAATTCGATCCAATACCATGGCAAGTAAAACAATGCTAAGGCCGGCTGTAACTGCCAATCCGATATCAAGGGTGTTCAACCCTAAAACCACAGGAGACCCCAGCCCTCCTGCACCAATCAAAGCAGCTATGACAACCATGGCAAGTGCCATCATGATCGTTTGATTCAGACCCGCAAGGATTGTGGGCATGGCAAGGGGCACCTGGACTTTTAAAAGCACCTGCCAGCTATTGCCACCAAATGCCTGGGCAGCTTCTATAAGTTCAGGATCAACCTGTCTTATACCAAGACTGGTTAATCGAATAATGGGCGGCATACAAAAAATAATGGTTGCCAGCACTCCGGCGACGTTACCCACCGAAAATAACATGACAATGGGGACCAGATAAACAAAAGACGGGGTGGTTTGCATGGCATCAAGAAATGGCCTGAGAATCTTATGGAACCTATCATTTTGGCCGGCAGCAATCCCCAGAGGAATACCCACCATGGTACAAAACAACACAGAAGACAATACCATGGCAAGAGTTGTCATGGTATCCTCCCAGAAACCAAGCAAACCGATCACAACCATCCCAGCAATGGAAAAAATGGCCAGACCTTTTCCGGAAAATCGCCAGGCGAGTAATGCAATCACCAGAATAATGACAACAGGGGACAGGGCATTCAATCCTGTATCAAAACCCATCAATGTTTTATCAACTGGCCATTTAAGCAATTGGAAAAAACCTCTGTGATTTTCCACAAGCCAGTTAACCAAACTTGATACCCAAGTATCAAGAGGAATAATTTTTTCAGCAAACATATATTGACTCCATTGGGTATTTACGCAATACCCTTAGTTACCATTTTTATGAAGGGCTTTAAGGAATCTATTTTTTGATACCACGCCCAGGTAAACATTATTATCATCAACAACAGGAATAGGCCAGGGTCTGGATGCAACTTCGGAAAGAATATCTTGCATATAATCATTGGAATTGACTTTTTTAACATCCTTTATGAAACAAATATCTATGGGGTGATTCGTCAAATTTTTATCCATGGCCCATTGAATGGTCTCAACAGACAATACTCCAAGAAATCTATGCTGGGAATCCAGTACATAGGCATATTTTCGATCTCTTGAACTCAATAATTCATGGATGGAACGAAGACCTCCAGGTTTTGTCTTAACAATCGTGGGTTGTGAATCCTTTACAATATCTCCGGCCGAAATCACATTAGTGGGATCAACACCTCTAAAAAATGCCCTCACATAATCATCTGCCGGATTTTGCAGGATCTCTTCGGGAGTACCCACCTGGACCACCCTCCCACCTTGCATGATAGCGATCCGATCCCCAATTCTCAACGCTTCATCCAGATCATGGGAAATAAATACAATGGTTCTCTTACTATTATCCTGGAGCTTGAGCAATTCATCCTGCATTTCCGTCCGAATAAGTGGATCCAAAGCAGAAAAGGCTTCATCCATGAGCATGATATCAGGTTCTACAGCCAGGGCCCTTGCCAGCCCTACCCTTTGCTGCATCCCGCCACTGAGCTGATCCGGATATTGATCTTCCCATCCTTCCAATCCCACCTGGGCAAGGGCTTCCATGGCCCGTGCCTTTCTCTTTTCAAGCTCTACTTTGGCCAGTTCAAGCCCAAAGGCAGCATTTTCAAGGACAGTAATCTGGGGCATCAATGCAAATGATTGAAAAACCATACTCATATGATTCAGTCTGAAACGAATAAGGTCATTCCGGTTCATGGCGGTTATATCCCTGCCGTTGATTATAACCTCACCGCTGGATGGTTCGATGAGCCTGTTCAGCAACCGCACCAATGTGGATTTACCAGACCCTGAAAGACCCATCACAACAAAAATTTCGCCCTCATTTATTTCAAAGCTAGCATCATTGACACCAACCGTCATTCCTGTTTTTTCCAAAACAGCATTCTTGTCGTGGCCATCTTTTAACATTGAGATTGCTTTTTGCGGATCCGAACCAAAAATTTTATATAAATTTTTAATGACTATTTGATTCATTAACTTGCCTTCTAGTGTTTACTTCCATTATCTGCCCAAAAAAATGAGAGCGACAAATGAGGACAACACCTAGTAAAATTTAAATTTAAGATCATATAAAATACAATATATTTTGTCAAGACGCAGCAAAATAACGAAAATACAGGGTTGCCGGGAAAACCTGACTTTTGGCCCGTCTAAAATCCCGGCAAGAGCTTCTTACTACCAGTCGATGGGAAAATAATCCTTTAGAAATTTACCACACCAGTGTTTTCCTGTGAGGATACCGTGGAAAAAGGGATCGCAGATCCTTGCTGCTCCATCCACAATATCCAACGGAGGTTGAAAATCGTGACGATCCTCTTTGAGTCTGGCCAAAATTGCAGGATCTTCATCGGTAACCCAACCTGTGTCCACGGCATTCATGAAAATACCATACTTGGCCAAGTCCGAGGCTGCAGTATGGGTAAGCATATTCAGGGCAGCCTTGGCCATATTGGTGTGGGGATGGCGGCTGCCTTTTTTAAACCGCAAAAATTTACCTTCCATGGCAGAAACATTAACCATGTGTTTTTGCCCGGTAAAATCTTGCTTCATCAAATCTGCCAACCGATTGCACAAAACAAAGGGGGCCACGGCATTAACCAGCTGGATTTCCATCATTTCAGATGTCTGGATATCCCCCAGCCGCAAACGCCAGGAATTAGTCTTGCGCAAGTCCACCTGCTGGAGATCTGCATCCAGTTTTGCCGCCGGAAAAACAGCGGGTACATCCAGACAATGATCATGGGAATATGGGATCTGGGACAATTGAGCGGACATACTCAATCCCATCCCGGGCTTACTACCGTTCCAGGATACAGGCAAAGCCTTTTCATCCTCCAGATTCTCCGCACTGCCATATTCCAATCGACAGATACAAGCCTGATATTCTCCTAAAAGGCTCCGGGCCGAAACTGGCAATTGTCCCACATCCCTGGTTTCATTTTCCATGAGATGGGCATAAAATCCAGGGGGACGCCGAACAGTCTGGGCTGCATTATTAATCAGTATATCCAGACGCTGGTAGGTATCTCTAATATAATCACAAAAAAGCTCCACACTGAGAGTATGACGAAGGTCCAGCCCATAAATCTGGAGCCTGTGCCCCCAATGGGAAAAATCCGGTTCCTGGGAAAAGCGCAGGGCAGAATCCTTGGGAAAACGGGTGGTGGCAATCACCCTGGCGCCGGCTTTGAGCATCATCAAAGTGGCCTGGTAACCGATCTTCAGCCTGGATCCTGTGATCAATGCCACCTGTCCTTTTAAGGACGCGGTCTGGAAACGTTTTTGATAATTAAACTGGGCACATTCAGGACACATTGTGTCATAAAAATGATGAAGGGTTGTAAACTCAGCCTTACAAACATAGCAGTTTCGAGGTGTTTCCAAAGTCTGCAGTTTTTTTTCAGACAACGGTTCCGGACCGCAAATTTGTTGGGGGGCGGTGAAAACAACATCCTCTCTGGCCCTTCTGATCCCAGTAGCAGCTCGTAGTCTACGCTCTTTTTCCACTATGGCCATTCGCTTTAATTGCTTTTTGTCCTTATTGCGCTTTTTAATCTCCTTTTTGTCGGGCCTGGATATTCTTCCGGCTGCCAAAATCAAAGCTATTCGCTTTGATTCCGGCAAAAGGGCTAAAAATTCAGATTGCTCTGCTATCTTTTCCAGGAGAGGAATACAGTTTTCCATGGCTGCCAGTGTTTTTTCTTTATCTTCATTTGTTATTTCTGATTTCAAACCTGGACTATCGGTCTCCATGCTGATGGTATTCACTATATTTTATATCCTTATTTTATATCCTTGTTCCGGTAAAGAATCTGCCAATTCCTGATTCAAAAAAAAAGATCTTATTATTTAAAAGACTGCAATTATTATAGATTTTCTATGGGTTTGTCAATAAAACTTATAAACTCAAAATCCACCACCTGTTTTTTCATAGAGCTATCCAAAGCAAATCCAAAAGATATGCTTCTGGAAAAGGAGGTTCGATACGCTGAACAGACTGTTAAAAATATTCAGGCACAGGTTAGAGACACAATTAAACAGACAAAGAAAATCGCCGGTATCCTTGCGGAAAATATAAAAATCTATGGGGTGGAAGCAGGGGTTTAATATCTTTTATCCTATTGTGGGAATATACGATAATTATAAATATATATATTTCGCCCAGGAAGCGGATGGTAAATTTTATGGTTCATCAGGATATCGCGTACTTCGCATCAACAGTAAGTATCGGTGCCTTTGAATTATAATGAAAATTTTAAGTCTTGAAATTAAGGAGTGGACATGACCATTTTCCTATTTTTTTGTATTAGCCGTACAAGA
>JAAELK010000480.1 GCA_024226935.1 Desulfobacteraceae bacterium
TCATACTTGAATGGTAACACGCCTTGTGACATACTCTGTTGCACCCCGTTGATGAAAGGTTTTTTTGGTCGAAAACATTCTATCTGCTTGATTCATCAAGCGCAACGGGGTTTTTCTTTTTTTAGGTGGTGGATTGGGGCCACGGCCTGTTGAAGTAACTGACTCATTCCCCATCCGGGATGAATTCCCACCTTTGCATGGGTATCGGCAAAGATTGCAGTTTCAGAAGCAATCAAAAAATCGCAGTTTAAGGCAATTTCAAATCCGCCGGTAATTGCATACCCGTTTACGGCACCAATAATGGGTTTATCACAGGACCCAAATATTTGTGGCATATCTTTTCCGTCTGAACGTGGATCAAAAAGGTTGTCAGTTGAAAGACACCCAAGGTCGATACCTGAACAAAAAGCGTTACCGCTTCCCGTAATAATCCCGACTTTGATATTATCGATTTTCGTTATTTTTTCAAGGCAGTCATAAAGTCCCGTAAGAAGAGCCTGGTTAATGGCATTTTTTTTATTTGGTCTGTTCAGGGTTATGGTTGCCACTGAGTCTTTGACATCAAAAAGTACTTCTTTATTCATTTTGGTTCCTTTTTTTAAAAAGATTTTTTTTGGGGAAGCTGGCTGAATTAATTTTTATTGATGGCTTGGGAATCCTGTTTTATAATTTGGAGCATTTTTTTTCTGGTTGCTCCACTAAAAGGTTTAATGGCTAACCAGTATAAACCAAAAGTTATCCTCGTGATCGGGCTGACACACAACACTCTGGTTTCGGTACTTAACACTGTTTGAGTTGAATTGAGTTTTTTCAGGTGAAAATTCCAGACTGCTTTTATTTTTGCCGAAATGGTATTGTTAACAAAGTCTTCATAGTTTGTGATTGGTGCAATTTTTGTTCTTGCCCAAAATCCAATTAAGTTTTCCCTTGGAAAATTTTCTTCAAGATTTGTAAATCCAATATCATGGATAAAGTCTTGTAAATTTAATCTTTTTGTCGGTAACCCTCTAAGTTTGAATAAATAATAGATCAATTTGGATTGAGACAAATCGAAATTGATAGCAGCTTTATAAACATTTTCAATTGAGGCGTTTATTACAATCTCATGGTATTCGTTAAATGAATATTTTGGCAGATATTTATCGATTAATGTGTCATTGGCCATATTTTTATTTTGATCGGTGATTTTTTTCCCTTGCAGCAGTATCCTGGTTATAAAAGCCTGCAAGAATATCATATAAAGCGCTGAGATTTTTTTTCATTTTGAGGGGTTTATCAAAAAAATATTCAGTTGCTACGGCAAAAAATTCTGCTTCATTGGTAGCCCCGTAAGGATCAAGGAATGTGCGTTTTCCCATTTGTGATTTTTTAATTAATGAATTAAATTCCTTTGAGCATACCGCTGCCCAGGATGCATATGCTTTTTTATCGTGGAGGGGAGGAACTCCATTGGCATGCCCGTCAAGCATATCAAGAATATGTGCAAACTCATGGTAAACGACATTATGTCCCAGTTCAGGATGCCGGGCTGCTTTTTTAACTGCATCCCAAACAAGAATGACGGGGCCCCGCTTAAATGCCTGGCCGGAAATGGCTGTTTGAGATTGTACTATGAGAGGAGCAGTCGAAAACATACTTTGTCTTGCAGGTGGCACAACCACGGTTGATGGATAAATAAAAATTGTGTGAAAATTTCTATATAAATCATGGGGCAACCCAAGTAGCAGCATACAGGCTTCTGCCGAGATTACAACACGGATTTTATCTGTGACTTCAAGTCCGTTACAGCCTTCAAATATTTTTTCTTTTGCAAACACCTGAATCAATTGTTCAAGGTAAAAGCGTTCCTCATTATTTAAATAATGATAATGTGCTACATGTTTTTGAAGGAGTAATCTCCATTCAGCAGGAAAATCCTTTTCAAGAATTTTTTTTCGGCGGTGGTCGGCTAACCAGTGAAACATCATCTAATTTCCTTTGTTTTCTGAAAGGTATAGGATAAAAACTTGTTTTTTGTCAACTATTGTTCCGGTATATTTTTTCCGGGATAGGCTTTGCTGTCATTGTTCAATACCATTTTAAGTGATTTTTGTTTCAAGAATAGCAGTTCTCATTTTTTGATATTGGTAGGCAGCTCCTAGAAGCACTGCCCCAATGATAATAAAGGCAATCACTTTTTGTACCAGGGAAAAATCGTTCATATCCCAGAATATGATTTTACCCGCAGCTATGACAAATAGTACTATGGCAAGGGATATTAATTTTTGAAACCGGGGTTTTAATGTCAAAAATAAAACAAGGGTTGCATGCAAAACCAGTGCGACGGATAATGCCGGTCCAAACCCTTTATTAAACCATTGGCTTAATGCTCCAATGTAGGTCAGGCAAACCAGGCAGTGAAATCCCCACAATTGGAAGATGGATCCTCCAAGACGATTCCTGGTATCTTCAAAATAGGGAGGTCTTTGGTGAACCAGGAGTCCAAATAAGCCAAGGACAAGGATGTTAAATATGCTGTAGTAAAATAAAATTGCATTTAATCCGATCCCGGAGGAAAAATTACTAAAACTCAGCACCAGGTGAATTAAGATCATCCCGCTTGAAAAAAGAAGGACAATGGCATAGAGGGAGATGGAATTATTTTTTAAGGGTTCAAACATCGGCAGCTTAATAAAAAGGAAGGTAAAATAGCCGATCATCAATGTTAATGCCAATGGAGCGGAACCTGAACTTTCAAAAATGATAATAAATAAAAAGATGCCAAGGTAATAAAAGGATAATGAAAAAAAGAGGGAAAGTTTGTCTCGGATAAAAAGAAAGGCCTCAGATCCCGGAGGGTCTTTTTTTAAGCCTTTCCAGAAAAAGACAACCGCACTGTAAAAAGCAAGGCCGGTCGTCAAAGCCAGTGTGCCATGTCCCTGCCATCCGGCAAATTTAACAAAAGCACAGGCGATTATTGATATCAGGCTTGAGCTAATGACAAGAATTTTTAATTCCATGATCAATGCCGGATATTTCAGCCAGCAAAAAAGAGCAAGGCAGATGCCAACTGACAGCCAGGCCGCAAATGGGAAAAAATAGATGTATTGGTGCCAGACACCGGGTAAAAATAAAAGCGGGATGACGCAGAAAAAAACCTGTCTTAAAATTTGTGCAAAGGTGTTCAATCGGCTTTTTTCATGGTAACGTCGATAGAATTCAGCTATAAAAAATAGGCAAAATAATGCTTCTGCACGCGCGATTTTACCAAGGGCAAGCTGTTCTACAAAAAAGAAACTTTCCACTATCTGTGCACTGGTCATCATGGGAACAACAAGTAAAAGAAAATGGGATAAACCAAAAACTTCTGTAAATTTTAAGTGTTTTATTTTGGACCGATGGAGCAGGTAAAACATGGGGACAGGACTGAATATCCAGATTCCCTGATTCCATACAAGGCCCAGTGTCATTAAAAAAGACAGTGATAAACAAACGGATAAAACTTCATTACAGCCTTTCAACCATTTTTTTTCAAAATCAATCAGGTTGTTGTTTTCTTTCTCCATTAAAAGAATATAAGGCCAGAGCAAGATCCCGGTGAACATCAGATTCATCCACCCATATCCAAAATTTAACTGGAATATCTCCGGTGGGGGTACAAGGGACGCAGCAATCCAGGAAACACAATGCCAGGCAGACGATAGAAAGGAAAGAATGAGGAGGACATGTGCTTCCATACGGACCTGGATGATGTTGAAACGGGTCCCCATATACAATAAAATCAACGCTTCAACACCCCAGGCAAGTCCTAGAAAATCAGGTGCTGTCAGGGCAAGGATGCCGAAGCCTGAAAGCAGGCCAATGGTCAAAAGGCAGATCATTTGTAATGGTTTTTTACACAGAAGAGATATTTTTTTTGAAGAGGTTATCATCCAGGGGATACTGAAAAAAATAGTAGTCAGTATCAATGCATTCAGCAAATAAAGTTTTCCCAATAATCCATTTTCGTGAACGAGCTGATTTAAAGCAAATAAATAAAAAAAGAGATTTGAACTGAATGAAATAATGATCGTTTTGGTAAGAGAGGTCTGTTTTAAAATTTCAAAACTATTGTAAATACTGAATACATAAAAGTAAAAATGAATAAGAATGATTAACCCAAAAGGAATAGCCGGTCGTATGGAGAGAATGGTGAGGACATATTCAATTACAACAAAACTTACGATCATGCTCGTATTGGCTAGCATCTGCCAATTGATTCGCCGTGAAAGGTGCAGCATGGCGATAACGAGGATCAGAACATAGGCCAGGTAAACCTGGTAAGACTGTCCTGCCTGTGCCATAAGCAAGGGCGTAAATGTTCCTCCTAAAAGACTTATGAAAGCAACAATTCTGGTTTCAAAGATGATGGCAAGGGCATAGGCAACTCCGGTGATGGCTGCCAGGAGAACAAATGTCCAAAAATCTGAAATTAAATTATAAAATGACCCTGTAAAATAGGCGCAAAGATAGGAAAGAATCATTCCCAGTCCGATCAGGCTGGATGCATAATCATCCATATCAGTGCGTTTTTGATTGATAATGATTCCACAGAGGGTTATTCCGATTGCGGCTGTAAAGCCGATGGTAACTTTACCGGGGGGGCCCAAAAATTGTGAGAATGAGTATTGCAGTAGATATCCAAATCCCATGACCAAAGTAAAAATACCGGCAATGGTCATGAAAAATACCGGAGCCTTGCCCTGGGAATGATAATGTTTGTAAATTTCTAAAAATTTTACGAAGATCGCAGTAACCGGGCCGAACAACGGTAAAGTATTTTCCACAAGGCCTGTGATAATTGTTTTTTTGCTTTTTTCTGTGGGATGGGGATCGGTTTTTTGGGTAGCTTGCAGCTTGGGTTGATGGATATCTGTCTGGAGCAGGGGCACTTCTTTGATGTCGGGTATTACTGGTTTTTGGGGTTTGACGGTTTTTATGAAATTATCCTGGGCAGGAGAAATTTTTGGGATTGGAAGTTTATTCGATTGAGTTTCAAAAAAATGAATTTTTTGTTCTACCTTGTCAATCCGACATAGAAAATCGGTTTTCAGGTTGAAAAGTTCTTTTTTTAATTCGTCGAGTTTATCATTCATAAATTTTGCTGTTCTCCAAACATCGGTGGTTTGTTGGATATCTTTTGGGTCAACCTATCACGATAAATTCCAGGTGAAGACCCCTCTATTGTTATTGCGCCTGCGGCTTTGGCATAGAAATCGGTGGGGCCACTTCCCCCGATGATGGCATAGCCATATCCGTTGGCAGACATTGCGTGGAGGCAAGACAATAACAGGGCTTTGCCTATTTGCTGACTCCGCTTTGTCTCGATAACACCAATGGGACCAAAAAAATTTTTACATGTGCTGTCATGACAGGCAAAACCTATGATTTTACCTGCCTGTGTGGCAATAAGGCAGGAAACTGGATGATTGCTGAAAGCAATATCACATTCACTGGCCCAGCCTTCGCCGAACAAACTCCATACCCATTCAATGATGATATGTTTTTCATAGGGCATGGCAGTGCGAATTACAATCCCCTGGGCTTTGAGTCTATTGATGAGAGATTCCACTTCCGGTAGATCGTACAATTTTACCAGCATATCAGGCATGGCGTATGGGTCTCCTTTGGGCAGGTGTGTTTTTATGTGTCTGTAATTAAAGGGTATATCTCTAATTTAGATGATCTTCGCTATTGCTGGTATCCGTCGGAGGGCAGCAATAGTTCCCCAACTGAGAACTAATGTGCCTGTGAATACCATCACGCCCTTTACGGCAGGGGCAAGGGAGTTTTCCAGCAGTAAGTATTGGAGCCAGGTTACAAAAACGTAGTGAATAATATAAATTCCGTATGAGTTTTTGCTTAAGTTGTCGAGGATACCGATACGTCGCCTTGCAAACCGAAGAAAGAACCCAATCAAACCGAACACTGTGGTTCCGCAGCAGCCCACTAAAAGTAAGCTGCTGACAATGGGCCAATTTATGGCGAAGATATTCATGATGACCAGCACAGTATAGGAGCCCAGGCCTGTAGTCAGCCATACCCACCAACGATTGGCCAGGGGGCCGTCGGATTTGATTGCACTTGCGTCAAAACCCCTCGATCCTGCTATGGTGCCTGCAAAAAAATATACCAGGTAGAGCAATATTCTGCTGGCTTGTACAATAAAGGGGCCAATTCCAATCCACCGGTGTGGCCCGAAAATGAGTACCATGGGCAGGTATGCGGCTGCTGATATTCCAAGCAGGATAGCAAAAAATGCCAGGGGACGTTCAAAGTTGATGGTTGTCTTCCCTTTGATAATATTCCGGATAGGAGTAATTCGGTAGAACAGGGTGACAAGGCAGTCAAATGATAGCAACAGCCACAGGAACCAAAGGGGGCCTGCGGTGCCAAAGTATGATTTAATCATTTTGAGCCAGAATGTTCCAAAGTTGGAGTGGGTTCCGGTAATCAGGCCTACTTCGAGCTGCGCCGGATAGTACGCCAGGGGAATCAGGAAAGGAAGGCAGACGATGAAAGGAATGCCGAGCCTTATCAGTCGACCTCCCAGGTATTTTCCCGCGCCTTTTCTTGTCAGACTCTGCCAGATAAACATGCCCGAGACAAAAAACAGTAATGGCATGAAGAACGAGTCGTTGAATCCCACAATCAAATCAAATATGCGCCAGCGTTGTTCGTTGACGACTGGACTGAAGGTCGCGATGGGGTTTTTAAAATTGATAAAAGCGAATGTGGAGTAGGCCAGAATCGCGTGATGGAACAGCACAAGAGTTACAGCAAACGAGCGTAGATAGTCAAACTCTACCCTTCGCCCAGATCCTTTTATCGGATTGGATATTGTGTCAGCTTTGGCCGGGTTGTTCTCAACTGCATGAATTGCCATAATAGTAAAGATTCCTTCCGGTCTATCCGCCAATTATTGAAGTCTTGGAAACATAAAAATGAATATTGTTCCGTCTATCACGATAGTGTAAATACAGCTCCGCTCTTTTTGTTACATGGATTCAGGTGAACAAAAGCTATGGAATTTTATAAGGAAAATGGGTAAAAAGCAATTAAAGAAGAGGCTGAATTTCAATTATTTTAAAAATGTAATTTATAATACTATTATCACCTCTTCAAGGGGTTCGGGTTGGTCCTGGGCATGGCAAATTTAAATCGCATCGGTTAAATTTTATGGAGAATACCCTATCTTTTTATGGACCCCGGCAAGCAACTCATGTAAAAAGGTAGGGGCAGTGGTATGGAAAAATATGATATTAATTGTATTTAAAAAGTAATTTGAACTGGAAGTGAAAATGCATCTTAAAGGTTATTTGGTAAAAGCCGTTCTTTTCGATTTTGATGGAACTTTGACCCGGCCCGGTATTTTGGATTTTAACCTGATTCGTCGGACGATAAAATGTCCAGAGAATAAAACAATTCTTGAGTATATCGATTCCTTGCAGGATCTTGGAATAAAACAAGAGGCCATAGCCTGTCTTGATAAAATTGAATACCAGGCCGCTGGTAAGTCATTGCCCAATAGATATGCCCAAACCCTGATTCGATGGATAAAGCTTCAGGGGCTGCCCGTGGGGATTTTGACCCGTAATAGCAGGGCATCGGTTTTGCGAGCCCTGGAAAATTTTGATACAATCGACCCAGACATTTTTGATTTGATTTTGACCCGGGATGATCCCATGGCCCCCAAACCAAGCGGGGACGGTGTATTATATTTTGCCAATCATCTGGGACTTGATCCAGGTCAGGTACTTATGGTGGGTGATTATCTGTTTGATATTGAAGCAGGATCCGCAGCAGGTACTCTTACTGCTCTTTTAGATCCTGACAGCAGGGATGTTTTAAAAGAAGCTGTGTGTGATTTTCGTATGTTCGGCCTGGAGGATCTGCAGATGATAATCCGGGAAGGATTGCCCCTGGGATCCGGAAAACTGCCCAATGAGATGCTCAAGACTTATTTGAGTCAATTTGATTTTGAAGACCCATCGGTGCTGATCAATCCCGGTGTGGGTGAAGACATTGCTGCTGTGGAAATCTCTGGAAACGACGTTCTGGTTTTAAAGTCCGATCCCATCACCTTTGCCACCGATGCCATCGGCCGTTACTCGGTGTTGGTGAACGCCAACGATATCGCCACCTCGGGTGCTGTTCCCCGTTGGTTTCTGACCACTTTGCTGCTGCCTCCGGGGATCACGCCTTCTTGTGTCCGGCAGATTATGAATGAATTGTTTGATGTGTCCAAACAATTGAATATCACCTTGTGCGGTGGTCATACCGAAATAACCGATGCGGTTACCCGGCCGGTGGTTGTCGGTATGATGACCGGAACTGTGCACCGCAGGGATTTAATTGATAAAAAGCAGATGGCTCAAGGTGATTGTGTTCTTTTGACCAAGGGGGTTGCCGTGGAGGGCACTGCTATCATTGCCCGGGAATTTGGTACGCTATTGCGGCAAAAGGGGATGAGCTGCGAAGATATTGCCGCAGGATGTGGTTTTCTGGAACAGCTCAGTATTCTTGAAGAGGCCCGGCTTGCAGCCCGGAATCGCTTGGCCACGGCCATGCACGATGTCACCGAGGGCGGTTTGGCCACGGCCCTAGAAGAGTTGAGTATCGCAGGCGGCCACGCAATTGCCGTGGATATGGACAAAATTCCTGTTTTTAACCAGACTAAAAGAATTTGTGAACTTTTAGGGCTCGATCCTCTGGGGTTGATCGGTTCTGGGAGCTTGTTGATCTGCTGCTCTTCGGCAGATTGTTCTTTATTGATTCAGCAGATTTGTGCTGCGGGTATCGATGTTGCTGAAATTGGCCGTGTTCTTGGTCCTGGAACCGGTATCAAGGCTTCAAAAGGCGGACAATCATTGTCCTGGCCCCGTTTTGAAGTTGATGAGATAACCAGGCTGTTTTGATAGAATATCCGGCCTGGCTTATCTATGTTTATTTAAGCCAGGTAGATATGAGCTTCTCAAATTGATCGGAATTGATAGGCTTACTAATATAGTCATCCATTCCGGCATTTATGCATTTTTCCCTATCGCCCTTCATGGCGTTGGCTGTCATGGCAATAATAGGAATACTTTTATACTTGGCTTTTGAGGAACGAATTGTCCGGGTGGCATCGAGGCCGTCCATTACAGGCATCTGGACATCCATGAGTATGAGGTTATAGGATTCTTTTTTCAGAGCCTCAACAGCCTCTTTGCCGTTATCAACAGCCACGACCTGATATCCATAATTTTTTAACATGTGTAGGGCGACTTTTTGATTGATTAAATTATCTTCTGCCAGAAGAATTTTAACTTTTTGCTCTTTATTTTCCTTAAGCATATCTTTTGTAATGGGTGGGTTTTCATGCAGTTGTTCCGGCGGATAACCCGTAGTTGACAGGCCGGTCTCGTAAAGATGGGATTGTTCTATGGGGGGTTCCTGGATGTCGGATGGGAATGACTTTAATTGCCGGGGGGCTTGTTGTTGGGATTGTTTTTCAAGCCAGACCGAAAACCAAAAGGTGGAGCCTTTCCCCTCGGTGCTTTTCACACCGATTTTTCCATCCATCATCTCAATGAGCCGTTTGGATATAACCAGCCCAAGACCCGTGCCTCCGAATTTGCGAGTCATTGAAGCATCGACCTGGGAAAAGGATTTAAAAAGACGATCCAGCCTGTCTTTTGGGATGCCAATACCAGTGTCTATAACTTGAAAATGGATTTTAGCCCTATTTTCAAACTCTTTTCTCAGAGTGACCCGGATGACTACTTCTCCTTTTTCAGTAAACTTAATAGCATTGGTTGTAAGGTTTAAAATAATTTGGTGGAGACGTCCGGGATCTCCCATGAGAAGAGCAGGAACATCCGGATGAATAAAACATGCCAAATCTATTTTTTTTTCTTCTGCCTTTAATGATAACATCTCTAATATTTTTTTCAGGGTAATGCGCAGATCAAAATCGATTATTTCAAATTGCAGTTTACCGGCTTCAATTTTTGAAAAATCAAGGATGTCATTTATTACTCTCAACAATGCATTGGAGCTGATATCTATACTATTGGCATAGTCTTGCTGATCTTTGGTCAAATGTGTATCGAGTAATAGATTTGTCATCCCCATGATACCGTTCATGGGGGTTCTGATCTCATGGCTCATATTAGCCAAAAATTCGCTTTTGGCTTTATTAGCAGAGTCTGCCTGTTCCGCCAGTTTTTTAACCTGGTGAATTGAAATTTTCAACTCTTTATTAATGGTTTCGGTATGTTCTTTGGCAATAAATAATTCAGATGTACGTTCTTTTACAGTCTCTTCCAGATGTTCCTTATGCTTTCTTATCTCTTGTTCCACCTGTTTACGTTTATTAATATCGGTTATAAAGCCCTCAAGGCGAATAAATTGACCCTTTTCATCTTTTGCGGCCCGGGCGTTGAGAGAAGCCCATCGGATGGTCCCATCTTTTCTGTAGAACTGAAATTCAAAATCGGAAATCGTATTATTTAATAATAATTGGCGCAACATTTCATCCCGACGGGACGGATCCGCGTAGAGTTGTTTTTTGCTATCTGAAACATTCTTTATTAAATCATTGGCATTTTCATAACCGAACATGATAGCCAATGATGGATTAGCAGTTAAAATGGTACCATTTGGGGTGCTTTGAAAAATGCCTTCGACAGCGTTTTCAAAAATACTGCTATATTGCTCTTCAGCCTGCTGACGTTCTTTAATTTCTTTATTTAAATCTTCAATTTTCTCTTTTATTGCGTCTCTCATACTGGCAAAACTTTTAGATAAGAGCCCCAATTCATCTTTGCGGCTTATATCAATTTCTTTATTTAAATCCCCCAGGGTAATTCTTTGGGTGTCGAGGATCAGTTTGTGTATGGGGTTAATAAATGTGTTCACGATAAAAATTGCCAGTAATACCGTTAAAACAAGAATTGAAATCCCGACAATTGATAGAACGCTTACCGCTTCATAAATTCTATTTCTAATGATGGATTCAGGCAGGCTGACGGCAAGATAACCCAAGGTAAGGTTTTTATGAAGTATGGGTCTTAATAAGGTGTTATAGCGGTTATTCCGATTATCATGGATTGATAATATGCTGGATGAAAGATCTATAGAGTTGACTGAAATATCCGGCAGGATAAGCTCACCTCCAACCATTTTGCCCGTCTTGTCAAATATATTAATATTTACGCCGAGATTTAATCCTTCTGTTTTTAAATTAAATTCTAATTTTTTTTGTAAAACCAAATATCCGATTGTATTTTCAGATTCATCAAAAACAGGGTAGCAGGCATTTAACCCGATATTATTCTGGAATCTTTGAATTTGATATTTTTGGGTTTTTACAAATATTTTGGGGAAATAATCTTGTTCTTTGATGGACACTTTTTCAAGAAAATTACTTTCATGCCATTTGATAAGAGTTGTTCCCCCAATAACTATTCCATCAAGGGCAGATATATATTCTATATATAACACCATTTCAGGTTTAGTATAACTGTCCAGAGCAACTTTGTTCAGATAAATTCCATAATTTGTAAGACCTTGGTTTTTACCAAAATTCATATAATAGGACCGGGTTTCCGGAAAAAAAGTAAAAATTCCCAGGATATCTTCAAATGAATGGGGATTTAAAAGATCATATCCGAAAATAGACTTGGTATGATTGTTGTTGATGTGCTTATTTTTTTGAGACTTTAAATATGGAATATCTTTTAAAATCTGTTGTTGGATAGCTGTCATAGCCTGATTCAGGCGCCTCATCTGTCTATCCATAATCTGTTTTTGGATCAACCAACCTGCGGCAGTGGTAGATAACAATACCGTAAAAAGCACCAATGCGGCTGAATAGCCGGTTAGTTTGACCTTGAATGAATTAAGGATGGGCAATTTCATGATTGGTTTTTATTTCATATGTTTTTGTAAATTTTTTCGGAAAAATGTATCTACGTTATCTTTATTTACGACAACTGCGCCGGTGTATATTATTTCTGGTAATGAATTAATGTGTGCCTTCTGGTTATCGGCGGTGATGGGCACATCGTTTTTTCCTTTTCTCTTCCGGTAGTCTTCCAACATTGCAATGGACAGATAACTCATATATGCTGTTTTTGCTACTATTGACGCATCAATTATTCCCTTTTGTATAAAATCCAGAACCCGTTTTTCCCTATCATGTACAATAATCGTCATGTTTTTTTTTATCATGCCCAGCTGAGCGATAGCATTGCCGATGCCAACTCCGGAGCTAGAATTTAGACCGACAATCGCCGTTAAATCGGGATAATCCCTTAGCATTTGAATCGCTACCTTTGTAGCAGTATCAGTATTTGTCTCATCAAAGACCTCGGCTATAACTTTCCAATTGGTCTTTTTTAATCCATCCAGCAAGCCGGCCTTTTTTTGGTCGGTGTTGGTAGCTTTATTCAGGACAATACCAAGTTTGCCGGTCTTACCGCCTCTTTTGATCAATTCGCGAGCTGTCAATATGCCGGACTGATAATTGTCCAGCCCAATAAACGTATCCGCCCCATGGTTGTCCGGAGCCGCCTCTATGGCGATAACAGCTATCCCTTGGGATCTGGCTTGTTTGATTTGGGGGACAGCTTCATCACTCCATAACGGGATCACAATACCGTCCGGTTGAGCAGCAATGGCCAGGGACATGGCTTTGGCCTGGGCCTTGAAGTCCGGTCCCTGGGGACCCAGAGTTACAATTTTTACCTTAAGTTTATTTTGGGCATATCGAAACCCAAGTTTAATGTCTCTGACATAGGGATGAGCTAAAAAGGCCCCGACAAAATAATAAACCGGCTTTTTTGATATTATTTTTTTGGAGTTAGCAGCAAATGGCAGGTCAACAACGACCAATAAAATAAGCAATAAAGAATATAACACTTTCATTTGAATCCCTCCTGCTTCATTAGCTGTACGAATTTTCTTATCTTACATAACCTTTTTATTTTATACGAGCTGTCCTGGGACATCCATAAAATACAATAAATCATTTCTAAACGTCTGGATGGAATCACACTGTGGACATTATCTATTTTCTGATGGGTTTATTGTCTCACCAATAACCATAGAGCAGTCCGATACTTTTTGTCAAGAAAAGTATAAATTTAAAGATGACTTTAACCGTGCCATAACACTTTCCAGTATTTCATTTCCCATTTGGTCGATCCTAACAGTTAACAGAACTTGTATATGTTGAAATGATTTTCCTTTGAATTATTGTTTCCAATAGTTATTGTATTCTGGAGCATCTTGGCCTCCTGGGATAGTTTTGACAAAGGGATAATAAATCACAATTCCAACCATCTTTTAAATTGAACTGCAAAGCTTTCCGCCACATTAATTTGTTGGAATCTCTTTACAGATATTAGAAATATTGATATGGGCACGCTTACTCGTTTTTTTGTTTGTACTGGTTGATTATCATTTAAATTTACAAGATGTATAGTTACTCATTATATTTTAAAGAGAGTTACATGCAAGTAGAACGTAATTATGATGGTACAAATTTCATAACAGGGTTAAGTGTGATAGCAATTTGTTTTGTTTTTTTTAATACATAAGGTTTTTTTTTGTTATGTTGTGCAGATATGATAATTTACTTAGGAATATAAAAGATCTCAGTGATAACCTTTTTGGAAAGTATTTAACCTCTCTTGATCATAAATATGATGAAAGAACTAAAAAAATAAAAGGGGGGGGGTTGTGTTTTGGCTTGGCCTGCATGTGGGGCCAGGCTGTTTTAGCCCAGGATGAAAAAACATATTACAATCGCTTAAATATACTGACTAAAAGTTATCCTGAAAAGAATAGTTTGAGTGCACAAGTTTATTCCGCTATGAGCAATCTGAGTTCAAAGAAAAACCTTCAAAAGCGCAATGATAAAAATAGATTATTGTTATCCATAAGGCCTTTTTTGGATGGCTTACTATTATATCACAATCCTCGTAGGACCAGTTTATATAAAGATAAAGTAAATAGAGATTTATGCAGACAAAATGTGCAGCTTTCATCAAAATATGTTACGAATGCCTCCATAACAAAAAAAAGAGATAAGGCTTATTTTTAATAAAAGAGATAAGGCTTATTTTTAATAAAAGAGATAAGGCTTATTTTTAATAAAAGAGATAAGGCTTATTTTTAATAAAAGAGATAAGGCTTTTTTAAATGAACACCAACAAAAAAGTACATACACCGCTAATCTTCCCTTAAATAAAATATTCGGCAAGCCTTTTGTCGGTAAAAAAAAGGATTATCAATATATATTTTCCAGCATAATAGATGCAGGCCGGAATCTTAACATCCCGTTTTTTATGCTTCTTAGCTCAAAAACACATAGTATTGGCTTAACATTCACCGGTAATGATCTATTGCTTTACGATGCCAATGAAATGAATAAGAGGTTAGACCCGTCAGGCAGTACTCCCCAAAAAAACTATACCTGGTCATGCAATATTCAGCAAATTGAAAAACTTTGTAAGCATCTGTTTCTTACCTTCGATCTTGTCAAGGAATTACTTCTCTTGGAGATCCAGGTCTATACAGCACCTAAATATAGCGAGGTAAGCTTTCAACCGATGAACAAATTAATCATCGGTGTAATCAGAATGGAGTTAGATCGGTATGGCCGCTGGGGAGTTTTTCAATGGCACCACCATAAAGGTCGGGCAAAGTTTGTATCCGGGAAACTGAGAACGATGAAATCACTGGATCAGGTAAAAAAATATCTGGAAAGAGAGCAAGGAATGTTATTTGGAACAAAATATGATGCCGTAACCCTGGGCAACCATTATAACAATCGTTCCATGAAAGATAAGAATGTCACGGGAGATTATGCCGGCATTCTTAAGGATGGAATTCAATTGGTAGAAAAATATAAAAATTCATCGGAAAATGAAAAATATCAATACTACCTGGAAAATAATATTATTAAAAAATCATATCATCAAACAGCTTTTTTCCTTTATCTGGCAGTCATAGAAGGACATCCAGGAGTAGTGGAAAGGCTTCTGAAAAGCGGTCTTGATATTAATCAAACTTATTTAAGTATGACCCCGCTTTATGTCGCGTGCATGTTTGGACGCACCCGGGTGGTGAAAATACTTCTTGAAAACAAAGCAGATATCAATATAAGGACCGATAAAGGGGAAACACCTCTTTTTGCGTCATACAATTGTGCCAACGACTCCATTACTCAGATGCTTCTTGGCGGGGGAGCAAAAAAAGCAACAAAAGGTTACATTGTTTACAGGCAGGGTGGTGGATAAAATGGTGCCAAAAGGAAATTCGGTCTTCTGTCTTAGATCTTGCGCCGCGTTACACATATTTTTAAAGTTGTGCTTTCATTAAATGTCCGAAAACGCCAACCCTAAGTTTATCGGCTCGATTGTTGAAAAAACGTGTGTTTATATCTTTGGGACCTATATCTTCAACTTGTGTAAAGCCAATAGTTTTTAGATCCTTTACCAATAAGTTTGGATCAAAAAAGTTTTGTAAAGGTTCCCCGATAACCGCCAGTCTGTGAGCTAATAATCGGAAACCCAATCGACGGATAATATTTTGAGAAGAAGGAGAAATTATATAATCAAACACAATTTGGCTGTCGGCGGGTGTGGACGAGGAGATGTATTTCAGTGTTGTCATCATCGTTTCCCGGGTTAGATACATGGTTACACCAAGCCATGAAAAAAAAGAGGGCTCATTTGTCTTGAACCCGACTTTTAGCAGTCTGTTTTCCAATGTCTGTTTTTCAAAGTCTATTGGAGTAAAGGTTAAAGATTTTGGTATGGGTATTTTTGCTGCATTAAGTTGCTGGCGTTTCCATGCTTGTGTAGCTGGGTAGTCAACTTCAAACACTTTCAAGCCGTCTACAGAATACTGATTGCGATAGGCAAATGTATCGAGTCCGGCACCGAGAATAACGTATTGGCGGACACCTCGTTTAATTGCCAGAGAGAGTTCCTCCTCAACAAATTTACTGCGTGCGACTACAATCGCTCGAAGATAGCAGGATAATCTTGTATTGAATTTTCGCTTTCTTGAATGAATGTCGGATGCTCCTTGAGTCCCGATAATACTTAAGGCTATCGGATCTTTAAATATTATCGGATTGTCGAGAAGTTGATGTGCTGCCCGCATTATAGCAGTTTGATGTGCAGTCAGGCTGGGGCGGTCTCGTTTCATATATTTATCCTGTGATCGCTTTGGCAATATTTTGGGCCGGTTCGGCTCCTTAAGAAACGTAACGATAAGGGCAACAGGCTGTAGCGATTTTCACTAAAGTAAATTGAGAATACCATCATTTCAAAACTGTTTCAATCCCAGATGATGGATCGGGGACTCCAATAACTTTGTGACCGTTTGAATAAGAGGAAGATGTATTGGACAGCAATTTAAACTGGTCAGTAAGATTGTTTTTTTTATTCCGAACGCCTTGAAATATAGAAAAATTTAATTTATTGTTCGAAAACATTGTTTACTTGTGAAAATAGTTATTAAATACAGGAGAAAACCATGGCTGTAGTTCAATGGAGAAAAGAAAATGGTGTGGCAATTGTGGAAATGTGCAACGGCCCCAATAAAATGAACCAAATCTTTGCTGAAGGTATGAACCATTGTCTGGATGAAGTCCTTGAGGATACCGATATCCGGGCAATGGTCTTGACCTCAACAGATGAAAAGAATTTTTCCCAGGGCATTGATGTGGAATGGATCGGTGGAAAACTTCATACCCAGGAAAATCAGGATGTAATTTCATTTATGTATGGAATGAACAATATCTTTAAACGATTACTGCTTTTTCCCGTTCCGGTGATTGCGGCTATTAACGGCCATGCTTTTGGCAACGGCGCCATTTTGTCTTGTGCCTGTGATTTCAGATTCATGAGAAAAGACAGGGGTTTTTTCTGCTTTCCCGAGGTGGATGTGTCCATTCCGTTTTTACCCGGGATGATCGGATTTGTGCGCAAGGCTATTCCAGAAGACCAGTTTAACCGGATGCTTTTATCCGGTCAGCGTATGACAGCTTTGGATCTGGAGACCGCCAATGTCATTGTCAAGGCTTGTGATGACCAGGAAAACTTGATGGCACAGGCCTTGGATTATGCTGCTTCCTTTGCCAAAAAAAGAGGAATTTTCAAGGAACTTAAAAAAAGAATTCATCGGGAGCTTGTGCGTATTATTGATGAGGAAGATCCAGAATATATTGATGCTTTGGATCTGTTTGTTGCTGACTGATCTCAGGAATATAACCCAAACGGGTAAACCAAAGCTTAAAAAATGGTTTACCCGTTTGGGCTTTTTAATTACTCTGCCTTTATCTAGGGATTCATTTCATAGGCATCAATCAGTGAATATACATGCTCGTTTAAGACTCTTTCAAATTTTTTATCATCAACAACCGGTCTTTTGATCATTTTCAGGCAGGCATCCTGCTGTTTTTCGGTGGACAGTCCTTTTTCATATAGTTCAAGGCCAAATTTTGAAAAGTCCCTGACCATAAAATTAAAAATTTGATCCAATAGGTCGTCGTCAATATTTTCAATTGCGGCACTTTCAATAATGAGTTGTCCATAGGCAACCAGGGTAAAAATTTCACCCACACACAGAAGATAATCAAAATCGTTCATCATCTGGTCTTTTAATTCCATTCCCGAAACCATTAAAAATTCTTCATAGGCTTTGATCTGTTCCTGGAAGATTTCGATATTGGGCAAACTTTTTGAAGCATAGGTTTGCCTGAAGTCATGGAATTGAATTTTTGCATACCCTCTTGTGGGGCCCTGGTTGAAAAGATAGTCGTCATTTTCAGAACCGTTCATTTTGGGGATTTCGGGAAATTGCCCGGGATTGAACATATAACTTGGGATCAGCTTGACAATGAGGGCCATATTTACATGTCTGGTTCCTTCAAGTTTGGGATAGCCCCTTAAGTCTACCACTGCCTGGCTAAAAAAGTTGTCCTTTTCAAATCCCTTTGCTGCAATGATATCCCAGAGCATTTCATGAACAGCTTCTCCCTGGATAGCAACTTTCATCTTCATGATCGGATTGTAAAGAAGATAACGTTTGTCGTCTTTTGATGCACATCTCATATAATCTGTTGCCCGCAGGCCAAATAATTTCATTGCAGCAAGGCGGCAATAGGAATCAAGAAAAAGGCGTTTGACATGGGCGAACTCGGTTACATTTTTGCCGTAAAGATTGCGGTGGGCTGCATGATTCAAGGATTCGTACAAGGAATGGGTTACAATACCTATGGCACCTGAGCCAATATTGAATTTACAGATATTGATGGTATTGAGCATGTCATCCCAAGCCTTTGATCCCCGGGAAAGAATTTGTTCATCTGTAATGGGATAATCATGGAGGATAAATTCTGCCACATAGTTCTGGGCATCAATAACATTCTTTACACACTCATATTTTTCGTGTTTTGAGTCAACTACAAAAAAAACATATTCTTCGGAATCGGCAATTTTTCCAAAAACGGTTATAATCCCTGCTTCATTTCCATTACCGATGTAATATTTGGTGCCCCTTGCCACATAGGTTCCGTCTTCGCAGGGGATAAGTTTCATGGAAGATGAGTAAATATCTGCCCCATGATCTTTTTCCGAAAGACCGAATCCACAGAGTGGGTTTTCCCTTAATTTTTCCGCGGCTTTGTGTTTGAACTCTTCGTTATCTCCTAGGAATACCGGGTCCAGACCCAATGTGGAGACATGATACATATACCAATAGGCCGACCCGTAAAAACCACATATTTCTGAAAATTCAAACATTCGGTATGTGCTGTAGTACTGATCTTTTGCTCCATATCCCTCGGGCAGAAAAAGGGTTTCAAAAATTCTTTCTTCCTTGATAAATTCCGCAAAGTCATATGTGAATTCACGGGCATGATAATCTTCATTTAATTTTGCCAGACCTTTATTTTCAAACCATTCAATGGTCTTCAGCATAATTTCTTTGGATCTTTTGTCAGGATAATTTCTGTCCTGGTATTTTTTCGGATTAAAGAGCAGCATTTTTTTTGTCTCCTTTTTTTGTCAGTATACGAACTATTGATTCAAATAATAAAGCTCGGGGTTCCCATCTGTTTTTGGGGTTAATCCATCAAAAACAGACTTCGCAGCAAGCGCTTAAAAATTATTTTCTCCTCTGTGGTAAAATCTGCTAACAAGAAATCATTGCCTTTTTTTCTTACTTCAATCAACTCATCTTTAAGGTCATTGGCCTTATTTGACGGGTAAAGTCTGAAAATGCGTTTATCTGCTTTATCCTGGTATTTCTCGATCCACCCCCCCTCATCCAGTCGATCTATGATACCGGACAATGTTGCTTTATCAAGGATCAACAGTTTTCCCAGTTCAGCAGCGGTGGCCCCTTCCTGATACCAGATACCTTCAAGAATAAGGTGCTGCATATTGGTCAATCCATATGGGGCTAATTTCTTTTTTAACAGGCCGTGGGCCTTTTGATGGGCTTTGGCTAGAAAGAAAAAGGTACAATCTGGAATATTGCTCGATAAATTATTCATATCAAACTCCTTTGTATACGAACAAGTAATCCAACCCTATGAATTTGTCAATATTATTTATGCGTAATCAAATCGGAAATTATATTTTTTTACTTGGAAGGTAAAGGAAACTAAAAAATGATTAAGGGCAGCAGCCCCCAAAAAAAACAGCGCCCAGGGCCGGTGTTTAAGAATATAAAGAGATCAAGGCGGATAGGATGGCGAATAAAGTCGGGAATCCCATAGCTTTGGCAAGTTCCAAGGCGGAATTGAAATCAAAATAGGATTCCGGGCTTTCCTCAATTGTTTTAAATATTTTATGGTTCATCAGGATATCGCGTACTTCGCATCAACAGTAAGTATCGGTGCCTTTGAATTATAATGAAAATTTTAAGTCTTGAAATTAAGGAGTGGACATGACCATTTTCCTATTTTTTTGTATTAGCCGTACAAGA
>JAAELK010000481.1 GCA_024226935.1 Desulfobacteraceae bacterium
AAGAAAAACGGACGGAGCAACGAGATTTGTTCAGTTAATATTAATTCGGGACAGCTTCCCTTGCCCCCTCAGGGGGCAAGGCAGACTTATCCCCTTTTAGGGGTTAACCCAAGGCCTGGCCCTTTGGGCCAGGATATTTACATGTAAAACAATTTACCTATGCTTTTGTTGATGTACGTGGATATGGTCGTTCTCTCCATCTAAAGGGCGATTATACGGCCAAAGAAATAGCAGCTGATACACTTGCGTTACTTGATTATTTAAATTGGAAACAATTTCATGTTGTCGGGGTCTCCATGACCGGCATGATAACCCAGCGTTTGGCTATTGATATACCCCAACGAATTAAAAGTGCCATTGCCATTTCAGCGGTGTCAGCAGAATGCTTCAAAATACCAGAGGATTTTCGGAAACTGGTGATTGATTCTATTACTGATGATGAAAAAGCCTGTGAACTGTTGGATATTGCATTTGGAAATCGATTATCGCAACAATGGCGTAATTTCAAATTTCAAACCTCACGTCAAACTCGTATGCCTGAAGCAGCACGCGGTTATTTAGATATGTTTACACAAGAAGACTTCTCGGCTGAATTGGGACGCATCACACTGCCATTTTTAGTAATTTGCGGAAAACATGACATGCCCGATAAACAAATTGATGTACAGCGTAAACGTTTTACACAATGGCACGATAATATAGAATTTGCTGAAATAGACTCCGACCACTATCCAATGGAAGAAACGCCTATTATGCTGCAGACACTGATGCACCGTTTCATGAGCCGGTATTGTTAATACTTTGTGCATAAATAATCTGAAGAAAACAGGCCCCCCGCAAAGGGCACAGCTTTTTTGCTTTAGCCAGAACAAAAATTCACCTTGACTTGTTCAAGAAAAAGGAACAAATCATCAACTATCTTGACTTCCTGATTGACCCGTTAAGATCTGTTGTTTTCTTTGTGCTTCAGGCAAATCATTAATGCAGTAATTTATATAATAAATATTGAACAAAAATGTGTAAAATCCATTCATTCTCAAATCAATTTTATGCTCATGCAACGCATACTCCTGGAGGGCTTTTTTTGCTCGAAAAGCCCAAATAATATACAGCACTGCTGATGCAACTGCAAGAATTGCACTTATCAAATCCATGATATCTTCTCCAGTTCCACTGAAGGCACCGCTTAGCCCTCCACAGACAGCCATCCAGATAATATAGGCATCATCCGCTGTTCGTATATTGGTTTTATCATTTATAATTTTATAGTTCTCATATAGCCACATGAGTGGGTATATTCCAGCAGTTGCAATTGATAACAGCACTAAATTAACAGTTTTAGTGTTGATTTGGTCTTTAAGTTCGGTAATTGTGGACATGATTATCTCCTTTATTGAGGGGTTTGATAAAGCTAACCTAAATAATCGGGGTCATCCGCTTGGCTCACACAATTTATCCTTCTTTATTATGCCGAATTTATTATTGCGCAATTGCATTAGCTTATGAACCCGGATAGGTATTACCACTTGCAATATTATTAATGGTAACAGTTATCGGCGGATTACACTCTGAGGCCGGGTCACATGATAAGGTCCTACTTTCACCAGGTTGTACGAGTATGTCAATGCCACAATCTGAACAACTCACATCGGTCCATGTGGAGTCAATATGGAACCAGGTATCGAAACCAACTTGGCAGTTATTGGCCCTGCAACCCTTATATTTCACCCCGAAAGCGCCGATATTTCGGAACGCAACCCTTGGGTCGGGCGCCCAGCCAAAACCGGTTCCATAACCAAGATCTGGATTCTCATTGCCATTTTGATCGCAAACAATCACCTTGCTTGCCTTGCAATCTGTAAAGGTAATAGCAGTTCCCCAGGCGCTGAAACCCGTGCTTTGTTTGTCTTGTGGATTAATGGCTTTAATATCTTCAACAAAACAATTGCTGATTGAAACGGTCGCCCCATAGACTTCGAGACCCGTAGCCTTGGCGCAGGTATTGGATGGAGTCACGCCATCGATAACTGCTTTTGCCGTAAAGTTGATTACCGTCACCTCGGCGTCTATAAACACTGACATGCCGTGGCAATCATCACTGCAACCGGTCATGTTGGTAGCCGAACAGCTTTCATACTTTAAATCTAAACAAAAGATGGGAATAAAACCCAAAACAGTATGGCCCATGGTTCGTATATTACCGCCGAAGTGCGAACGGAAGTTATCGGCGCGACAATTGGAAGTAATAATACCCGTTGTGGCAATATAGCTGTATCCCTGCACGGAACCGTCGTAGTTCACCAGGTTGCTGACCCGACAATCACTCACAACTCCGTTAATGGTATGCAGCAATTGTATGCCGGCACTGGAATCCGCCGTTACATCCACATATTCCACTGTGCAATTAGCAATATTGACCTCGCTGGCATCATTAACATGTATCCCGGCGGGGCATAAATTTCGTATATCAAGATTATTAAAAGTCAACCCGCTGACAGTCAAGTTTTCAATGTTCAGGCCCCTCACTTTCTCCGCACGGATACCATAAAAACACATATTGACCAGAGTGCCGTTCCGGATGATCACGGTTGAGGCATTATTAATATTTATACCAGTAATATGCCGGCTACTGTCCTGGACCGTTGCCACCAAATTATGGTTGCACATATCCAGAACCACGTTATCGGCTTCGATGGAAATCGCCACGCTGGATAGAGAATCCGGCTTCCAGGTTAAATCATCGGAAAAGGTATAGGTACCCGGGCTGTTGATAATAATTCCATGGGGAGGGATCCTGGAAATAACATTGCCAATTTGCGGTTCCTGCCCACTCACCAAACCGAGAGTTGAATTTATTTTATGGATAGCGCCTGTGACGTCATACCTGGTTACCATCGCTTTCTTATCTAAGTTTTTAAATAGATCATAAGCAAAAATTTTATCGACAATGGCCTGAGAATTATTTGAATTCATCTCTTTTCTCCCTTGATGAATAATGAAATGATGCCTTGATTAGATATTTAATTATCCGCATACCGATAAGATCCCGCCAAAAACGGATGGTAGCATCCATGTCCCTGTAACCATTGCAAGATGGTTGATGCCTCTGTATTTCATAAAATATCTCCTTTCTTTGATTTTCAGATATTCTTCCCTTGGGTATTTATTTACTATTATTGGAGACCGTTGTTGTGAATTTTCCTCTTTTCTTTAAACTTCATGGGAGAAAAGAGGAAAACTTGTTTTTCTTGATTTTTAAAGGTTAATCTTCATTACCCATGCCTGTGAACAATAAAGTGCCGCCCCTTGATCTTGTTTTTAGAGAGTGCTTTTTCGGCTTCATCGGCCATGGTGTGTTCGATGGCAACATAGGAATAAAACTCAAAGCAATTGATCTTGCCCACGCAGCCTCCATCGATTCCCCCATCCTTGGTCAGAGCACCCAGAATATCTCCCGGTCGAAGCTTGGCTTTTCGCCCACCATTGACGGAAAAGGTCACCATGGGAGCAGTGGCATTCTCGTCGGCTACAGGCTCAAGCACTTCAATATCAGACACCTCAAAAGCCGTGCCCATCAGTGTGTTTATCTCTTCCAACCTGAAGCGTTCTTTGGGCGTCATTAGGGAAAAAGCCAGTCCTTCTTTGCCGGCCCGGCCTGTCCGGCCAATGCGGTGGATATACACCTCCGGCTCAAAGGGAAGGTCAAAGTTGATTACCGCACTTAAACCTGAGATATCAAGGCCCCTGGCTGCCACATCCGTGGCCACCAGAATGGGGGTGCTGCCATTGGAAAAGCGCACCAATACTTCGGTTCGATCTTTTTGTTCAAGATCACCGTGGATGGCCAAAGATGAAAGCCCTTTTGCCCCAAGAAACTCTGAAAGAGACTTGCACTGCAGTTTGGTGTTGCAAAAAATCAGGGTTGATCCAGGCTTATATGTGTCTAAAATCTTAGCTGTAACAACGGGCTTCCAATCCTGCCCGGACTCGTAAAAATATTGGCGAATAACGTTTTCTTCGTGCTCAACATCCACCTCCACCTGGTGTGCATTGTTCTGAAATCGCGTACTCAATTCAAGAATCGACTTTGGAAAAGTCGCTGAAAAAAGAAGGGTCTGGCGAGTTTTAGGAACATAACCCATGATCACTTCAATGCTGTCGGCAAAGCCAATATCCAGCATTCGGTCCGCCTCATCCAGAACAAGGGTGGTGACATGATCAAGGTTCATTGTTCCGCGCTTTAAATGCTGTTCAATACGCCCGGGAGTTCCCACCACAATATGCCCTTGATGCTCCAGAGAGATCTGCTGGGGTAGAAAGGGCATCCCGCCACAGATGGTTACAATCTTGATATTGTGTTTGAACCGGGCCAGGCGCCGCAGCTCGCCTGTGACCTGCTCTGCCAGCTCCCGGGTGGGACACATCACCAGAGCCTGGACCCTGAAGCGCTTCACATTCAGGTTGTGCAGCAAGCCGATGCCAAAGGCTGCGGTCTTCCCGCTGCCTGTCTTGGCCTGGGCCAGCAGGTCTTCTCCTTTAAGCACATGGGGTAAACTCTCCGCCTGGACCGGAGTCATCTCCCGGTATCCCAGATTCTCCAGATTTTCAATCATTGGTTTGGTTAATGGTAGCGCTGTAAAAGTACTCATGAAACCCTTTTTTTTATTGAATTTAGGCCTTGCAAGGCCTTTTATGTTTTGTTATCATACCCACGGTGTTTGACCTATAAATATAGCAGGCGCATCATAGATATACAATAAAAATACTCTTTGCCGGTTCATTTGATTTACAATTTTTTAGGGAAGATCACTTTTCAAATTCAACCCATACAACTGTTTCAAAACTATTGGCCAAGCCAAGCTGCCCAATCAATCACCTGGCTCTCTCGGTTACGCAAGGATAACTCCTGCCCCAGTTTCTTCGAGGACAATTTACCTGTCATCGTATCAATAACTACATAAGCATCTATGTCGCCCGTTACCATATATCGTCCTACCATCGAACCCCTTGGGGCCGCACCCATGAGGATAAAAAGCAACGTTGCCAATAAAAAACCTATAATAAAATCCTTTATCCCGAAATGTTTTTTCATCATCCTTCCTCCTTTTTGATGTTGTAAAAATCATATCTTCAATTCATCCATTCTTTAAAATTTAGGTATATGTTTAAATTATTGCAACGTGGAACTTTTCTTATTCACCTGCCATCGGTTTGTAATAGTGTATCTCACCTGTACTCGCTGCAAACAAATCGGTGTCTGCCCCGAGACTGATAACCATAGGACTATAGGCATCTGTATGGATATTGCTGGGATTATCTTCCGGCCCATCATATGTCAAGGCTTTCTTGTTATTAAATCCCAGCGCATTATCAAATCCTCCTAGAACGGAATCCTTTGTCGTAAAAGCTAACTGGCTGTGTGAAAAATAGGTATTCCCGTCCCTGCCCAACCATTTTGATTGTATGGTTTGATTATACACCCCACAGGTAATACCTTTGAATTTTCCAGCCTCTGCGTTAAGAATCACCGTAGTTTCGTCACCATACTTGCGGTATACCTTGTCACAACCATCTGCATTAAAAATGGCACAGTTTCTATCTGCCGCAACACTATAGTCAAGTATTTGCATGCCGCCCGATGGAATAATCTGTTTAAACAACGGGAAATTATCCGCATCCGCGCCGCACACCTTCGTCATACCAACCGTTCTTCTTAACCTTTGAAGCCTGTGATCCAGACATACTTCAACCCCGATATCGCTCTCACCCAGAAAGCCCGAGGTGAAGCGGGAATTGGTTGATAATTGATCGGTTTGCTTATCACCTTTTATAATACTGTAAGACGGATAATTTGCCATCCATTCCGTTATCATTCCGCCGGTTTCAATTTTATTTTCTTCATTAAATACGCCCATTGTCAAGTCCACAGTGGACTCGCATTGTTTTTCATAAACAAAAGTCTCTATATCCGTCATCATCGTCCGGTTGTAATGAAAGTAAAGGCCACGATTCCGAACGGTGCAAAGCGGATTTGCCCGACATTCTTTCATAAAATCATTCAATGCTGTCAAATCATCACCCATTGTTTCCTGATCTCGAAAAGAGGCACTCCTACGCCACACCCTATAACCTGTTTTATTTGACGCACCCAAGACAGAAGGCAAAATATTATTGAGATTTTGCAAACGCCTATTAACAAGTTCGGAATTGAGAAACCCTGGATAATCATCAATATTGCTCGTTAAAACAGAGCCGATGACAATGTTATAATAATTATTGTCATCGGGTATAATGCCCTGTAATTTTTCATTAAACCGCGACTGAATATATTCCAGCGGATAGTGTTGGCCATCCACCTTAATGTTTGGATATGGACCCTGATTGCAATGAAAGAAAAACTCCGGCAGAATAAAATTTCGCACATATGTTTCATATGAGGGCAAAATTTTTTGAAAGGTTTCTATCGCCAGTGAAATTCTTTGATCAATATCAACCTTTATCTGTTGAGAAGTTGTGTCACCATTCACCCCGGTCCACTGCCCCACCACCCATGGACAATCAGGATCATCGATAACCATACCAAGATTGGAAGGACCTGTATACAAAGACCATGCTGCATATTCAATTTCTTCCATCGAATCACTCCTTTCTTTATCGATTCATTCATCTCATTTCCCATTGAGTTTATGACATCCATAATTTTACCCATACCAGCAACTTACGACCTGCCTATCCGTTATAAAGGGTAAAAATTTCCTTGCCTATATCCGCAATCGCCTTATTTCGTTCATCAAAGGATGCTTTGGTTTGTTTTAAATAGACGCTGATAATCAGAGGTGAACGCATCTTAGACCAAACAACAGCAGTAATCCCCCTGGAACCATAACCTCCAGCACCTGAGCGATCAGCAATCGACCAATTGTCCGGAAGAACGGAACGAAACAAGCTGTCTGAAACCTTATTATCCATCATCCACTGCTTTAACTGTTCTTTAGAGGCTTGTGATAATACATTTCCAAAAAGAAAGAAGATCCTCCATGCCCGAAAGCAAGATAGAACATTTTCTCGATGATTGTAAAGTGTCAGATTTTGCAACCAGGCCTATTCAATAACAAGGCACCGGGTAAAATTTCACCGGAAGACACTATTACCTAAGCATTAAGGGTAACACCTAAAAAAAATGTTATTATCGATACCAGCACAGTGGTTAAAATTATATTTGCTAAGAATGCAAAGCACTTATTTAAAATATTATTTTTGAACTTCAAATGTTGTTTCAAGCATAATTCCCAATTAAATCCATGGGGTGGCATATCTTTAGTTGTAAAATTTTCATCAACTTCAGTTGTATCTTTAGTCATGATTATAAAAGTTCCCTATGTTTTTTAATGAGACTGTCAATCATATCCAGATCTGCCAGGGTGGAAATATCTCCTAGTTGATCGGATTCACCCATAACAATTTGCCTTAAAATCCGACGCATAATCTTGCCGGAATTTGTTTTAGGCAACGCCGGAGCAAAATGGATCACATCCGGGGTGGCAATGGGTCCAATTTGCTTTCTTACATGATCTTTCAAAGCGGACAAAAGCTCAGCCGAGGGTTGAGCACTGACTATAAGAGTCACAAAGGCATAAATGCCCTGCCCTTTTATGGCATGGGGAAACCCGACAACTGCTGCTTCAGCCACTTGCTTATGACTTACCAGGGCAGACTCTATTTCTTCCGTACCCATGCGATGACCAGACACATTAATAACATCATCCACCCTGCCTGTGATCCAATGATATCCGTCTTCATCCCTGCGGCAACCATCCCCGGTGAAATAAAATCCATCAAACATCTGAAAATAGGTCTCTTCAAATCGATCATGATTATTATAAACTGTCCGCATCTGGCCAGGCCAGGGTTCTTTAAGGGCCAAAATACCGTCGCAAGCACCTTCCAGAACGTTACCCTTGACATCAAGCAATACAGGACATACAGAAAAAAATGGCAAAGTGGCACTGCCGGGTTTCTGCTCAATAGCGTAGGGCAGAGCAGAGATCATAATACCACCTGTTTCTGTCTGCCACCAGGTATCCATAATGGGACATTTCTCTTTGCCCACATATTTATGATACCATTTCCAGGCTTCGGGATTAATGGGTTCCCCCACAGATCCCAAAAGCCTTAAGGAAGAAAGATCATATCGTTCCACCCATTCCTCGCCCTGGGCTATGAGGGTCCTGATGGCGGTGGGAGCAGTATAAAATTGGTTAACCTTCCATTTATCAATCGTAGCCCAGAAACGACCGGGGTCAGGATAGGTTGGAACCCCTTCAAACATGAGACTTGTGGCACCCTGGGACAAAGGACCATAGACCACATAGGAGTGCCCGGTAATCCAACCGATATCCGCCGTACACCAATAAACATCATTATCATGGTAATCAAAAACATACTTAAAAGTTGTCCCGGTGTAGACCATATAACCGCCCACATTATGCTGAACTCCTTTGGGCTTACCTGTGGACCCGGAAGTATAAAGAATAAAAAGAGGGTCTTCAGCATCCATCCATTCCACAGGACATTCAGATGATTCTTCGGCAACCGCTTCATGCCACCAGATATCCCGATCCGGATACATCTTGACTTCAGAATCCAACCGTTTAACCACGAAGCAACAATCCATACTATGTCCACGTTTTTCACACATGACCATGGCGGTATCAGCAATTTCTTTTAAAGAAATAGCTTTATTTGCCCGCATAACACCGTCCGCCGTAACAACCACCTTACAAAGGCTGTCCATAATCCGATCGGACAAAGCTTCTGCTGAAAACCCGCCAAATACGACGGAATGAATAGCGCCTATTCTGGCGCAGGCAAGCATGGTAACGGCAAGCTCCGGAATCATAGGCATATAAATCGCCACCCGATCTCCCTTACCTACCCCTTTGGCTTTCAAGGCATTGGCAAACCTACAGACTTTTTCATGGAGCTGTTTATAGGAGATTTCCAGATCTTCCCCCACATTATTGCCTTCCCAAATAAAGGCTGCCTGATCCCCCCGGGTTTCAAGATGCCGGTCCAGACAATTATAAGCAATATTGGTTTTTCCATTTTTAAACCATTCAATGAATATCGGTCCTTTGGAAATACTGTAATTATAGTCCCTGACCTTATCCCATTTTTTTTCCCAATAAAACTGTTCTGCCATATCAGCCCAGAAGGTTTCGGGATCTTCAATGGATTGCTTATATAATTCTTTGTACTCATCCATACTTTTTACCCAAGCACTTTTACGGTGCCCATCTGCTATATCAAATCTGAATTTTCTCACAACCTTTCCTTTAAACATATACGGGGGCAGTACACCTGTACCAACCCAAATAATTTTTCATAAAAGCAATCACCGTCTATTCATTCATTGAAAGAAGCAATCATTGTGCCACAGCAGAAATCAAAACGTATCTCTTTGTTTTTATTCAGGTTATGGTATTTTTTATAAAAATAGGGGTTTTTTAGATTTTACAAGAAAAGTTGTAGTAAATTAAATATTGACCGAAAAATGCCCCGAAATTGGTAAAAGAGCACTATTTACAACCAGAGTTGTGAATACAGCTTTAGTTGTAGGTTTATTTTTTCGAAGATTTCAACTTCTTAATACGCTTACTCAAGGCCTGCTGGGAGATTCCCAAAATCCTGGCAGCAGCAGATTGGTTACCCCGGGTCTTTTTAAGAGCTTTTTCGACCAACTCCCTGGATGCTTCCTTTAAGGTAGGAAGATTTGCCGGTTCATCCCGGCCATGACCTTTTGAATTCGGGGTAAACGCCTTAAACAGATCCAAAGTAAAACTGCCTTTTTTATACCGGGAAACTGCATCATAAACCATGGAATTGAGTTCCCTGATATTCCCTTCAAAGGGATAGGTTTCCAATTGGGCTATCAAGTTTTGAGAAATATCCGGAATAGATTTGCCCAACTCAGTGGCAGCTTGGCAGACAAATCGATCCAAAAGCAGAGGAAGATCCAAAAGTCGCTCTCGAAGGGGCGGTAAGGTAAGACTATGGGTGGACAAACGGTAGATCAAATCTTTTCGAAACCTGCCTTTTTTTTCAAGGGCCCATAGATCCAGATTAGTAGAGGCAAGTATCCGCACATCGGATTTGTGGATGCAATCAGACCCCAAGGGCAAATATTCCCCTTCCTGGAGCAACCGAAGAAGTTTGACCTGGGAGATCAAAGACAGATCCCCAATTTCATCCAAAAACAATGTACCAGATACTGCCTGTTCAATAAGGCCTGACCTTGTTTTATCAGCCCCTGTGAAGGCTCCAGGCACATGGCCGAAAAGAGTATCGGAAAAGACATTGTCATCCAACCCAGCCACATTAATCTTCACTAACTTCCCTTTGCGCTGGCTTAAACCATGGATGACCTGACAGATAAGTTCCTTTCCCACCCCGGTTTCCCCAAAAATCAGTACAGGCTGGGATGAGGGAGCAATACTCTCCACATACTGGAAAATAGAATACATCTTCTTGTCCTGGGTGATAATTTGCCGAAA
>JAAELK010000482.1 GCA_024226935.1 Desulfobacteraceae bacterium
AATTGAAATTACAGATGGACTCAAAGTTTGCGCGCTTATCGGCAATGGCCAACTTCCGATTAACTGCGTCACCATCAGCGTTCCGAAGATTAGAGCGTATGTTAAGTCCTTTGGTAAAAAAGATGGTAGCTACGAAGGGTTCAAGGTTAAGCGGGTAAGCAACGAGAGGGTTACTTTAGATGGAAGAAATTGATTCTAAAAAGTGGGAGGAGGTAAGTGATGAATGCACTTGAACAAGAGATAGCAATGCTTGATGAGGCACTTGCGCAAGGAAATATTAGTTTAGAGGAATACAACAAAGAAGTACGAGACATGGAAAGGGGTTATTATGGTGCGGCACAAGAAGCGGCACAAGAAGCGGCACAAGAAGCCTATGACGAAGAAATGGGGAGGTGGTAAGTGATTGGATGAAGACATTGACATAGACGCATGGCACAAAGAGTATCAACGATTGTTAATTGAGGAAGTTGGTATGACAGCAAAAGAAGCCAATTTGCATTTGCAGAAAGCGGCAGATTTTGATTATGGGTACAGCCCATTATTTTATCTATTTGAAGAAGGGTTGATTAGGAGAACAAAAGAGGTATAAAACTAATGAGTAATAAATTAAAAAAAACAGAAGGGGAAATGAAATGGATAAAAGTAGTGGATGAATTACCACGGGAAAAGGAGCCGGTTATTATTGCTATTTTAAATAAATATTGCAATGCCCCTTGGGAGTATGAGCTTTTTTCATCGTATTATTTCAATAAATCTTGGCGAGATTTCGGATCCGCTTGGCCATATCAAGATCCAGAATTTTGGATGCCATTCCCTAAAGCTCCCATTGCTCCATACTTTGGTGAGGGACAGTTTTTTGAAGAAAAAGAAGAAGACTACCGTGAGTATATTATTTAGATTAGAAAGGTAAGCATGTTTGATCCAAAATTATTTAATTACATAATTATGTCGTTATATTTTATTAATGCGGGTTGGTGGCTATGGCATAGAAGCTATGCCGATGTGTGCTATTGGTTGTCAGCCTGTGCAATTACAGCCACTGTCACATTTGGGTATAACAGATGAAAGATAGTTATAAAAGCTTTTTAAAAACTAAGGATTTAGCGATAGTGAACAGCGGGTTTAACATTGATCCACATGAAATAACTAATAAATTATTTGATTTTCAAAAAGCAATTGTTCGGTGGGCATTACAAAAAGGAAAAGCTGCTTGTTTTTTAGATACTGGACTGGGAAAAACAATTGTTCAATTAGAATGGAGTCGGCATATACACAAAAAAGAAAAAAAGCCTGTCTTGGTACTGGCTCCATTAGCGGTAGCTGAGCAAACAATAGAGGAAGGATTGAAGTTTGGAATAAAAGTAAATTTATGCCACAGTCATGATGATGTGATAAATGGAATTAATATTACTAACTATGAGAAGTTACATAAATTTAATGTTCGTGATTTTATAGGAGTTGTACTTGATGAAAGTTCATGCCTGAAACATTTTGAATCGAAATATAGAACATTAATTATCGATTCTTTTATACACACAAAATACAAGCTTGCATGTACCGCTACTCCTGCACCAAATGATTTTGTAGAACTGGGAAACCACGCTGAATTCCTTAATATAATGACCCGTCCAGAGATGTTAGCCATGTTTTTTATTAACGATACAAGCAAAACCGGAACATGGAGACTCAAGGGGCATGTAAAAGATAATTTGTTTTGGAAGTGGATGTCATCATGGGCCGTTATGATTGCCAAACCGTCTGATATAGGATTTGAAGATCATAATTTTATTCTCCCTAAAATTCATTATATTGAGCACATAATCAAGACGGATAAAAAACCTAATGATGGGTATTTGTTTCCGCAAATGGCATCCGATTTAAACGAAAGGAGAAAAATACGAAAAGAAACCATAAAGGATAGATGCAAATTAGCAAAAGAAATAATTGATGATAGCAATGGAGATTCTTTTGTTGTTTGGTGTGGGTTAAACGATGAAAGCAAGTTTTTACACAGCATAATTAATGATAGCGTTGAAATAACGGGATCGCAAAGTAATGACATTAAAATTAAATCTATTCTTGATTTTGCACATGGGAGAACAAAGAAAGTAATTACAAAAAGCAAAATAACTGGATTCGGTGTTAATTGGCAAATCTGCAATAACGCTATTTTTGTGGGGTTAAATGATAGCTGGGAGAGTCTTTATCAATCGATTAGAAGGATATGGAGGTTTGGACAAGAAAAAGAAACCAACATACATATTATAATTGAGGAAAGGGAAGGGAGCGTATTGGCCAATTTAAAAAGAAAGGATATACAGGCTAAACAAATGCAAGAAAATATGATTATTCATATGTCTGATTTTATGAAAAGGGAAGTAATGCAAACAAAAAACGAAAAAACAGAATATAATCCAATAATAAAAATGGAGGTCCCTCAGTGGTTAAAGAAAAAAACGTGATAAAACAAGATAGTGGTGATAATTGGAATGCGTATAATGCAGATTGTATAGAAGTATTGAGGAATTTACCATCTGAATCAATTGATTATTCTATATTTTCCCCACCATTTGCCTCATTATTTACATATTCTAATTCTTCTCGAGATATGGGAAATTCGAAATCAAATGAAGATTTTTTTAAACACTTTGATTTTGTTATAAAAGAATTACATAGAATATTATTGCCGGGAAGGCTAATTAGTATTCATTGCATGAATCTACCCATGACAATTACGAAAGATGGCCAAATAGGAATGATTGATTTTCGGGGGGATATTATAAGAGCATTCCAAAAGCATGACTTTGTTTATTATTCAGAAGTGTGTATCTGGAAAGATCCATTATTGCAAGCGGTAAGAACAAAAAAACTAGAGCTAGCACATAAACAAATTTCTAAAGATTCGTCTCGGTGTGCTATGGGTTATCCTGATTACATAGTAACGGTAAGAAAAAAAGGAGATAACAAAAAGCCGGTATCACATGGTAGGGGATTTGAAAGATATATAGGAGAAATGGAAGAGCCAAAGGAAAAGAAAGATGATGTTGCAAGGACAAATAAATATAGTCATCATGTTTGGCAGCGATACGCTTCACCGGTATGGTTTGACATTCGGCAGACCAATACATTAAACATACAACAAGCCAGATCAAAAGACGACGAAAAACATATATGTCCTTTACAGCTTGATGTGATAGAAAGGTGTTTAGAATTGTGGTCAAAAAAAGATGATGTTGTATTGTCTCCTTTTATGGGAATTGGATCAGAGGGATATATGGCGATTCAGAATAATAGAAAATTTATCGGGATAGAATTAAAAGAAAGTTATTATAATGTGGCAATTAAAAACCTAATGAATATAGAAAAAAAAGAAGTTCAATTATCATTGGGCGTGCAATAAAAATCTTGACAGAAAGGCAAACAATGGACCTAAAAAAAGTAAGAGCAAAAGCAAATAAGTACCAAAGGGAAAGGAATAATCTCGGTTATCATTTCGCAAGGCGATTGGGTTTTGACTCATATAAGTCGCAAGCAATGATGAGTTGGTCCGAACAGCGAATCAGGGAGCAAGCCGTAAAGTCTGGTTATTTTAAAGCGATCAGAGATGTTCCGTGTCTTGATCCTGGGGTCAGGGGGGGAGGAAGGTAATTGTGGTTATGTTAAAAAAATGTGAGGAGTGCGGAGAGGACTTCGCTGTCAGCAAGAAATCTGACAGGTTTTGTAGATATCCGAAATTGAAAAACAAAAAAGGGGTCACAAGATCATATTCAAAATGCCAATACACTCACTCGCTGAGGCATAAAAAAGCCAAGAGGATCAGGTCCCCATTACCTA
>JAAELK010000483.1 GCA_024226935.1 Desulfobacteraceae bacterium
ATCCTTGATTTTTCAAGGGGCTCTTCTTCCGGGTGCCCAAGATTGATCAAATAGCCGTCATGGGGGAGAATATATTTAGGATCGTAACCGGTGCTTTTGCAATTTGCTTTAAACTGACTAATATTTTTCTGGGTCAAGGGTTTTGAGGTCCACCGCCTCTGGTTTCTGGTAAACATGGCAAAGGCTTTTGCTCCAATACTTTTGGCATTTCCGGGTGCTTTTTCCACCCCTCCGCCGATACTGACATGGGCTCCGATATACTTCATTTTTTTCTCCGAACTTTGGAATTCCAAATTTATAAATAGTCAAATAATCATTCCCAATCTCTACCTTACGCAGATACGAGCCTGAGATACAAAAAATTGATTAAACAATTTAATGCTGCAATCAACAATATTTTACTTGTCATGCTTTTTTTTTAATTGAGGTCCATACTTTCTTATAAGATCGATAATTTGAGAATCAAACTTTCCATCGATACAGCCAGTAGCTTGCAGTTCAGGAGCAATCCTATTAATTTCACCTCTGGAATAACCTGCAATGGCAATTGCTTCAGCTTTAGCTTTAGCTTTAGGGTCCAGTTGTCTCATGATGTTCCTGTTTCTTCCACCTTTCCGCCTGTAAAAAATGTAATCGCTTTTTACTTTTTTAGCTCCCCTGTCAAGAAGCATCTGAATAATGGAGTCGTTGGCACAATTGCATGCCGCACCAAGGCAGGTCAAGGTCAAACGGCCATTGATCACCGGTATATGACAATCAGCACGATTCTCAAGAAGTACTTTTACCACCCGGGCGTTACCCTCCGAACATGCAATATAAAGCAGGGTCTCACCATATGAGTCTTTTTGATTAATGTTAATGCCGGTTTTAAGAAGCCCTTCCATTAGCCAGGGATAACCAATCTGGGCAGCCAGGTGGAGCAAAGAAAATTTTTGATGATATTTTTTTTTAAGAATATTATTTTCCAGATAGTATAGATATCTTTCATCTTCCGATGCATTTTTATACTTTTCCGCCAATTGAATTCCATCATAAATAATATTGGCATACTCCCCCTCGGGACTCTTATCTTTCATGGAGGAGTTGTTATTCGAGGTTGGGGGAGCATATTTTTTTATTGACAACCCCCTTTGCTCACTTTCCAGATATCTTTTTACATTGTCCAGTAATTTCATCTTTCCTAGTTTCCCGGATACAGACTTTGCCCGGCTTTTATGGTGGTGCCATTTGAAAACTCTCCGACGGCCATACCGATCCAGGTTCCTTCTGATTACACCAATGATTAATCTGTTCATCGGTTGAAAATTTATGGAGTTGTGTTCAGATTTGACATAGACCTGGATATCCAGACGAAGTGGCCCTGATCCTTCTTTGAAAGTGTAGACACAAAATCATGCTGCATTCTCGTATGATTTCACCATACATCTGTTCTCAAAAACCTGGGGACTTTCAAGCCCAAGGTAAGAATGCCTCCTTTTACG
>JAAELK010000484.1 GCA_024226935.1 Desulfobacteraceae bacterium
AAACTAAAGGTCGTGGGAAGCTTGGCGGGCAGCCAGGAAAAATTTGTGTTCCCATCAAAGATATTTGGGTCTTTCCTCTTGATAAAAAGTTTAGAGTTTTGCTTAAATCAACTCATGAATGACTAACCCGAATATTTACCTGCCCTCCCTTAGGACTCTGGCAAATTTTAGGTGTTGAAATTTTTTTTTTAAAGCTTTTTTTTAATCCTTTTTAGCTTTTTTTTGTTTGTCCATTCTTTCCAATTCTGCCTCAACCCAGTCCAACTCTTCTAAAGTTGGGATATTATTTTTTTTCTTCATCCTTTCCCATTTTTGTTCAGCTTGACCCATTTGAGTAGCAATATTTTGAAACAGCATTCCGCAAGCAGTACATTCATCAAAACCACTTTCAGATATTGTGGTTTGTAAAAAGCCAGTAATAAAATGATTTGCCTCTATTTTGATAATTCCCATTTCGTTTTTCATAAAATTCTGGAACTGCTTTACATTTTTCAACTTAAGATGGGATTCCACATCATTTACAAAAGGCTGTAATGAGATTTCTTTTCTTACGAGATATCCACAAGGAGAATTTTTCAATTCATTAATCAGGCAGGCAGCATAAACATACCCCCCAACGCTTTCGCCCAATTGCCCTGCTTCATAATCTGCAGATGCGCATACTTGTATCCCAAATAACCCTATAATTATAATAATCAGAACCCGCCTCATAACAACCTCCTCAGAACAATATTAAGATCAATGATAAATTCAACAACTCATGTCATTCTCAATCTCCATTTATCCTATCCTTCAACACTCCTACACATTTAAAAGCAACAACCCACCTCTTCTCCAAGATCATATCCTCCCCAGTAGCTGGATTCCGTCCCTTACATGGCGCCTTGTCATTAACCTGAAATTTTCCAAACCCTGATATTATAACATCTTCTCCAGATGCTAAAGTGAATTTTATTATTGGGTCTAATTGCACATTTGGATGAAATCTATCATAGAAATCATTTTAAAACCTTAATCAAGGCCTACCACACTTTCCGAGTAGAGGGACAAAAAAACCTCATCTAATGCCCCCCCAGTTTTTAATGATTACTTTGTCAGAAACTAATATCCTTAATATCTTTGGCAATCACAAAATTAGCTATTTATGGATTTTAGTTTTTTTAAGACTAATATTTTTGCATAAAAGAATTTCAAAATTGCACTTCCTGAACGGTTTGAAAAAAATATAATCATATTACTTGCATTCCATGGTTTTCTATAATAATGACTCCTGAGTTATTTTTCCAATTACTTAATTTAGGAGTAGTTTTTGATGTCCCAAATTTCAGATACTAAATGCTTTTTAAATAATGTTTTTTCAAAAAAACACCGCCGTAAAGTTATGGGAGCAATCCCCATATTGATAATGCTTTTTGCCCTGGGAGTTGGCAGTCCTGTCTTTGCCCAATCTGATTTGAACGAAACCCAGGAAACCGTTACCCAGGAGAAAATAGATTCTTCAACTCAAGAAGTAAAAGATCCGGATCAAAAAACGGCCGAAGATACAGACGAAGAAAAGAAACCCGAAGAGGAAACCGCCAAACTTTCAACCACGGCTTCAGACACCGAGGACACGGGAGATGCCGAAAATATAAGTACAAAGATTTCCCTGCCCAAGATAGATGCTTCTTTATTCAGCGGAGCAGCCTCGGCATCCATCCCTATTCTTTTGCCTCCCGGAAGGGCAGGACTACAGCCTGAAATCAACCTGACCTACAACAGTTACCAGAAAAACGGCTGGATGGGGATGGGTTGGGATATCAGTCTGGGGGCCATCCAGCGTTCCACTAAAAGGGGAACGGATTATACAGCAAATGACTATGAATCAGTGATGGGCAGCAGCTCTGAGCTTGTTTCCAGGGATGACTGGGGAGCAGATTTTTACGGTGCTAAAATAGAAGGCCAGTTTACAAAATATTTTTACAACTCTGCCACCAGTGGATGGGAAGCAACGGATAAAAACGGAATAAGATATTTTTTCGGAACTACGCCAGCCTCCCGCCAGGATGACCCAGAGGATGCTACCCGAATATTTAAATGGTGTCTGGACAAGGTTGTTGATACCAATGATAACTACATAACCCTTTCCTATACAAAGGACCAGGGTCAGATCTATCCTGCAAGGGTTGATTATACGGGCAATTCTGGGTGGAACCCCACCAATGTCGTGATCTTCCACCTTGAAGATCAAAGATCCGATAAATCAAAACAATATAGTATTAATTTTGAAGTTATAACCGCTAAAAGACTTGCGACCATTGAAATAAAATCTTCTGCCGGACTGGTGCGGGCATATAAGCTTGAATACACCGATAGTACCAGTACATTTCGTTCCCTTCTCAACAAAATCCAACAATATGGAAGCGATGCCACTCTGGATGATTCCGGAACTATAGTTAGCGGAACAACACTGCCCGCCATGGATATCTCCTGGTCGGAAATTGAGAATGGGTTTACATCTCCTGATTACAATAAGTCGGTATTACCAGCCAATATTAATAGTATAAACACTGTTGGCACTGAAAGAACTGGAGATTTTAATGGTGACGGTAAAACAGATTTTCTGTACCGATCTTATAATGGTGACGGGCGATGGTTAATAGCCTATGGCACCGAAACCGGTTTTACAATCCCCGATTACAACAAACCGGTATTACCGGCCAATATCAATAGTATAAACACTTTTGGCAGTGAATCTCGATTTATGAGAACCGGAGATTTTAATGGTGACGGTAAAACAGATTTTCTGTATCGATCTTACAATGGCGATGGGCGGTGGCTAATAGCCTATGGTACTGAAACAGGTTTTACAACTCCCGATTATAATAAACCAGCATTACCAGCTAATATCAATAGTATAAATACTGTTGGCACTGAAATGACCGGAGATTTTAATGGTGACGGTAAAACAGATTTTCTGTATCGATCTTACAATGGTGACGGACGATGGCTAATTGCCTATGGCACCGAAACCGGTTTTACAACTCCCGATTACAACAAACCGGTATTACCGGCCAATATCAATAGTATAAACACTTTTGGTAAGGAATCTCGATTTATGAGAACCGGAGATTTCAATGGGGATGGTAAAACAGATTTTTTATACCGTTCCTA
>JAAELK010000485.1 GCA_024226935.1 Desulfobacteraceae bacterium
ACTCTTTTCTTGACGTGACCGAATAAAGGCGTTTTTATATGAAAAAATTTTTTAAGATACTATTTAAATCAATAATCTGGTTTGTACTAATAATAACGATAGCGTTTTTTCTGTATGTTTTTTATCCCTTAATATTCTCTTATGCATCGAAAACTACTATATATTATTCAAAAGCAGCAGCAGTTTCTACCAGTATCTATAGTAATATTAAATACCGGGTAGAAAAATATCTGGAAGGAGATCTGGTGTTTACCAGAGTATCGGCAGGTACATTTTTTAGCATGGCTCTGACAGATGATGGCAGGTTATGGGTGACTGGTAGTAACAGGTGTGGTCAGATGGGTACTGGTAAAAGAGACGATGTAAAGGCCTGGACCAGTGTTCTTTCTAATGTAGTTGATATTGCGGCCGGAGAAGACCATGCTCTCGCATTAATAAAAGATGGCCGCTTGATGGTTGCTGGAAGCAATTATGATGGTGAAATAGCTGCAGGATCAATGAAGCAAATCTTTAAATGGAAGGCTGTTTTGTCTAATGTCGTATTTATTGCAGCTGGAGAAAGGCATTCGTTTGCTGTTAGAAAAGACGGTACTTTATGGGCTACAGGAGATAATAGTTTTCACCAGCTGGGTGTCCCAAACTATTACTACAGGAAAGTGGTAAAAAGAGATCGTTATGGAGAGCAGTATGAAACCAGGGTTAAGGTATGGAGAAAAAGGGTCAATAAATGGATCAGGGTTTTTACTGATGTTGAACAGGTTTATGCTGGAACTAATCATAGCATGGCTCTCAGGAAGGATGGAACTCTCTGGGTTGCAGGTAAAAATGAGTTTGGTCAGTATGGTGATGGGAAGAATAAGGGGTCAGAGATGTGGCGTCAGGTTGTTAATAATGTTAAAAGTGTCTCAACAGGTTTTTCATCATCCAGTATGGTTATAAGAAAATCGGAAAAAGAGATAGCTGCTGAAAAACAGGCAAAGATAAAAGGAAAGAAAACTGTATATAAGCAGGAAGGTGATTTATGGGTTACTGGATGGAACTGGAATGGACAGCTGGGTATAATTCAGGATGAAGATGCCGATGAGGATGAAGATGAAGAGGCAGCCGTCGACTATGAGGATGAAGAGTTTGAGCGGGCGAATCAATATTACTGGTCAGATGTTTTATCAAATGTTATTCATGTTTCATCAGCACCAAATCATTGCTTTTCACTTACAAAAGATGGACGGTTGTATGCAGCTGGTTCTAATGGGCGGGGTCAGCTGGGTACTGGCGATTTTAAGGATAGAAGAAAGTGGGTTGAGGTAGCCCGGAATGTCTGGGATGTATCAGCCGGGCACTTCCATTCTTTGATGATAAAAAGGGATGGAACACTGTGGGTTTGTGGTGATAACTATGAAGATCAGCTGGGTACAGACAAGTGGTATGATGAAGAAGGGTGGGTACAAATAAAGAAAGTCAGCAAAAGGAAACGGTGGTACAGCTTCTGGAGATAGTGACGATACTTTATTTAAGGCTACAGGGGCTCCGCATGAATTGTGGGCTCGATATTCAGCCTGGCTCTAATAGTATTTTCCAGTTCTGTAATACTATCATGAGCTTTTTTCAGTGAATAATTTCCCGGTAATTTTAAGTGCAGTATTAATTCTGTATGTTCTCCATAGCGGTGTAAGTGTATACTATGCGGGTCAGAGGCTTCCGGGCTGCTTTTTTTAATAATCTCTTCAATTTTACTTACTAATACAGGGTCAGAGCGTTCACCTAATATTGTTTGAGAAGAATTTTTAATGATTTCATATGACGCATATAATATTGTTAGAGAAATAATAATTCCTAAAGCACCATCAATCCACCATAAATATCTTCCAAAAAAAGTACCGACTATTATTAATAAAGAAGTTGCTGCATCAGATCTATGATGCCAGGCATCTGCAATCAATGCGTGAGAATTTATCTTTTTGCCGGCCCGGATCGATAACTGTGCAAGCGATTCTTTTATAATTATACTTATAATCGAAATGATAATAATTAACTTTCCATATACTACAGAACTGTTATCTTTTAAATTCAGGATAGACTCCTTTAAGAAACTAACAGCGATAACTACAAGTAATGTGCCGATAATAATTGCACAAATCTGTTCTGCTCTGCCATGACCAAAGGGATGTTTTTTATCTTTTGGTTTAGCAGATATCCAGAACCCAGCAATAATAATTAAAGAAGATACCGTATCTGAAAGAGTATGCCAGGCATCAGCTACCATGGCAATAGAGCCGGTCAAGACTCCTGTCCAGAGCTTTAATCCAAATAAAATAATATTGATTACTGCTGAAATGGAACTTATGATATAACCTGTATGATGATTTTTCATAATAAAACTACTTTACTGTGCAATCTGGTTTTCAACATAAACGGATAACTTACGATACTATTAGTCCGAATATTATCCCGGAAAAAGTTGCTATAACTGAAACAAGCACAATGTAGACAACTGTTTTTTTTATGCCAAGGACACTTTTAATAACAAGCATATTAGGCAGACTTAATGCAGGCCCTGCCAGAAGGAGAGCCATTGCAGGCCCTTTACCCATACCGGCACTCAGCAAACCTTGAACAATTGGAACTTCGGTAAGCGTGGCAAAATACATAAAGGCGCCAAAAACAGAAGCGAAGAAGTTTGCAGAAATTGAGTTGCCACCAACAAGGTTAATAACAAAATGAGATGGTATAGCACCTTCATGGCCTGAACGGCCAAGTAAAAAACCGGCTAGAAGAATTCCTGCCAGAAGTAAAGGGAGAATCTGCTTTGCATATTTCCAGGTTTCTTTTATCCATGATATCAGGTCATCTTTTTTAAACCATTTAATAATCATAAAGGAAAGCATAATAGTGAAACATCCTGTGAAGTACCATTTCAGCTGGAATAATAATGACCATAAACTGTTATTTGATGCTGATGGCGCAAGGTTTGCAGAAATAAGGATAGCTAACATTGAGAATAAATATAATCCGGTTTGTGCTAAAGAATGAGTATCCTGATTTTTTCCTGTAGTTATATCGCCATTTTCAATACTGGAGTTTCCCTCTTTTATAAAGATAAAATGCATTAAAAGGCCAATAATAATACTGAAAATAACAGCTCCTGTGGCGCGCCCCAGACCAAACTCCCAGCCTAAAACCCGGGCAGACAGAATTATTGCAAATATATTGATAGCTGGCCCTGAATATAAAAAAGTTACAGCCGGGCCCAGCCCTGCGCCACGCTTATAGATGCCGGCAAAAAGCGGTAATACAGTACAAGAGCATACAGCCAGGATAGTTCCGGATATAGAGGCAATTCCATAGGAAATGAATTTATTTGCCTGGCCCCCAAAATACCTGATAACGGAATCCTTGCTGATAAAGACACTAACGGCACCGGCAATAAAAAAAGCAGGTACCAGACAAAATAAAACATGTTCTCTGGCGTACCATTTTGCGAGTCCCAGTGCTTCATATACAGGGCCATAAACACTAATATTTTCTGTTGGTAGAAAATAAATGATAAGAAAGCCTGTTATTAAATAGATAAGTTTTCGTAATTCCAGCATTTTTAAGCCTGATGTTTAATTTATAATTATGTAGATCATTTGCCCTTACTTTTTATATTTCTTTTAACAGCCAGCCTTATATCTAAGTTTAATAACAGATCTGCTCAACAGTTGTTATCAGGGCTGTTATTTCAGCTGTTTGCTAAATATAGCTGATCCAAAGTAAAATGTCCGACACTAAAGTTTTAAACGGACAGTTCAATTTGTACCAGCTATAAGCCCTTTAACAGGACACTGGATTGTATCTGATATAATTAGGTCTGACAATTAAAGTTACATGTCTTTAAGTAGTCAGTTGACTTATATAAATCAAATAATTAAGTTTATATACTTTAATTTTCTGTTTTTCTAAAAGCACCGGAGTTTTTATACAATAACTATTGTCTGAGAATACTGCTGCAAAAAAATCAACATTATTATATAGCTGTTCCAAAATAAAATGTCCGACACTTAAGTTTTAAACGGACAGTTC
>JAAELK010000486.1 GCA_024226935.1 Desulfobacteraceae bacterium
TAGGGTTGTGCTCAAATAAAATTTGATTTATTAGTACTTTTGCAGGGCTGGCCAATCGAATGGATGAGATATGACTCAGGGAGTGATATTATACCATCGACTTGACCAGCCTTCTTTCTTTAAAAACTGGATCATCGAGTTATATGCAATTAAAATAGTTTCTAAATCTTCTGTTTCATCTAAATGGGGTTCTTTAATCTTTTTAAGATCCAGAGCCAAAAAGCAATAAGTTAAATTATTATGATTGGATGGGTTGGGTGAAACAATACCTGTTTGAATGAAATTATCACTGGTAAAACCGGTCTCTTCAAGTAACTCTCTTTTTGCAGCATCAATTGGAGACTCATCATGTTTTTCCATTGTTCCACTTGGCAATTCTATGATTGTTTGCCCAAGACCATGTCTGTATTGTTTAACGAGGACAACTTCATTTTCTTTGGTGATTCCAAAGACATTTACCCAGGTAGGATACTCTAAAACATAATATGGCTGGATTATTTTTCCGTCCGGCATACGGCATTTATCCGCCCGAACTTTCAGCCATTTATCATCAATTAGATATTTTGATTTTTTTATTTTCCAATTCATTTTGTTCTCGATTTGTTTCATATCGCTCTATTTAAGTATAATACCTAACCTGAATAGCCAATTGTTATGGGTTTATAGTCCATTCAAATTCCATTTGTTTCGCAGTAAGAATAGCAAGGTCTTTATTTGTCACACGTGAAATTAAATGCAGACTCATATCGATTCCGGCAGATATTCCTGCAGCAGTTACTACAGATCCTTCATCAACCCATCGAACATTTTTTTTAATTTTGATATCAGGAAACATTGAACGCAGATCATTAATATCTTCCCAATGAGTAGTTGCGGCTTTGGATTTAAGCAAACCTGCCTTTGCTAATAAGAAAGCACCAGTACAGACAGATCCTGTGATATTGGCGATATTAGAGGATGTAATAATCCAGGAAATAATATGGTTTTTCGTCAATTCATCAGTGATAATGCCACCGGGAATAATTAATAGATTGATTTCTGGATGCTCAGATATGCTATAAGCCGGTATTATCTGGAGTCCACCCCTTGCAAATAAGGGATTCGTATCCTCGGCAACTGTGAAGACATTAAAAAGATTGTCTGACTCTTGTGATCTGCGGGCATTAACTCTTGAGGCTGTAGAAAACACCTCAAATGGTCCTGCAAAATCAAGTATTTCTACTTTATCATAAAGATATATCCCCACATTAATTGTCATAGATGACCCCTTTTTTTTATGATTTAAATCTTTTCCGGATTGAAATGACCTATTTTACGCGTCTATAATCTTTTTATAGTTATATTCATTAAAAACCTTTATTGCGTTATTCGTCAGCAGGGAAGTTGTTACTCCCTGTCCTGATATTTTTATTCCCGAAAAAGTTCCGTCATAAATTTTGGTGCTGCCGCATGAGGGACTTCCCTCTTTTAAAACAGCAAATTTTATATTGAATTTTCTGACTATTTTTAATGCTTTAAACTCGATGATCCAGTTTTTTTATTTGTAATGACAAGTCCACATTAAAAGATGGAAAGGCTGGTCAAGTCGATGGTATAATACAATCTTAAAAGGTCGCATCTCATCCATCGGTTGGCCAGCCCCGACGGATAAAATA
>JAAELK010000487.1 GCA_024226935.1 Desulfobacteraceae bacterium
TAGGGTTGTGCTCAAATAAAATTTGATTTATTAGTACTTTTGCAGGGCTGGCCAATCGAATGGATGAGATATGACTCAGGGAGTGATATTATACCATCGACTTGACCAGCCTTCTTTCTTTAAAAACTGGATCATCGAGTGAACGGTTATTGTATGGAGAAAATAATATCACTCAATGCCTTATGAAGGAAAAAAGAGATGCACAAAAAGATTTTATCACTTATTTTCGGAATGACCATGGTTGTTTTATTCAGTTCATCGGCTTTTCCCGAACCTTTGACCCCGAAGCTTTGCAAAAAAAAAGTTATTGCCGCAGCTAAACTGCTCAAAAAAAAAGGCAAGGATGCTTTTGCTGAACTAAAAGATCCCAAGGGACCATTCATCTTTGCAGACGGTAAGGGCTATATTTGGATTCACAACCTTGACGGTATAATGATTATGCATCCCATAAAACCTGCTTTGGACGGCAAAGGGCTTATGGACATGCGTGATACCAACGGAGTTTATCTTTTTGTGGCAATGAACGAAATTGTCGAAGAAAAAGGTGCAGGCTGGATACCCTATGTATGGCCAAAACCAGGGAAGAAGGAAAGTTCTCCAAAAGTTTCCTATGTGATGCTTGTGGAGGTGGATGGCCATGAGTATGTTGTGGGCAGCGGCATGTATGATATAACCGCTAAAGATATCAAAAAACAATTTCCAGGGGATGCAATCTACGAGTAATAATACTCGATGATCCAGTTTTCATAAATTGACAACATCTTGGCTGTCGGTTATTCTCTCCACGTTAACAATAAGCCTTATGTTTCAGCGATGGAGATGATTTGTAACGTCCCCATGAGTTAAGATGCATGTGTTTGGATGA
>JAAELK010000488.1 GCA_024226935.1 Desulfobacteraceae bacterium
AAATCTGCATGCTGCGTTTGATGAGGCGGGGGTTGGAAACGTGACTTTAGAGTGCGCGCGCCAGTCCTCGACCCGACCTGTAGAGGGACTGGGGAACAACCAAGGTTTAAAGCCGAGGGAGGCCCCAGTCTACTCGACCTTCTTAAAAACAATTGTCATTCAGGACGATTTTTGTTAAACTTATTAATATATTATTGGCGCTGCACTTAAAGTTGAATTAAAGAGTTATGTTGCAAGGTATTAAGCACGCTTCTTATTTAAAATATGTTTAATATTTATTTGGGGGGAGTACGAGGATGACTTTATCAATACAAAACAATGTGTCGGCATTACAAGCATTTTCAAAACAGGTTTCTGTTGGCGCCAATAATATAGCCAACTCTCTTTCCGATGATTTCAAATCAAGCAGGGCCATAAATACCCAGGGGGCGGATAAACAGGTAACCACCTCAATTACCCAAAACAAAACTTCCGGTCCATTGGTTGAAGATCCCGTAAAAAATGACGGTTCCCTTAAGGAATTATCAAACACAGATATTGCAGAAGAACTTGTTCAACAGATTTCAGCTCAACAAGGATTTGATGCAAATGCCAAAACCGTGTCAACCTATGAAGAAACCATCGGGTCATTGCTTGATATAATGGGATAGGTTAATATGACTCGGTTTATTCGCATTGTTTTAATTTTAAGTTTTGGATTTTACCTATCTGGTTGCGCTATAATTCTAACCGATTATAAAACCCCGATTGTCAGCATCACCTCTTTTAAAGCAATCCCTGGAAAAGAGATAATTCCGAGGTTTGAGATTAAATTACATATTATTAATCCAAACCGATCTGCCCTTGATTTAAAAGGGATTTGCTATACCGTCAATCTTGAAGGCCATAAGTTTATAACCGGAGCGTCTAACAAATTACCCAGGATTGAAGCTTACGGGGAAGGAGATGTTTTATTAGATGCATCCATTGACCTTTTTCATAATATCAGATTTTTAATTGATCTTGCCAAACATCAGAAGAAAAGTTTTACATACAGCCTGGAGGCAAATCTTGATTTAGGAATTTTCTATCCGGTCATCACAATAAGTAAAAAAGGGAAAATATCTTTGTTTCATTCTCCCCCAAATTAATAGATAAAAAAATATAGCCAAAGATTATGCCCCTCTTTTTTCTTAAAGGGACGGCTTGTTTTAAACCTCATTAAATTAAGCAACTCCCCCAGAAGATCTTTGACAAAATGAACTTAAAAGAGATAATTGAATCTATACCGAATCAATCATTAAAAAATCACAAGAGAAATCAAGGATGCAATTCATATTAAGTAGTCAATTGGTTTTAAAAAATATTTCACTTGATACCGGACAAATTATTAAGGAAAAACTTACCTTAAACAACCCAAAATTTGCAGAAGCCGAAAAAAGAGGTAGATATACCCGGGGTATCGAACCCATATTATATTTTTATGAAGAATCTAAAGATTCTTTGATCTGTCCCAGGGGGGCCGCAACACAAATTTATAAAATCTGTGTTGATATAGGTGAACACATTGAATTTATAGATAATAGACGGAGTTTTGAACCCATTGATTTTACTTTCAGTGGGAAATTAAGTTCATTACAATTTCCAGCAGTTGAAAGCTGCCTGAAAAGAGATTTTGGTCTTTTGGAAAGCCCGACAGGAAGCGGTAAAACCACAATGGCATTGTATATGATTGCCAAAAGAAAGCAGCCCGCCTTAATTGTAGTGCATACAAAGGAATTGTTGAACCAGTGGATGGAACGGATAGAACAATTTTTAAATATTCCAAAAAATGAAATAGGCATTATCGGGTCAGGTAAATTTAAGATAGGTGATAAAATCACGGTGGCAATGATTCAAACTCTTTATAAAAAAGTTCATGAAGTGGCAGATTACATTGGTCATGTTGTTGTTGATGAATGTCATAGATGCCCTTCAAGAACTTTCACACAAGCGTTGACGGCATTTGACGCAAAATTCATGATCGGATTAACTGCCACAATCTGGAGAAGAGATAAACTTTCAAAGTTAATTTTTTGGCATATCGGTGATGTGACCGGCAGAATCGACAAACTAAATTTACTTGCCGATGGAAATCTTTGTGATGCACAAGTCAGATGGATAGAAACCAAATTCAACACCCAGACAGATACAAGTGAATATTATTCACAGGCTTTGGCTGAATTAACAGAAGATTACCAGAGGAACCGGCTTATCTGTGATACCGTAGCAAAGCATGGGGTATCCGGCATCATGTTGATCTTGTCCGACCGGAAGGGACATTGTCACACTCTTCATGATATAATGCTTAAAGAAAACGGTATTAAATCGGAAATCCTTACAGGATCCATTTCCCAAAATAAACGTGAAAAAATTATTCAAAATTTAAGAAACGGCAGATGCAAATATCTTATTGCAACCGGACAGCTTATTGGAGAAGGGTTTGATTTGCCGGAAATTTCAACAATATTTTTGACAACCCCTGTTAAATTTTCTGGCAGGCTTATTCAATATATTGGCCGTGCTTTGAGACCAGCACCTGGAAAGAATAAAGCAGTAATTTTTGATTTCGTAGATATTTTGAATCCGGTTTTTGAGGCTTCCGCAAGATCCCGGGCTTTTACATATGCCCAGGAAAATATAAGCGTGAATATTTAAGGTTAGGTACTTTTAAGATCTCGACATTCAATACAGATCTGCAAGTTTTGTCCCCGGCAGGGTCACAGGGGACAAAACTTTAAAAATAATATTTATTGATAAGATTCTCTTGGTGTGGCTTCAAATATTTTACAGGCTTCATCATTTTTAGCTGTTGCTGTTCCAATCATGAGTTTGTCCTGATACACAGCCATGGTTCTGATTCCATATTGACCAGCATTTCCAAAGGCATCAATGGTTTCTGCCGTCCAGTCATTCATACCCGGATCTTTTGCAGAAAATAGATCAAATTCACCAAACGATTTAAAGGTTCCCACATAAAGTCTATCGTTAAAAGCTTTCATATACCAGACATAGGAATTATTTCTATGCCCATTTCCTTGTGTAAATAAAGGTTCAAACCGGGTACCGGCAGTATTTGTATTTACATAAAGAGATGCTCCCTGGATAAAATTCATGGTTCCCACATATAATTTATCTTTATAAACGTAGAGTTTCATCGCTGCCGTATTGGATTGAACGCCATTTCCTTTATCAAAAATCTTCTCAAAATTTACACCGTCAGCAGTTCTCCATAGTTCCATACCGGACAGGTTTAAAGTACCGCAATAAAGCCATCCGTTATACTCAACAAAATCTGAAAACCAGTAATTTGACGTATTACCAAGCCCTGCTGATACAACCTGTTCCCATTCACTATTTTCCATAAAATCACCATCATCTGCAATCGCCCTTCTCCAGATCTGGGCACCACTTTTACGATTCTCCACTCCCAGATACAGATAACCGTCATGGGCTGAAAGGCCGCGGCCGGATGTATTATCCGGATTACCCAATCCTTTATCAACAACAACTTCCCAATTGACACCGTCAAAGGTTCTCCACAGTTCAAACCCGTCAACGTGATTAGCAACAGCACCATACATATAATCACCAATAACTTTGAGCTTTCTTATGCCGTAATTATCGCTGTTGCCATTGCCATCACTTAGAATTTTTTCCCAAGCCCAGGTTCCATCAACATCCCGTGTTCCTTTATGTATCTGGGTTCCGTTGGATTTTACAGGAAACCCCAGAAAAAACAATTCCATACCCGGTGTTGCATGTGTATGATTCAGTGTGCCAACGTATAATGAGCCTTTAAAGGACTCCATTGACCAAGCATACTGATTTGTAGAATCACCAAAACCATCTTCATTTACCTGATTTACACTCAGGGTTTGTGTCGGTACAGGATTGGCGTAAGAGGCACTTGAAAAAGCAAAAACTCCTACCAGCAATAACAATACATTTAAAAAACACTTTCGTTTCATTTACTCTCCTTTTCTTCCAGAAGTTCCGGAATACATAAAAATCAATAAATCTTGTTGATGAAATTCTTATATTTCATTGGAGGGTTTCTTATCAAAAAGGCTTATTATTGTCTGTATAAAAACTATTTCAAAATGTAACAAAGTGCTACCGGAGTGAATCCATATGATTTTGCATGGGCAGACTGATTGTAAAACAAGTACCATTTAAGGCAGAATCGGTCACCTCTACCATACCATTATGCTGAGTAATAATATTTTGAACAATTGCAAGCCCAAGCCCATGGCCTTCGGTATATTGGAAAGGTTGATTATCTAACCTGACAAAAGCATCAAACACCCGGATTCGATCTTCTTTTAAAATCGTGGCACCATCATTATCAACGTGAATATAAATTGTGTTATGGGCTTTTTCCAATCTCAGATGAATCAGCGATGCAGCGTATTTAAAAGCATTTCTAATCAGATTATCAAGGGCACGCTGCAATGCCTTTTCATTAAATAACACAATCAAGGGAGGAAGGGATTCTGGTATGGTCCAGGTCAGAGTGGCCTTAGTTAGATTGTTTGTCTCTTTTTCCAAAAGAGCCGCTATCCATGAATTAATTGCCAGAGGGGTCAGATCCAGATGCGAGATATTAGGATCAAACCGGGCATATGCCATTAATTCGGATACCAGATATTCCAGTTCTTTAACATCCTTGATTATATTATTAAAATAGTTATTATCCACTTCCAGGCTGCTTGTTCTCTGAAACATTTCAATTCCGAATACAAGTCTTGATAATGGACTTCTCAGTTCATGGGATATGGAGCCGATTAATCCCTGGTATGTTGTGACCGACAATTCCAACTGTTTTGCCATGAGATTAAACGTATTTGCAAGTTTGTTAAAAGCTGAATTGTCATTTATATGGACCCTGGTTGAAAATTCACCATTCCCAAGCTTGTCGGCAGCTATTATTAGTTTGCTAAAAGAGTTATTGATTGGGCGTAACCAGATATAAACGGCCAGGGCAAACCCCATTAAAAGGGATATGACATCGAACATTAAAAATTTTTGCCAGATACCAAAACGATTAACAGCACCAACCGCTATAACAAAAGTTGTTCCCGTAATTTGTTTATAGGTTTTCCTTTGGAATAATTTATGGATGATAGCACCATATTCCAATTGTTTTTTTTCACCAGTACTTAAATCAAGCTCTTCAAGAATAACAAGAGATACCGGATAGGCATATTTTACATTAAATGCAGCTACTATTGATTCCCAACACTGATCATCAGAAGAATGTAACTCATTGGCAAGCTCATTCATCGGCCCATAGAAGAGCCCAGTTGTAAAGTCATCTATTGTATTTCGCATGATATAATCGGAGGAAATAAGGATGGTTATGGTGATCAGTAAAAGTACGACAGCAATAAGAGAGTATACACGCAAAAACATTTTTTTCATTTAAAAGCAATTCCCAACAAAAAACTATACACTTACATTCCATGCGTCTTTCACAAAAAGATATCCTTTTCCCCATATGGTTTTGATTCGATAGGGATTTATAGGATGGTCGAAAAGTTTTTTTCTTAACCTGGAAATACGAACATCAATAGACCTACCGAAACCGTCACTCTCAAAGCCATGAATAGTACTAAATATTTTTTCCCTGGTAATAATTTTACCAGCTTCGGATGCTAACACCCATAATAAGTCATAGTCTGCCGTAGATAACAAAATATCTTTGTTATCAAATTTCACAGTTCGTGAGCTGTTGTTTATAAACAAAAGACCAAAACACAAATTTTCATCGTTATTTTTTTTGGGGGCATGAAATTTGACAGTCTCTTTTACCAGATATCTCCTCAACAGCGCTCGGATGCGTGCATGGAGAACTTTTGGTTCAACGGGTTTGGTTACATAGTCATCAGCACCTAATTCCAGCCCTAGTATCTGATCAGTATCGCTATCTCTTGCTGTCAATATTAAAACAGGGATGAAAAACCCCAGGTGAACCTCTCGGCATATATCCAGCCCGTCTTTTCCGGGGAGAGAAAGATCCAGAATAATCAAATCAGGCTTTTCTTCCTGAATCTGGTTTAGGACCATGTCTCCACGGGATTCATGGATTACGACCATCCCATGGAGTTCCAGATACTTCTTTATTAAAAACGCTAAACCAAAATCATCTTCAACCAATAATATAACACAACCTACCATCAACCAGCGACCCCACTCCTGTTAACAAAATCAAAAAGATCCCTTATATCTGGCTTTCTTGAATGTTACAAGTGATATCACTGGATATGGATATTTAGTCAAAGGTCACAGCCAATACATAGGGGCTATCTTCGAATTGATCTTTTTTTGAGGCCGGCATCAGGAGATGAATAAAGCACTGTCACATAAAAGCGGATCAATTAATTTATCATACAGTAATGCTAGCTAAAGAAGCAGTAGTCTGCCCTTCAAGAGTATCAAGTTGAGCAAGACTTTGTTGCTTTATTGTTCCGACCTGACTTTCAATTGTAGTGTCATCCGCAATTTTCTGTTTAATAGCATCCATCTGGGTTGTTATATTGTCCTTGAGTGTTGAGGACCCTTCACCCTGTGTTTGAAGGGTGTTCATAATACTATCTTTTGTGGTTCCTACCTGTGTTGCAAAAGCGCTCCTGGCTACTTCAATCTGTGAGTTTGTTGCGTCAAGCAATTGGGTGTGATTTTCCCTTGCCAGAACAATACCCGATAAAGTTGATTCTTGTGAGGTTTGTATTTTCGCTTTAGTTTGTTCACTCGCATCGCTGATGGATGATCTGGCAGTTTCTTTTGAGTCTTCAACTTGTTGATTGGCTGCATCAATCTGATCCTGTGCCGTCTGTTTAAAAGTCTGAATCTTTTCTTGTACAGTTGCGACCATTGTGTCAACCTGCTCTTGTATTGAAGCTTTTATTGTATCTATCTGCCCCATGGTTTGAGTTTGAATTGTTTGGGACTGTTCAATTCCCGTTGCTATAAGGTCATCCATCTTTGTATTTACCTGATCAACCTGTTCCGGGATATTTTTTTGAATTACACCCAACTGATCCATGCTCTGTGTTTTAAATTGATCGCTTTGTGTTAATATGTTGGAACTTAAAGTTGTTGTCTGGTCTCCGATGGTTTGTCCCATTGTTTCAAGTTGCTGACCTGCTTTTTCTGCTGTGGATGAAATTTGCGGTGACATCTGGGATACCACATTTTGTATTGAGGATGTAGTCGGGGTCACCATATATTCCGGGAGGCCCTCAGCTGGTATCTTGTTAAGCATATCCGTTGCCGTTGCCAGGGTTGTGCTCAGCAATGTGACCGCCGAGGACATTTTTTCCTGAAGTTCGGCAACCTTTTCTTGTAATTGTTCAAATACTGCCATATTAGTATTAATAAACGTCGATACAGTTTCCTGAAGAGATTGAATGGAGGACATTGCCGTTCCTACTGTGGTTTGCATCTGCTCCCGAAGGGTTGAGGTTGTCTCTAAGGTTGTATTCACCAGAGAATCGATTGTAACGCTAGCCTGCTGAACAAATTCCTGGATTTTTTTTTCAGCCTCGTCAATTGTCTCCAACATTGAATTTGCTGTATTTTTAAATCCTTCCCCGTTACTTGTAACTTGGTTTTTTAACGCTTCCAGGGGCTGGCCTATTGTTTTTCCAGCAGTATCGGCAGTATCAACAATACTTTGTTTTGTTGAATCTACTTGTGGCACAATTGGATCAAAACTGGTACTAATTAAATTCATTACAATTACAACAGATTTTTTTATAGCTTCTGCACTTGTGGATGTTTGGGATTTCATGAAGGTTATCTTATCATTAATCGTTTGCTCCAGTAATTCCAATGGCTTAAGCCCTGTCTCCTTGAAAGAATCGAGTCCTGAAGTTGTAGTATCTATCTGGTTATTAAAAAATTCTTTCTTCTCATTGCTTTCAGATGTAAATCCATCCAGCACAGATGATACCTTATCAAGAGAACCGTCCACCCCGGATTTAATATTTGTTTGTGTGCCTGTTACATTATTTTTCAACGGATCGAGTTGTTGACTGATCTGCCCGACGTCAACGTCTTTTCCAGCTGAAAGTTCTCCTGATTTTTGATCAATTTTTGCAAGCATTCCATTGCAGCGTGTATCCACTTCACCAGAAAGAGAATTAAGTTCACCTGTAAAAGGATCAAATTTTGTTTTTGCATCTGTATTTATCTCTTCGCATTTTCCCGACAGCAAAGAACCATAGGAAGAAACTTCATCCCTTAATGTCGTGTATTCTGAAAGGATGTCATTTTTAGCTGTCGCTATATCCGCTTGTAATCCTTCCATACCTGTCCACATACTCATCAGAATTTCCTTTATTTTGTATCCTGAATTAGTGTGTCCAAATCAGAATCAACTTGATTAATCTGGCTGTTCATGTCAGCCTGGGTTGATTGAATGTCTTGTGTCAAACTATCCAATTCCTGTACAAGCGGCGGGGCAAAACTTTGAATTGAATTCAAAGTAGTATCAATATTACCTGTGGTCTCTTGCATAAACGATTCAATCTCGGTTATAAGTTCTTCAACTTTTGATCTAAGTTCACTCATAATGTCGAATTATCCATAAGTTGGGTTTTAATTGTAGCTGAAGAATTTTTCAGCTTATCTTCAGTCTGCTGAAGTTTTTGCATAGCCGCATTAATCTCCGAATTAACTTCTTCGCTTTTAGCAGAAATTTCCGAATCCATTTCATCCAGTTCGGCCCTTGTTTCTGTGACGGCAGTATCTATCTTGGCATTAGTTTTAGCTTTTGTGGAATCAAAACTACCAACTACCTCACTTGTGGCAGCACTTTTGTCCATGGCAAGCTGAGCATTTGCATTGGCAACCTGGGGCGTAACATCAAATGTTTCATCAATTGCTTTAAGAGAATCATCTTCTTTAGTCTGAAGCATAATCCCCCCATCTTCCATCTGAATTAATTCAGTATCAACTCCGAACACTCTTTGAAGACTGAATAAAGGTTTATTATCTTTATACGTGTATTTAATGGAAGTTTTACTTTCATTGTTTTTCCCAAAAAGAATATGGTTTCCCTGGGAATCCATCGGAAGTTTTGTGCCATCACCCCAATCAAGATAATCAACTATTTCGGCATTGTCGTAAAAGATATTTAATAGCACTCTTGCTTCTGTAAAAGCTGGAAAAAAGAAATGTCCTGTTGTAATATCAGGAGTGAAGGGAACCATGATTTTACAGTTCCAAAGGGGAACAAAAACAGAATAAAAATCCTGGGAAGTAGTTTCGTCAGAAAAAATCTGATAGGTTTTATCCGTTGCTTTACCGGCTTGACTGACTATTTTACCTTCAACACGAATGGGATATAACGGTTTTTTAAAATCAGGAAAAAAAGCAACGGGATTATCCATATATTCTAATTTTGCCGTCATTCCAATCGTATAAGCGGTAAAGGGAGCATTATGATCCTTGGCAGTTCCCTGATCTTTTGCATTGGCTGTGATATGAATTTCATGCACCCGGTATTTCTTTTTTTTGATAAATGTCCAGCCTTCCCATTCTGGTTGGTCAAAGGCAACCGAAGAGCCGGGCATGAATGTCACAGCAGGAAATTGATTAAAATTTAACTCCAGTTCATGCTCCCGGAGTTTTAACCTTGTTTGTTCAAGACCTGTGAGAGTCTCAATATCTTTGGTAATCTCAGAACGAACTAAAACACCACGATATATTCCCGAAACCGCCTGCTTTTGGTTTACCTCAATTGGTTTCTCTGAATTTACGCTGACATTTAATATTTGGGTATTGTGCCTGATTGTTTCAGGTATGGATATGAATAAATCCTTAACCTCATTGAATCTTAATAAAACTGAATCTGTATCTACCGGTTTTTTTTCATAAAGACAAAATTTTTGATTTTTATAATCATAAATACAAACCCCGTTATTTGATTTCATATACCAGATGAGAAAGTCAAAAAAACTTGCTTCTTCATTGAAGTTTTTCAATCCGAGGCATAGCATTGGATATTGTTTGCTAAGAGCATCAAAATCCATATCAAGGGTAATGCCTTCAACTGCATTTGCTTCGAGAATATCCTTCATACTTTTTTCAACATAAAGTTGACTTGGAAAATGTTGAGTCCACAACGCCTTTGGAGCATCCGTAAAAGATAATTCATAATATCTTTGAAGTACCGGATTGTTCAAAACTTCATCATATATTTCTTCTCGAATCGATTTATCCGTAACTATGCCTTTTACCTTTAGTGGCAATGGAGGCGGGGAAGGCAGATTATATACACCTGAAACTGATATTTGCACCTCAATAATATCCGGTTTCACAAATGTTGCAAATAACTCATCGGGAGAACTATCCGATATGATCCAAAAGCCAATACGTCCGGAAAATCCATAAGAAAAAAGATCAAGATTGAAATTTTTAATATTACCGCCCGGAATCTTATGGATTTTATCGCCTATAATCAGACTGAGATCAATTTTTATACTGTCGTCAAACATATTTAATTTCCATCCCTAAGCCACCCTTTGAAACTTCAAATTATGTAAATAACCTAAAAAAGAAAACCGGACTGCCACTATCCTTTTTAAACGGTTTTTCAGAAAATTGAAGACCTTCATTGAGGCGTGATAATCATTAAGATGATTTATATAAAATCTCAATTCGCTATTTTTTTTATTTGGTGAAAACAACGAATGTGTTTTTAGAAATGCCCTATCCATTTTCCCGGGATAGTACCCACATTTATTCCGGTATGTATCGTGTTGCAGCAAAATTCTCCTGAGCAAACCTCTTCTAATTCTGCTTTCATCTCCCTCGAAAGCAATATCTAACACCCAGCGGGTAAAACTTTCAATCCACCGGTGACTTCTGATTGAATCCCACAACTTTTTTACCATGCAGTTAAGGCTTCAATATTAATGATTTATAAATAGGAACTGTCTTTTTGTCAATAAAAACATAAAACAATATCCATCAACTCCGATACAGACACAACATATTGTATCTGTGTCGAAGTTGATATGGCGGTAAATGTTACGGAAAAATTTAGGTTGGGGCTAAGTGGGGAGACTACAGAAAAACTGCCTTTCTCGTTGCCTTTCAAAAGTAGTTCGGGTCTATTTCCATAGAGCAATTGTGTCAGACACCCCCCATATCCCAGGAATTTTTTTTTAAAAAGAAATTGAATATAAACATTTATGCAGCTATTCTGGGAGCATGAGCTCTTTTACCACCTCAACCCAACTTAACCATTTAAAAAGGATCAAAAATGGCTGAACTTGAAATTAAAAAATTATCCGACAAAAAAAACACATTGTCATATATCGGATCGGTAAATTATGTAATCAAAGGAGTTGTTCCTGATAAATTAAAGAATAAGCGCTTTTCTGCAAGCAAGGTTCAATACGGCTTTGAACTGGCCTCTCCCCAGGGAATCTATAACATGGGCGAATGCATCCTGCTCAATGACATTCTCTATTCAAGCAGAACCGACCAGACCAGAAATGAACGTGATCCACTGATGTGGGGACCTGAATTTGTCACCTCCGGGATATTTTTGATCCCGAAAGAAGCACAAGTCAACTATACAGCAGATTACTGCTCAATTGATGATTATATCTCGATGAACACCCTTTACAGGATGCTCTATGAAAAGATCGACTCTCCATTTACAGTCGTAGGGTGCGCAGAACTAAGCTACCTGAGAGGTGGTGCCATCAGCTACGCTCCTATTAAAGAAGAGAACATATTTGATAATAGGGATAAATATTACAGGGAAGAGGACTTTCTTGACAATAATGTAAATATTGCTTTCATGGGAGTAGTAAGCGATATGAAATCTGATAAATATAAAAAAATAAAGGACAAATTAGATACAGTCCTATACTATAATCCTTTTAATAAACAAACCGGTAAATTAATAACGCACACCCATGCTCTGCTCTTGAACAGAGCTATAGTTGACATTGAAAAAATCTCCCCGCATCATGCAACACATGTTCTTCACTTGATGGACGATTCCATGATAAGATATACAAGATTAAAAATTTTCAAAATCAACGATATGGTCGAATATAAAGAAGATTAAAGATTTTTTCACAAGAGCTAATAACCTCATCCATATTATAGATCGTAATTTCGCTGTTGGGTTCAACCAGAAAATTTGCTACGTCATCCTCAAACCATTATCTGGGGTCCATCGTTTAGTGTTTGTGTTGTGCATGATTACTGCGGGATGGGCACCCCCTCCTCCATTTAATGTTTGCATAAACATGCAGCCAAGAATAGTTTAAAAAGGAGTTTCGCTTCCTATATAACAATTTATACCATTTTGTTTAAATCTATTTTTAATGTTTTTTAAACTTTTAATTGAGGGCATAGGATACTTATCCATATCGTAAATTTTATTTAGCAAATTGTATTTTTCTCTTCCTAAATGATGAAGAGGTAGCAAATTAATTTCATTTTTTTTTATCTCATTAAGAAATGAAACGGTGTTGGTTATATTTATTTCAGAATCGTTAAAATTTGGAATAAGTGGTAATCTAAAAATTAGTTTCCCACTAAATTCAGAAGCCAATTTTTTTGCATTATCTAAAATTAATAAATTATTTACCCCTGTAGCAATTTTATGCTCATTGTTGTTGCTGTGTTTAATATCAAAAAATATCCAATCGAGATAAGGCATAACCCTTTTAAAATTGTTCCATGGAATATTACCACAAGTTTCAATTGCTGTATGAATATACAAATTATGGCATGTTTTAAGAGTTTCTTCCACAAAATCGATTTGGAGAAGTGGTTCACCGCCGGTTAAGGTTATTCCTCCTTCATATCCCCAAAACTGACGATCTCTTTTGATAATATCAAGAAGTTTTTTAATAGTAATTTCATAACCACAAAGGGTTAAGGCATTAGTATAACATTCATCAACACAAGATTGATTCACACAACTTATGCATTCATCTCTTGCTAATAAAATTTTATTGTCTTTAACTTCAATAGCAGTGTTTGAGCAGTTTTTTTCGCAATTTCCGCAGCGTATGCATTTTATTTGGGAATACATAAGGCTTGGTTTGATACTTATTCCTTCAGGATTTGAGCACCAAAAGCAATTTAAGGTACACCCTTTAAGAAAAATTAAGGTTCGACATCCGGGACCATCATGTACCGATAGTCCCTGGATATCGAAGATATTTGCCTTTAAATTCGGATTAGTTATAATCATTACATGTAATTGCATCCATTTCAGGAAATGCATCATATTTATTCATACAAGTACCTAAATTATTGCCTGTTAAAGCAAAGTTTGAACAATGCTTACATTTTTGAGCTTTTTCCAGTCTATCACAAGATGAATCATCGGCATTTATATTTTTTTTATCTATTTTACAAATACCTTTAAAAACATCTGAGCTGAGGTAATATTTACAATCGTAATGTTTCATGTCTAATCACTTTTAACCTATTTGTTCATATTCTGTTCTTGCAATAACTTCATCCTGAATTTGTTTACCAAGTTCGACCCAATACTGAGTAAATCCGGCAACACGTACCATTAATCCTCTGTAATTTTCAGGGTGTTGTTGTGCATCTCTTAACATCCTTGAATCAACAACATTAAATTGAGCATGAAAAGCCCCTTTTCTTAAATATGCTTTTATCATTTCTGCAAACTTACGAGAACCTTTTCTTCCCTGAACAACAGATGGGTGTATTTTCATATTGAGTTGCGAATTTTGAGATAATGCATGATCATAACAAGTTGCTGAATTAAACAAAGCATAAGGTCCATTTTTATCCGTTCCCGGATATGCAGAAACTGAACCGTCGGCGAATGTAGTTCCACAAAGCCTCCCATCTGCAGATGCAAGTGTTACAGCACCCATAGGGGCGTGGGTTGATACAGAAATTTGGCATGAATACAGTGGTTCATCATACAAGGAGACATATTGTTCACACATTTCACTGAACCAATGCTGCCACTGCTTAAATATGTTATCAACATATTTGTCATCGTTTCCATATTTTGGAGCATCAAGGCATAGCCTATGAATTTTCAGCCAATTCATAAACTTGTCGGTTTTTACTTGTTCGATTAAACTATAAGATTTTGTTTTCAAGGCTGATAGATAACCAAAATTTGCATCGATCGCAGCTTTTAAATCAGATAAGGTGAATTTTTTTTCATCAAAAATATTTTTTTTAATTGATGCTAATGAATTCACAAGATTTACACCTCCGCAAATTTCAACATTAAATGTTCGATTATAACGGCAACCTTTATTGCTAATATCTTTTCCAACTTCAAGACAATCTGGTTTTAGCATACTATTGATAATTGAAGGAGATATTTTACCCCAAAGATCATGTTGAATATTATTTGTTAATGTTAAAACCTCAACTGTAATGCTAAAATATTTTTTAAATATTTTCCAAACTTCTTCGTAGGAATCCAATTTAGAGCCATGGGCAGGATAAACTCTGCGGCCTGTACGTTTATCTAACCCATCATATAAAACTGCTTCTAAAACTTTTGGTAATGAAATAAAATGCACTCCAACACTTGTAGCTGGAGAAGAACCTCCGGGTATAAAATAAGTTTCATTATTTATTTCCAGCGGCATCCAACTTCCCGGTGATGTTTCCAAACAACCACCAAGTGACCATGCTCTTGCTTCTTTTAATTCCATTCCTTCTTTTCTGAAGTTGTTTAAAAGAAACTCCATTCCAACTCTATTGTTGATCCATGCAGGATAACCTGTGCCAATTTTTGTACACTCAACTCCTTTTAATAAAAAGTCTTCGGGCAATTTTTCATCGTATAGTAAGCTCAATGTTGGTTGTGGTGTATCGCAAGTCATTGCCGATTCCAATATCAAAACCTCTAAGTCATTAGCAGCACTGTTTCCGTCTATATCCAATCCACCAATACATAAATTGTTAAATGTGTTTCCGCTTAACACTCCACCAACAACTCCCATTGATGCAAAACAATCCAATTCAGTAAATTTCATACGCATACATTCCAGAAGTTCCATTGATTTTTCTGTATTTAATATGCCTTTTTCCATATCTTGTTTCCAGAATGGATATAAAACCTGACCTAGACGTCCTGGTGATAATCCTGATATTGCATCTTCATTAAGAACTGCTACATGAAAAATCCAAACTAATTGAAGGGCATCGTGAAATGTTCTTGGTTTGTTTTTTGAAAGCCACTCCAATCTTTGAGCTATATCAAGATACTCTTCTTTTTGAGTTTTATCAGTTTCAAGAGAAGCCATGAATTTAGCCTCTTTTGCATAGTTTAAAATCCAGGTTTGTAACCCCTCAAGCATCGTATAAACGGCTTTATAAAAATACAATCTATCCATATCAGGGTAACCTGCTGTCTTACCAATTTTTTCCTGGCAGATTTGCTTGATGCCTTCAATTCCAAATTGTAAGGGATAATAGTAATTCATTACTTCTCTACCCTGGGGAAGTGTATATCCAGAGTCGAACATGCAAATAACAGCACGCATTATTTCTTCTTTTGTTTGATAATCAGGGACTAATTGTTCATATTTATGCCCTACATCATCAACAGATTTATTAAACCACTTTTTAGCAATTTTAAGTAAAATTGGCATTTCTTCTTTACGTAAACCAAATTTTCCTGCAATTGAAACTACATTACCGGCGCTTTTAGTAACATTGCCACCACCTTGTCCTATGGTTGTGGCTTCATCTGCACTATGTTTTCCAGATTTTGCAGCTTCTTTAAATAATTCATCTTCTTTTGCCAGGAAAAAGGCTTCTGATAACCAGGGCATTGGATATGAGCCTCGCAAATAGTTGGCTTTTCTCATTGCCAATAATTCGCCTGGAAAAATTGCTGGAGTTAAATGTTCAAATCCACATTTTAAGGATTCCGCTCTTCTGATAATTCCAATTTCACCGTCCAACCCTTCCCATTTGCGTGTGTACCAATATGGGAACTCAACTGAAGCAGAAGATTTGCTCTCAAAATACATTTGACGAGCTTTTTCAACTCTTGGTGTTGCAGTTTTTTTAGGTGTTCTTGATTCAAATTTTTCTACCGGCGTTGTTCCATAATAATTATAAATATCGGTGGGGCATTTTAAAAAATCTTTATTTTCAGTCATAAGTTATAATCTTCCATTAAAGCGTTAATTCACGAGAAAGTATGACTTACTAATTGATTTTGTAAAGCAGTTAATGGTGTTTTTTATATTGATAGTTAGTTTTTTTGTGACTTGATCGTTTTTGTATGCCACTTGGGGATGTAGGTCTGAACAATTTTTATATTCCGACCATTTGGTTTTTTTTGCCCACCTCCCCTTACCAGCCCCTGATGCTTTGATTGTCCTATAAATCGATAAAATGTCCTGGATTTAAGACATGTCGGATGGCCTGGGCACCATGAATTTTCTATCCAATTTCCTACCTGACTATTTGTTCTTCGAAATAATTATCTTACAAAATAAGTATCTTACGCAAATAGTAGAAGTTTTTTTTTGCATTGATTTGTTGTTGGTACTGAATTTGAAAAAGAATAAATCAGACTGTACAAATTATCCTTGTCTTCGCAAAGCATATGAACGGCATCAAATTCAATTTAACTCAATGGGGATACTTACAAGATATTGGATCGGGTTGTTAGAGAGAGAAAAAAAGCATTTCACAATAACGTTTTTTTCAAAAGGACACAAAAATGCATGCAATGACCACAATTACCGGGATATCAGGCAGCTTAAGATCATCAGGGTATAAATTTTCATCCGATGATTATTCACATTCTCAACTTCAAATTTCAAAGTTTATAAAACAAAATCCCAAAGGGTTGTTTGCCAATAGTGAGATCTCATTAATGGCAGCATTAATGGGATCTCATCAGAAAGGAGATGTGACAACGAAAATCGTAAATCTGAGGGATTATTTTAAGGGTTCGAAACCCCCAAAAAAAATTAATAAATTGAAAAACATTATTAACTATTCAGACGGTATTATAATTTCAACACCCGTTTACTTTGGTGATTATAGCTCGTTGATTAGAAAATTTATCGAATTAATAAGGAGTGATTCAAAATTATTATCCACAATTAAAGGAAAAATGGTATGCATCCTGACCTGCGGTGCTAAAAGAAATGGCGGACAGGAAACCGCATTGATTTATACGCTGATAGATATGCTGAATCTTGGCTTTATCGGACTTGGAAACGGACCTGATTCAACCGCACAATATGGAGGAACAGTTATTGCCGGACAAAAGGGAACCGCTTTTGAGGATGATCTTGGAATGAAAATTTGTATCAGTACCGGCAGACATATAGCAAAAGTTGCGAAACTGAAACGATTGAACAATATAGAACTGAAGCCTGTCATCCATTTTTGGATTCTTCAGGAAAAAAAGCGGCTGGCCAGTGATTTAGTCATGCCAATTTTAAATAGGATGAATAAAAAAGGCGCCAAAACATCCATTTATCCCCTTTATCAAGAAAAAATAGCTGCCTGCCTTGCTTGTGATATTTGTCCGACTAAAACCGATGGTAACAAAAGTCATTGTAAAATTAATTTAAAAACAGATTATTTTTTTAATAAAAAGCAAGAGATGATCAAGGCTGATATCATCATTCCCACATTGGTTTCTTCTGTAAAAAACAAAGATGTTATCTCTGTTTATAAAGAATTTATAGAACGAACACGTAAAATCAGAAGAAATAATTACCAATTTACAATGAAATGGATTGTTCCCTTTATTTTACTTGAGGTGGGAAGCCAGGAACATCTTGATTTTAGAATGATTACTTCTTTAATTCGCCACAATACAATGATCTACAAACCAATTATTCTATACCTCCATAAAGGCAAGCTATTAAACCTATATGAGGTACATAAAGAATTCCATACAATGCTGACTATATACCATACCAGTTTTTCTGGTATTTCAAAGCAAAAAGATCAGTGTCTTTCAGACTATTATATCCCTTTTGGATATTAAATCATTAGATTGGATTAAATATATGCAACCATTTATTAACTGCGGTTTATCAAGCATACTGCTAATATTACTTTTCTTAACAAAGTGTATTGCCAGCTCGCTGACTGTAATTATCCCTTTCGGACAGGGCGGAGGATCTCACCAATTTGCAATTAATGTATTAAATGAAGTTAAGAAAATAGAGAAAATAGAGATTAAAATTATTAACGTAAAAGGCAATAACGGCATAAATGGAACCGAGTATTATATGAAACTGCCTCCCAACGGGATATACGTATTACAACAAACCGATATTCTCCCGGCCCAATATGCCACAGCTCAAACCACAATTAACCCAGCAGTTGATCTGGTTCCAGTTTCAGGTCCCCAGATCGTTTACAGCCAGCTGTATGTTAGCAATATTGATCCGCGATTTCACGATTGGAAAAGTTTTGTTAAGTTTGGAATGGATTATCAGAATAAGCTGGCCATTTCAACGATTGGATCTTCTGATTCCCTTGAGGCTATCAGTATGAGGATGTTAAGCAGTCATATCGGCTTAAAAACGCGGCTGATAAACTTTGATGAGCCTGCCCTGCGATATATGGCACTAATCGAAGGAGAAGTGGATGCTCTTTTTGAACAGCCTGGTGATGTAGCACCATTTTTAAACAGAGATTTAATTAAGCCGATACTGACGTTTCTTAGTCAAAGGCCCGCTCCATTTCTTCAAACCAATGCCCTGGGAGATATCAATGCCACGTTTTCACCATTGCTCAGATTCAGAGGATTCTTTGTTAATTCAACTGTAAATAAAGAAAAGATTAAAATACTGATAAAAATATTTGAGTCGGCCTTTCAAAACCCGACAATAAAAAAATATTTTAACATGAAATATACTCTGGACTCCAGTCTGTACCGGGGTGCCGATGGTACCAAACAGCTCGTTTGCGATACCATTAACGTGTATAAAAAACATTTCAAACAAACCCAACAAAAAAAAACAGCCGATGAGTAGAATTAATGCAATTGTTCCAATTGTATTAATTCTGGCACTTTCATTACTCCTGATATACATTGGTTATAGTGAAACCCACCGATCCTATCAAAAATTCAAACTGGATCAACTTAATTCAAAGGCTTTGATTGTCCAAGATTTGATGGAGGCTTTTTTAAAAATTGGCCTTCCATTTTCATTGATCAAAAATTTTATGGAAAAGGATACGGTGCTGGGAAGGTTTGCCGGTTTTGACGAGTTCAGCCAAGGCAACCAAGGCATAGAAAACAGACTTTTTTTAATCGTGTCGGATCAGAAAAATAAAAAAATTTTTTCAACTTTTCCGGCTAATGGTAGCATGAATGCTCCTTCCTCAAGCGACGATTATATCATTACCTTACCTTTATTTGGAAAATCTCATCAAAAAGGTACTTTGAAAGTTATTCTTAAAAAGAGCGTCATCAGGGATGTTGTCAATAAAAAGTTCTATTTGGTTATCGTTATTATAGGATTGCTTTCTCTAATCTTTTGTATTTTTGTGATTATCCTGTCTTTAAAAGATATTGTTATACAAAAAAAATACAAAGGCGCTGGATATTTTGCCTTCTTTATAGTGATCATTATGCTCAATATTTATGTGGATGGTGCCATATCAAAGAGCAGGGTTTTATCCGATTCACTGGCAAATAGGCTGGAAGCTATTACAAATGCCGGAACTTCATTTGAACACACCTCTGGATTGGATAACCTTTTTGCCCGTTATAAAGCCTTGGATTCGGATGTAAAAAGTATCTTTTTGCTTGAAAACGGACGGATTACCATTCATCAAAATAAAGCAATGATCCGTCAACCGTTTGAGCCGGATCAAACCGATCACTGTTATTCCTCCAAAATCGATAATACTTCAAGTTATGTCATGGTGCAATTAAACGATCATGTAATATTGAAAAAGGTATTACATAGTGTTAAAAAGCTGTTAATTCTCCTTGTGGCAATCAGTTTTATGGCGTACTTATTTTTTAATCTTGCATCAACTATTGAAGACAGAAGCGCCCATTCGAATAATCGCAAAAAATACTGCTCGGATAAATATCTGCCGGATAGAAATAGCCGGACAAACGACCTTAGAAAAGACCCGCCAGATATACATGTGTTTCAAGAATATCAAACAATGACCCCGGTATGGTAATCCCCTAAAGAGTATCCGGGCCAGTTTTAAAAAGGCCTGTGAGGACGTCGGCATCAAATATGGGAGAAACACTAAAGGTGGGATTACTCCCCATGATCTCCGCCACAGCTTCAATACTTACATGATCAGGGCCGGTGCTCATGATACAGTAACCATGGATATCACCGGACACTCCACCAGAGAAATGTTTGATAGGTATAATACGATTAATGAAGTTGAAAAAATTGAGGCTGTAAAAAAGATGGAATCTTTATTCTTCAATGAAAAGGCAAAGGGTCAAAAAGCATTGACCTAAAACGGCAAAAGTTGACCAAAACAAAACAGGCAGTTAAGAAAAATCTTAACTGCCTGTTTTTATTATGGTACCGAAGAGAAGACTTGAACTTCCACGCCTTGCGGCACTAGATCCTAAGTCTAGCGTGTCTACCAATTCCACCACTTCGGCTTAGTACTTTACTAAAAAGGTGGTGCCGAAGGGGAGATTCGAACTCCCACAAGCATACACTCGCCAGTCCCTGAAACTGGTGCGTCTACCAATTCCGCCACTTCGGCGCATCACCTACCGCCCTCAAGAACCCAATTAAGGATTGCTTAAAAGCAATGGGTAGGGTATATATATTTGTTTGTAGTAATTGTCAAGACTATTTATTCCAAATGATAAAGGGACCCATGGAATTAATCGAAAATTTAGATCAAATTAACAGCCCGTTTAAAAATGCTGTTATCACTATAGGAAATTTTGACGGCGTCCATAAAGGCCATCAGGCTTTATTGCACCAGGTCATAGAAAGAGCAGATGAAATTGAAGGAACAGCTGTTGCTATTACCTTTGAACCACATCCCTTGAGAGCTCTGGGGATTTCAAGCCCCTCTTTAATTACCCGGCATGATCAAAAAACAGAACTGATTGAACAAACCGGAATTGATGTGCTGATCTGTATCCCATTTAATGATGCCTTTGCATCCATTACCGCCCAGGACTTCATAGAAAAAATTCTTGTGGACAAAATAGGAATGAAGGGGATTATTATAGGAGCGGATTATTCCTTTGGGAAAAATCGGGTTGGAACCATCGATTTATTAAAATCGGAAGGGGAACGACTGGGATTTGAAACTATTATTTCCCCATGGATCAATGACACAAATACCGGGGTTGAAAGAATCTCCAGTACAAGAATCCGGGAAATTGTCATGGAGGGTAAGGTAGCCCAGGTAATGAAGTATCTAGGCCGTCACTACCAGATAAGAGGAAAAGTTATCAGGGGAAGAAAAAGGGGTGGAAGCCTGCTTGGTTTCCCCACAGCTAATATCAAACTTCACGATGAACTTTGCCCTAAACTTGGGGTTTACGCTGTCAAGGTTGAAACCATCAAGGGATCATTTTTTGGTGTAGCCAATATCGGTTTTTCCCCAACCTTTGGAGATCAGATGTTCACCATTGAGGTGCACATTCTTAATTTTAGTGGTGATCTTTATGATACAAGGGTTCGCATCAATTTGGTGGAACGACTGAGGGATGAAAAAAAATTTTCTTCCCTGGAGCAATTGTCCGAACAGATTAAAAAAGATATCGAAATTGCAAAGGAAATATTAGAAAAAAATGGCCATACTTAATATTTTAAAATACCCGGAAGAATCTCTTTCTCAACCTTCCATTAAAATTGATGTCATAGATGACAAGATTAAAAAACTGGTTGAAGACATGGGGGAAACAATGTTCCATGATGCAGGGGTAGGCCTTGCAGCTCCCCAGATCGGTGTTAATAAGCGAATAATTGTCTATGATTCACATGCCAGGGATCCGGAATACGACGAGACGCTCAGAGAAATCACCGTATTGATTAACCCTGAAATTATTGCCTCCCATGGCAGTTTTATTTCAGAAGATGAAGGATGCTTGAGTGTAGTAGAGTACCGGGCCAATGTTAAAAGATATGAAAAGGTCACGGTTAAAGCACTGAATATAGACGGTGAGCCACTTGAGTTCGATGCTGAAGGTGTATTATCGGTGATCATGCAGCATGAAATTGATCATTTGGACGGTATTCTTTTTATTGATAGAATAAGTTCCCTGAAACGGGCCATGTACAAAAAGAAAAGGCTGAAAGAATTAAAAAAAGAACAATGAAAAAAACAAATATAATTTTTATGGGGACTCCGGATTTTTCAGTCCCGAGCTTACGGGCACTTGCTGCCCAAGATAATTTTAATATAAAGCTTGTGGTTACCCAGCCGGATCGCCCCAAGGGCCGGGGAAAAAAATTAAGTTTTCCCCCAGTGAAACAAACTGCACTCCAATTAGGAATTGATGTTTTTCAACCTGAAACTCTTAATTGTCAGGAAGGCATGGAAAGACTATCGGCTCTGGAGCCGGATTATTTTGTGGTAGCAGCATTTGGTCAACTTTTGTCCCAAAAAATTTTGGACATACCTAAAATATACCCCGTTAATATCCATGCATCTCTTTTACCCAAATATAGAGGAGCTGCCCCCATCCAGGCGGCGGTGATGAATATGGATGCCAAAACCGGTATCACCACCATGGTGATGGCCAAGGGCATGGATTCAGGAGAGATGCTGTTAACCTCATCTACCCCGATAAACCCGGAAGAAAGCACCCAGGAACTTGCCGACCGATTATCTGTCATGGGCGGCAAGTTGATTGTTAAGACCATTTTAAAAATCAATGAACAAAACCTTACACCTGTTCCCCAGGATCATTCCAAAGCCACCTATGTGCCCAAGTTGGAAAAATCCGATGGCAAAATTGACTGGACCCGATCCAATAGAGCAATCTGTGCTCATATCAATGCCATGACCCCCTGGCCCGGAGCCTTTACCCACCTGGATGGAAAACGATTCAAAATTTTCCGGGCTCTTCCCAGTGAAAAAAAGACCTCACTTGATCCAGGCCAGATATATCAATGCGATGATACTGGAATTTATGTGGCAACGGGAAAAGATACAATCAGGATTGTCGAACTCATGGGTTCTTCCGGAAAACGGTTGCAGGCAGATGTGTTCCTGCGTGGACATAAGATTGACCTTCCAGCTCGGTTTGATCTTGTATGAGAGTTGATCCACGCTACACAGCTCTGAAGATCCTGATGCGCTGTACAAAAAAAAACTGTACCCTGGATAGAAGTATTGATGATGCCCAAAATGAACTGGAATGCATGCCACATCAAGATAAAAACCTTTGTAGCGCAATAGTCTTTGGCGTATTGCGACAAAGGGGATATATTGATTTTATTATCAAATCCTTTTCAAAAAAACCGGTTGAACAAATAGACATTCAGGTTTTATATATTTTAAGGATTGCCCTTTTTCAAATTATTTTTTTGGATCGGGTTCCGGCATTTGCCGCCGTTAATACCAGTATCGAACTGGCTAAAAAATTAATAAATAAAGGAACGGCAGGTTTCATCAATGCAGTTCTCAGGAAGGCCGAACAAAATTATCAAACCATTGATCTTCCGGACCGGAACACAAACTTTTCGGCTTTTATCCGTGCTAAATACAATCTTCCCGGCTGGCTTACTAAAAGATGGTTGAAAGCATATGGAAATGAAAAAATCCAATCCCTATGTGAATCCATCAACACCATTCCCCCTATCACCCTTCGGGTCAACACCTTGAAAACTTCAAGACAAGCCCTTGGAACCCACCTTGAAACCCAAGATCTTTGCGTTGAGTATACCAAACAAAGCGCCCTGGGACTTTATATTTCCAGGCCGGGCAAACAGGTGAGCGAAATTGAAGGATTCACCCAGGGGTTATTCCAAGTACAGGATGAAGCGGCCCAACTGGTTAGTCAAATTCTGGATCCCAAGCCCCACGAAACCATTCTTGACGCATGTGCCGGCCTTGGAGGAAAAACCTGCCATATTGCCCAATTAATGAACAACCAGGGAATGGTTGTGGCCGGTGATTTAGAAAACCATAAGTTAGACAGCCTTAAAATAGAAGCCCAACGGTTAGGAATCAAAAATATCCAGACCCAGCAGATCGATCTATTAAAATCCAGCATAAAAGAGTTTCCAGGGTATTTTGACCGGGTACTTTTAGATGCGCCCTGCTCCGGGCTTGGAGTCATGCGCCGCAATCCAGACACAAAATGGAAAAGAACCCACAAAGATATTTTAAGGATGGCCGCCCAACAAAAAAAGTTCCTTAATGCAGCAGCAAATCTTGTCAAACCAGGTGGTATGTTGGTATATGCCGTCTGCTCCTGCGAACCGGAAGAAAATGAACAGGTGATAAAAGCTTTTTTAGAAAAAAGAAAAGATTATTACCTGGATACAAAGATGGATGGGGTTTTAGATCTTTTTAATTCCAAACTCACCCCCCGGGAACATTGTTTAAAAACATATCCGGATGCCTGTCATATGGATGGTTTTTTTGCCGCCCGGTTAAAAAGGGTTGATAAAAGTCATTGAAATCGTTTATACCAATTTTTGTTGATTATAAATTTATAAAAATAAGTATCATTGTTTCCTGAAAACAGGACAATGATACAGGAGAACTATTATGGGAATAATTGCCCCTTCTATATTATCAGCTGATTTTACCTGCCTGGGCGAAGAGCTTGTCAGGATCGAAAAAGCCGGTGCTGACTGGATTCATATTGATGTCATGGATGGCCAGTTTGTGCCGAATATTACCTATGGCCCCATCATTGTTAAAGCCTGCAAAAAAGTAACTCAACTTAAATTGGATGTACATTTAATGATCGAAAAACCGGATCATATTATTCCATCCTTTGCAAAGGCCGGTGCCGATTATATATCGGTCCATGCAGAAGCTTGTACCCATCTTCACAGAAGTCTTCAACTCATTAAAAGTTTAAATGTCAAAGCCGGAGTTGCATTGAACCCCGGCACCCCTCTGTCATCCATTGAATGGATAATTGACCAATTGGATTTTGTTCTCATCATGAGCGTTAATCCAGGGTTTGGAGGCCAGAATTTTATTGATTCCAGTATCGACAAAATCAGTGCCCTATCCCGGATGCTTGAGGAAAAACATTCCAATGCCATCATCCAGGTGGACGGAGGAGTCAATTGCGATAATATCCACAAGATACATAAGGCCGGTGCCACCTCCTTTGTGGCGGGTTCCGCCATTTTCAACACTCCAGATTACAAGCAAACCATTCAGACCCTGAGGCAGGAAATGTAAAAGATAAAAAAAACAATTAAGCTTAAGTTCACTGCCTTGAAAAGAGCTGGCCAATATTTTATATGAAAGAACCAATTAACTTATCGGATTCTTTCATGTTTTGTTGTGGGCAAGCCGATGGAACCACTTGGGCGGCCCATGGCCGTTATTGCCGATGAAATGCTATTTGGTATGGATCAACACCAAAGCTGTCACCGCCGTCGGATTCGTGCCCCTATTGGAAACCTGAAAAACTAAAAATCATAATCCGGGAATCTTACATGACTTTACAAAAACCATCGTACAAAATAAATTACAATGTCATTTTTGTCCTGACACTGGTTCACTTTACCGGAGATTTTTATTCTTCCTTTTTTACCCCATTATTACCCGTCTTTATGGATAAACTGGGATTAACACTTACCCAGATTGGTCTTCTCACAGGTCTGATCCGATTTTTATCATTTGTTATCCAGCCAGCGGTGGGCTACATGGCCGATCGCCATGAAACCAGAATTTTTGTATTTGCCGGCTTATTTCTTGCCTTCTTTTGCATTCCCTTTGCCGGCATTGCTCCCAATTTTTCTTTGTTGTTATTGGTACTTTGCCTGGGATCCATAGGATCATCCATGTTCCATCCTTCCACCACAGGCATGATACCTTTGTATTCAGGAAATAAAACTGGATTTTGCCTGTCAATATACAATACCGGCGGCACCTTTGCCTTTGCATTGGGGCCCATTTTTATTACCTGGTATGTAACAAAATACGGCCTGGCAGCCATGCCCTATACTTTGATTCTGGGTCTTGTGGCATTTATATTTTGTTTTAAATATCTGCCAATCCCGGTTTCGGAAAATCTTTCCCACCTTGGCTTTATAGGTTCCATCAAAGCAAGCTTTGGCAAAGTTTACAAACCTATTTTTTTGATCTGGATAGTCATGGTTTTACGGGCAATCACGGGGCAAACCTTTATGACCTTCATGCCTATTTTTCTGGCCCAAAAAGGTTATGGACTAACCTCGGTGGGACTGATTGTGGCCTTTTTTGTCATAGGAGGAACTCTAAGCGGGCTTCTGGCCGGGTATATGGCAGACCACATAGGCTCTAAAAAAATATTCTTTTTTTCCTTTATATTAATGCCCCCCACCCTGTTTTTATACCTTTTTCTACCGGGGCCCTGGGTATATTTTGGCGCCTTTTTTGCTGGATTTACCGTGTTGGCCTCCCTGCCCTTAGGTGTTGTTCTGGCCCAGAGGTTAGTCCCGAAATCCCGGGCCATGGTCTCCAGTTTGATGATGGGGTTTGCCTATGGATTGGGTGGAGCCATCTCACCTTTTGTGGGAAAATTAGCAGATATATATGGTCTTGAAAACATTCTTTTTTATTCCGCTTTTATCCCGCTGGCATGCCTGATATTTATTATAAAATTCCCCAATGAAAACCAGATAGAAAGTCGATATGGATCACATGAATTATCCACTGAAAAAATATAAAAAATCAAATGGGGCTGGCAAGACAAATGACATAAATAATATGCCAGATATTCTTCTGGTTCAGCCACCAATTGAAGAGTTCTACCTAACTTGCAAAAGGACAATTCCCTACGGGCTTGCCTCTATTTGTGCAAGCCTTGAAGCCAAAGGATATTCAACCCAGATACTGGATGCCCTTGCCACGAACAAATCAAAGCCAATCGACTATCCCGACGGGTTTTCCCATTTAAAGCCTTATTATGACCGGGATGATATCTCCATGTTTTCTCTCTTTTTCCAGTTTAAACATTTTGGCTACAGCTATGAACATCTAGGCACCACGGTCAGGAATAAAAAACCATTTCTGGTGGGTATATCATCTTTGTTTACCGCCTATTGTGATCAAGCTTTTCAAACAGCCAGGGTGATTAAAAAGTTTTACCCCCAGGCATATATTGTCATGGGCGGCCACCACCCCACCCATTTTCCAAAAGAAGTTCTGGACTGCAGGGCCGTAGATTTTGCCCTCAGGGGAGAAGGTGAAACCTCCCTGGGCCTTCTTTGTGATGCTCTAAAAAACAAAACCGATCTTAAAAATGTCCCAGGTCTTGCCTTCAGAGATAAGGATAAAATAAGAATTAATCCCCCGGCCTGGATAAAAGATTTAAAATGCCTACCTCCACCGGCCCTGGATCAAATAAACCAATCCTATTACCAGAGAAACAAGAAGGCTGCTATCACCGTGGTCTCCAGTCGAGGTTGTCCCATGCCTTGCTCCTATTGTTCTGTATCCTCCACAGCATCCCATGGCAGATTTCGGCAACGGGATGTAATGGATGTGCTCAAGGAGATAGAAGAGCAAGCCAATCGATTAAGCATTGGTTTTATTGATTTTGAAGATGAAAATCTATCCCTGGACAAAAATTGGATAATGACCCTGTTATCCGGACTTAATAAAATTTTTAAAGAAAACCCTCCCGAGCTTCGGGCCATGAACGGGCTGTATCCTCCCTCCCTTGACCAAGAGATCATGACTGCCATGAAAAAGGCGGGGTTCAAGACATTGAATCTTTCCCTGGGATCTTTTTCCAAGGAACAGCTTGTGCGCTTTAAACGACCCGATGTTAGAAAAGCCCATGACAGGTCCCTGGAAATTGCCCAAAAATTGAGATTAAACTGCGTTTCCTATATAATCGCCGGGGCACCCGGTCAAACGGCCATGACCTCGTTAAATGACCTGGTTTGCCTGGCCCAGAAAAGAACTCTGGTCGGACTTTCCATCTTTTATCCAGCACCGGGAAGTCTTGATTATGGGGTTTGTCAAAAACAAAAACTGCTTCCCCAAAGCTTCTCATTAATGCGCTCCACAGCTCTTCCCATAGATGATACCACCACAAGACTTGAGGCTGTCACCCTTTTACGGCTGGCACGAATTCTAAATTTTATTAAAAGCCATATTGATATCCATGGAAGCCTTCCCCCGGCCCGGAGCTTTACCGATAAGACGATAATGGATGATCCCATTGACAGGAACAATATCAGCCTCAAGTTGATACAATATTTTTTAGATGATGGAATTATCCGGGGCATGGATAAAGAAAAAAATATCTATGCCCACAAAACAGATTTAAAATTATGCCGCAAATTTATAAGACAAATTAAGAATATACCTGTCATGGGAGTTGAAAAAGGCCCATTAATTTTTTCTTAAATCTAAAAACCAACACCGATATTAGGGGCTGTTTCTAAAAAGTTGAGAAAATGCTAGACATTTGAAATAGCCCATGATTTTCTTATGTTTATGAACAGACATACTATTTCAGATGAAAAATGGGAACATATTAAACCGATATTATCATCACCAAAGAAAGATACACGAGGCCGGAAGCCGAAGGATAACAGGCCAATGTTTAATGGGATTTTATGGATTTTAAAAACAGGTGCCCCTTGGCGGGATCTGCCAAAAACATTTGGTCCCTGGCAAACTGTCTATAAAAGATTTGCGAAATGGACCACCCTGGCAGCATGGACGGATCTTTTTGATAAACTTGTAAAAGATGTGGATACAGAATCCAGTATGATAGATGGTTCCTATGTAAAACTCCATCAACATGGTTGCGGTGCACAAGGGGGACAATATTCCCAGGCAATCGGAAGAAGCAAAGGCGGTCTGACTACAAAAATTCACGCTGTTGTTGATGGGCTTGGCAATCCTCTTCGGATAAAACTGACCGGGGGGAATGTGTCTGATATAAAACCTTCCTTTAAACTGATTTCTGGTATAAAAACACGCCAGTTTCTTGCGGATAAGGCTTATGATGCGGATAAACTTATTGAACTTGCAGAATCCACGGGCTGCAAAGTAATTATTCCGCCAAAAATTAATAGAAAGGTCCAGAGAAAGATTGATAAACATATTTATAAGGAACGGCATTTAGTGGAATGTTTCTTTGCAAAAATAAAGTCATATCGGCGAGTTTCGACTCGATATGAAAAATTGGCCAGCAGATACCATGCTATGGTAGTCATAGCTTCTTGCTTAGTCTGGTTGCAATGATTTATTTTTGGCAATCCTCAGTGACTTTTTTAAAAATCTGTATCCAGTGGAGGGCAGAAAAGCGTTACAAAGCGGCGGATTTTGGATTGGTTTGTACAAATTCTTAAATGTTGCGGAACGTTAAGAACAGCAAACTGTCTGAGGACAAACTTGTCGCAAGTTTTTGCTGTTTAGTGAAGCAAGTTTAGAAGTTGTAAAACTAATCCAATTCCAGAGCGTGTAATGCTTTTCTGACCAGAACGGGTCTGGGCAGTTTTTATATATCATTTCTAATGAAATGCCTTTATGGATTAAATGATACCGGGAATTCCTGGATTTATTTAGAAACAGCCCCTAGGATACAAAAAATATATTCAA
>JAAELK010000489.1 GCA_024226935.1 Desulfobacteraceae bacterium
CCGCAATATGGGCCATGGCATCTTCCATATCCTCTACCACCTTGACTGCCAGAATAAGATCCAGATATTCTGCATCCCAGTCCTGGGATGTGGCTGTTTCAATTTTGGGAAGAACAGCACAGGTTTTTTCACAGCCTTTTAAGGTGACACCGGCCTGGGACAAGGAGTTATAGACCAGGGGGAGAAATTTTTTGGCGATATCTTTATGGACCAGCAGGGTCTCAAGGGCATTACAGACTCCCGGCCGCTGGGCCTTGGCATTGACACTTATGTTTGCAGCCATGTCAAGGTCGGCCCTGTCATCCACATAGGCATGGCAGACCCCCTTGTAATGTTTGAGTACTGGAATTGTGGACAGGGCCACCACGTGCCGGATCAGGCCTTCTCCACCCCTGGGGATGATCAGATCGATGAATTGCTCTTGTTTTAGAAGAATATCCACGGCTGTTCGATCCGGAACCGGGATCATCTGGACTGCTGTTTCCGGGAGGCCTGAGGTTTTAATGCCTTCTTTTATTATGGTTGCCAGGGCCATGTTGGAATGGATGGCTTCGGATCCTCCCCGCAAAATTACGGCATTTCCTGCCTTGAGGCAAAGCCCTGCCGCATCCACTGTGACATTGGGACGGGATTCATAGATAATGCCGATGACCCCCAGGGGAATTCGCATCTTTGCTATTTCAAGACCGTTGGGACGGATGGAAGAATCTGACAAAGATCCCACAGAATCTGTAAGTTTTGCCACAAACAAAAGGCCATCGGCCATGGAATCTATAACCCCATCGGTTATGGAAAGCCTGTCAATCATGGCCGGGGTTAACCCATTTTTTTTTGCCTGTTCAATATCTTTTTTATTTTCAGCCTGGATGGTCTGGGCTTTTTTTTTAATCAGGGCGGCGATGGTGATAAGGGCCTGGTTTTTCTGGTTAGTGGATACACTAGCCATGGTTCTTGCGGCTTTTCTGGCATTTTGTGCAATTTGAATGATGGTGGTTTCCAAAGACATATTTGTCTCCTTTTAATTTATATGAAACTCAGTCCAAGGCATTGTAATTATAAGAATTTCATTTTTTGTTGTGGCCAGGCGCAAATACCATGCTCCGGCCATGCCGGTTATTCCGGGTCGGCGGTGATCATGAGGTTATTTCTGTGAATCACCTCATCATAGGATCTAAATCCTAAGCGTTCTTTGATCTGGCTGGTTTTACAGCCCATGATCTTGAGAATATCCGAGGCATTGTAATTGACAAGGCCCATGCCCAGTTGTTTTTTGTCTTCATTTAAAAATTCTACTGGATCTCCCACATCAAAATAATCTTCCACCCGGGTAATGCCCGAGGGGAGAATGCTCTTACCCCGTGTGAGCACGGCTTTCTGGGCACCGGCATCAATGGTTATTTTCCCTTTGGCCTGGAGAGTAAGCCCTATCCAGTTTTTCCGGGAATTGAGTTTCTCTTTTTTGGGCACAAAATAGGTGCCGGTATAGTCATTATTGAAAATATTAATTAAAATATCCGGCGTAAGTCCCGAGGCGATTATCATGGGAATTCCGGCGGCGGTCAGTTTTTTGGCCGCCGCGATTTTGGAACCCATACCGCCGGTGCCCAAGGGACCTGCAATTTTTCCGGCCATGGCTTCGATATGTTTTCCCATGGATGTGACTTCTGAAAGCAGTTGGGCATCTTCATGGATCCTGGGGTCTTTGTCATAGAGTCCACCAATATCTGTGAGATTGATCATGAGATCGGCTCCCAGAAGCAAAGTGATCATTGCTCCTAAATTGTCATTGTCCCCGAATTGTAGAGATTTTACAGCAACTGTATCATTTTCATTAATAATGGGGAGCACATTCCATTCCAGCAGGGTGTTGATGGTGTTTCTGGCATTGAGATACCTCACCCTGTCACATAGATCTCCCCGGGTCAGCAGAATCTGGGCTACTTTCCGCTCGCAATGTTCCAGGGCTTTTTCCCATTCTTTGATCAGATCTGCTTGGCCAATGGCCGATACCGCCTGGCGTTTTTGGGTCTCAAAGGGACGGCCCGACAGCCCAAGTTTGGTAACCCCGGCTGCCATGGCACCGGAAGAAACGAGAATAACCTGAATTCCTTTGTCATACAAGGCACAGATCTGACCCGTGATGGCATTGATAATTTTTATGTTTAAACGATTACTTTTGGTTAATACACCACTTCCAACCTTGACCACAATCCGTTTACCGGCTGAAAGGGGGGGCAAATTTTGGGGCTTGTTCATATTCATAATTTGAGTTTGTATTTTTGAGTTTATCTTTTTAGGTTAAAGGCAAAAAAGCCAATCTATCAGAAGATCTCCTATGCTGAATCAGCAAAAAAGTCAATCAAAATAAGGGTGAGAGTGAATTTTATGGTGACTTTTCTCGTTTGAAATTTTTTTTTAAAAACCCTGTGAAATAGTAATACAAAGTAGATAAAATCCAATTGGCGTGATATGACTTTTGGGTGATTTAGTGATGTAAATAGTTGATTGGATATTCTAGTTTGAAACGCCGGTTGAGTCAGGTGGAAGGGGAGATGGATGGAGGTGCAATTTTGCTGTTGTAAAAGCGGGAATACAGATGATAATTGTTGTGGGCCCTACCTGGGGGGGCAAGCGATTCCGGATACACCGGAACGTCTTATGCGATCCCGATATGCCGCCTTTTTCCATGGGAATATTGACTACCTTATTGCCACCAGTGATCCGGATAACCGCCAGGCCAATGATCGACAAATGCTGGCCGATACCTGTAAGCACACCCAATGGCTGGGTCTTGAGATAATTAAAACAGATGATTCGCAATTGGATCAAGGTAATGGGTTTGTGGAATTTGTGGCTTTTTATGAACGAAAGGAAATGGGGCAACTCCATGAAAACTCCCGATTTGTGTATAAAGAAGGTCGTTGGTATTATTGTGATGGTCAGATACTTGCCCCGGTGGTTTGGGGCCGGAACCAGCCCTGTTGGTGCAAGAGCGGTAAAAAATATAAAAAATGCCACGGGAAATCATGATCTGTTTTCTCACTATAGATATCATGCTGGCTTTTTGTAAGGCTTCTTATTAAGAAATGTTTTTTCCCTGGGACTGCTGCCAGGGTGGTCCAATAAAATTTAAATTTAATTATCAAGAAAAAGGAGTTCTATCATGAAAAAAAAACTAATTGTTGGAATTGGGGTGATTTTTGTTTTGACCGTCGGATATCTCGGCATTAAAATGTATGCAGCAAATGTTGCCGAAGCGAAAATTGACGATGCAATAGCGAGTGTTGCTGACTATGCTGATATGAATTATAAAAATGCAAGTGTTGGTCTATTTGATAAAAATGTTCACATCTTTGATGTGGTTGTATCACCGAAAGGATCCAGTGATAAAGTCAATATCAAAGAAATTGTTATTAATAATGTTTATGATGGTGATGAAGATTCTGCCATTCCATCGGCTTTGGATATTTCATTTAATGGAGTTGAAATAGCCATAGATCAGCTGGGCAATGATGCCCAGAAAATAAAAGAGTTGGGTTACAAAGATAATCTTTTATTGAATTTTGCCATTCAATATCATTACAATAAAGAAAACAATAAGATAAATCTGAATAAACTTAAGATTGGCGCTGCCAACGTTGGTGATTTAGATATAAATTTTCGTTTGGGAAATATAGACTTAAGTCCCGAAAAACTCATGGGCATTCTCTTTACATATCCACAGATCGAGTTGTATGGCGCACAAATAAGCTACCATGATGATTCGTTGATGGAAAGATTGTTTAAATTAACGGCCAAAGAACAAAAGAAAAGTGTAGAGCAAATAAAAAACGAGGCAATAAAAACGGTTGAAAAAGAAATTGAGAAAGAAGAAGATGAATTTACTAAAGACGTATTAAAAGGAATAAAGGGTTTTATTGAAAATCCAGAGAATCTCATAGTTTCAATTGCACCTAAAAAGCCTTTGTCCTTGGGGCAGTTGTTGCGTGTCGGTGATCCGAAAGATATGATAAAACTATTGAATGTAAACATCAGGTCCTAGGATATTGGTTCAATAGGTGAGTTGAGCGGCCGGCAATTTTTTGGGTTTTTCCTTGGACCCTATTCTGGTCGTTCATCCATCATCCGAAAAAAAAATAAGTAATTATGAGAAAAAGAGATTATGGAAAAATCTGCAATTGAAGCTGTTATTTATAAATCAATGGTTTGTCGCATCGGCTTGTCCGAGAATAATATCCCATATATTGTACCCTTGTGTTTTGGTTACCAGGACAATACGATCTATGTTCATGGTTCTTTGAAAGGGAAAAAAATTGATATTCTTAAAAAAAATCAAATCGTATGTTTTGAATTTGATACGAATACCGAAATACTCCCGGGTGAAAAACCTTGTGAATGGAGCATGAAATACCAGAGTGTCGTAGGTTTTGGTAAAGCATTGTTTCTTGAAAAGATAGAGGATAAAAAAAAAGCGCTTAATATTATCATGAAACAATATTCTGATAGTCCATTTAGCTTTTCGCAAAAGGCAATAACCGGGACGGCTGTGATTAAAATAGAAATTGAAAGCATGACCGGTAAACAATCCGGGTTTTAATTCGATCTCGAAATCGAGTTTGTCTTTTTTTTAAAAAAAAATTAAAAATGTGTCCGGAGCGTTTGTTAAAATTAAACTATTGCCTTGGGAGGACATTATGACCGTCTTTATTGAAAGAAAAGATTGTATCTTTACAGTGATTATTAACAGGCCTGAAGTAAAAAATGCTGTTGACGGGCCCACCGCATTGGCCCTTGCAGATGCTTTTCGTGAATTTGAAAACGATGATTCCTTTTTGGTAGCTGTATTATGTGGTGTTGGCGATACTTTTTGTGCGGGAGCCGATTTGAAGGCTGGTGCTAATCCAGATAAGAGTCGACGCAATAGACTTGAACCCGATGGCGACGGTCCCATGGGACCCAGTAGAATGATGCTTACAAAACCTGTAATTGCAGCTATTTCAGGATATGCAGTTGCAGGTGGTTTGGAACTTGCTCTATGGTGTGATATGCGCGTAATGGAAGAAACAGCTATCTTTGGTGTGTTTTGCAGGCGGTTTGGTGTTCCGTTGATCGATGGCGGTACCGTGCGATTACCTCGTTTGATAGGTATGAGTCATGCTATGGATCTAATTTTAACAGGGCGGTCTGTCGGGGCGATTGAAGCTAAAAATATTGGACTTGCAAATAGAATAGTACCCCATGGAAAATCCCGTGAAGCCGCTGAAAAGCTGGCGGTACAAATTGCAAAATTTCCCCAGCTGTGTATGCAAAGTGATCGTATGAGTGCCTATGAGCAGTGGGATAAATCTTTTGATGATGCTTTGACAAATGAATTTCAACGTGGGATGGCACCAATTAGAAATGGTGAGACCCTTCAAGGTGCAACCTTGTTCACAAAAGGAGTTGGAAAGCACGGAAAGTTTTGAACGCCCTCGGTTTCTAATTTGGAGTAAACCCCCCTTTTGTTGAAAAGATAGTCCAGACCCTTTTAATGACAGGGGATAAATCCAACCGCAGGATCAAACATTGGTGGTTTAACTTCATATTTGTTGTAGATTTCCTTAACTCTTCCGGATATAACCATTTTTTCAATCGCTTGCTGAAGCTTTTGCCTGGCCTTATTTTTTTTTGTAATTCCGAAATAGTTGCCTATTTTCAGTTTGTGCTTGTATGTGGCAAATGCATATTCTGAAATCTTATTTTTTTTCAAAGCTTTTTCAGCAGATTTTTTGTCGAGCACGATCATTGTTGTGAATCGCTTGTGATCAAACATCTGGACCAGATTATCATCATCATAAGCAGTGATTTTTTTAATATCGTTGCTATTGTCAAATTCTTTAAAATAAACTGTTCCTCTTTTAACTCCCACCGATATTTTCTTTAAATCATCAAAATTTTTAATGGAATCTTCATTTCCCGGTTTAACTAAAAAAGAGATCGTTTTTTCTTGATACCCAATGGGGCCAATATAATCTATAACCTCAGCTCTATCTGGTCTACATAAGGTTCTCGGAAGAATATCAATTTTACCATTTTTTAACAGTTCAAAACTTGCTTTGAACTGTCGCACTTTATATTTTACTTTATACCCTGCATTGTTGGCGGCTTCCTTGATAATATCCAAAAGAGGGCCTGAATATTTATCTCCATCAACATTCATTTCAGGTGGTCTGTTTCGTATATCAACTATTAATACATCATCGTTTGCCATCAGATTACTGTGCATAATGGTTATTGAAATAAAAAACAAAGCGGCGATAATCTTATTTCCAATCTTCATGTTCTATTCTCCTCTTTTAATTTTTATATCCGATTTTGTTAGTGACGTTAAGCCATGCAATGATTGCAAATTGGTCGCGGTGTTTTTGAGCGTCGGTTGAATTAGCCTTACACCCGGCATGGCGTGAATTTATGGGGTGTAAGCCCCATATCTATGAATCTTGATTAATAGATCAACGATAACAGAAGGGTTAGCTGAAAACAATAATAAATCTTGAAAAATTGATAATAAAAAGGTGTTTAAATTTTTTGGTTGAAATTAAGATGTTATTTATAAATGGATAGGATTTTTATTATGCAACCATGGGAGTAACATGATATAATGATTGCAAATCTCGATTAGGGTCCGCTCATATTCATCTCTTACAAAACAGCTTTAATCCTATTCAAGGAGGGTATTTCATGTGCCGGAATCTTTCAGGTTTTTCCCATGAAAAATTTAATTCGTTTATCAAAGCCATGGCAAAATATGATGAAATTGATCTTCTCGTAAATTATATCACCGAAGAGATTTGCAAGGAGTTTGATTGTATGGGGTGTTGTATTATGCTTTTTGATGATAGAGAAAATCAGCTTTTCCAGGTGGGAAGTTTCGGTTTGAGTGATGAATACCTGAAAAAAGGGCCGGTAAATGTTAACATTGATTATGAAACCAGAGCCAGGGAAGAGCCCATTTTAATCAATGATCTGGAAAAGGATTCAAGAATTCAGTACTTGGAGGAAGCCTTAAAAGAAAATATTAAAGCAATACTGTTCATACCTGTGAAATCACGAAAATCCATAGTCGGCGAAATAAGAATATATCATAATGAATCCATTGATATTGAAGATGCAGATTTGAACTTATTTTGCCTTCTTGGACAATTTCTTGGGCTTATGATTGAAAATCAGGGATTAAAAAATTTTCTCGGGGAGGTCAAGTTGGCAATGGGTAATCTTCCCTTAAGATTATTGGATAGGATCTAACATGGGAAAAAAAATCTTTGTTGATACCTCAGAATTTTTTGATATTGATCATGGTGATGAGATACACGTTGAAAATAAAAAATTCAAGGTAACAGGTCATGCAAAGGAGATGAGATTTGGAATAGAAGATCCCAAATATTGGGTTAAAAAGGCAATTGATATCGATACCGGGGAAAGAAAATATATAAAATTAGCTTTTTTTGAATCCTTTGAAACTCAATTAGCTGGTTTGAAAATTACTTGTTTTCGTGATCCGGATAAGGAAGGAAAAGTTCTTGATCTGACAAAAGACCATCCTCTGTTTATGCATGGGAAAGTTTATAAAGATGCAAAGGGCAATAATGTGAGGGTTTTGGATGTGGTCCACGGAATGAATTTGCTTTTTTATATTGATTCTTTAAAGGTTAGCTATGATGACTATTTCAAGAAGTTTCTTCCTGTGATCTTAAAAGATCTTGTTAATTTATTCGACGCGGTTCGTTTTCTCCACCTGAATAATCTTGCCCATGGTGACATCAGAAACGATCATGTTATTAAGGAAAAAAAGACAGGAAATCTTGTATGGATCGATTTTGATTATAATTTTGAAACTTCTGAAAATCCTTTCAGTCTTGATATTTTTGGTTTGGGAAATATTTTAAATTACACCATAGGGAAAGGGTTTCATAGTTATTATAATCTTAAAAATGATAAATATTTTTATAAAGATTTAATTGATAGGGTTAGTGTGGAGGATTTTTCTCTTCTGGAAAAAAGAAGACTTATTAATTTGCGAAAATTGTATCCCCAGATACCCCATACTTTGAATAATATTTTAATGCATTTTTCCAATGGTACAGATATTACTTATGAATCTGTTGATGAAGTTATCGAAGATATGAACAGATGTCTTGAAGCGTTTCAATAACGGCCATGGGCCGCCCAGAAAATTCCATCGGCTTGCCCACAATAAAACATGCAAGAATCCAATAAATTGATTGGTTCTTTCATGTAAAGATAAGTGGAGGTAATATTTTGAAAACTTCAGTTCTAATTGCAGTGAACGATTCTTATAGTTCAAGATCGGTAATCGATAGATTTATCAGACTTCCATTTATCAGAGAAGAAATCAATATCACACTTATACATGTTTTCAGAAAACCTTCAATAAGTGAAGAACTTCTTGGAGATGAATATATGCTGGCTCAACTCAGTAAATTTAAGGAAACTCTTGCCAAGGTAAAAGACAAACTTTGTAAAAATGGTTTTTTTTCGGAAAAGATAAAAACAAGACTTGTCAAAGAACCTTATCCTACAATCTCTGCCGGCCTGCTGGATCAGTTTGGCCAGGGTAAATACAATATTCTAGTTATCGGTAGGAGAAGAATGTCAAAAGCCGAAGAGTTTGTTATGGGCGACCCCAGTATAAAACTTGTGAGAACCCTTGAAAATACTTCTGTTCTAGTTGTAAAGTAAGTTTGTATACCAATCATATCCAATTTATTTGTTCCATGATTGAATCCAACCCACCTGCTCAATTTGTCTTTGCGATTTTTAGGTTTATCTGTGGCCGCCCCGGATTGTTGGATCTTTACAGGTCAAATTCCCGGGAGGTAACTATGTGTTCCATCCTTTGAATTCTGCGGTCAATTTTGTCAAATTTGCGTTTGATCCGCTGGATGGCAGATTCCCTGGAGTTAGTATAGGATTGATAAAATTCCTGATCTTTTTCATTGGTAAGGGGAATGACCGGTTCCAGTTTTAGAATCAGGCCGGCAATAATATACAATACCCCCATGGGCCATAATCCTGTGAATAAAAAGAGAAGGAGGACAATGACTCTTGTCCAGAATACGCTGAAATCAAAGTGTTCGGCAAGGCCTCGGCAGACTCCCATGAAGATGCCCCGCCTTGAACGGTATACTCCGCTGCCGGATGTGATGATATCCACCTGGTTCCGGAGGCGTCCATATTGGCGTCGACAGCGGTCAAATCCTGTGTTGCCTTTGTGTTTATAGTGGGATTTCATTTTTATTTGTCCTTATTTCGTATTATCATTATTTTTGGCGTTCGATCAAAATAGTTTCAAGTGCTTCAATCCGCTCTTCCATTTTTGACAGTCCGCTGAAAATGTCCTGGATCATTTTGGTTTCTTCGGCATGGGCCTGTTTTTCTTTTTTTGATATGCCTCCGGTTTTAGCAGCCCTGATAACGCCGATGAGAATTAATCCAAAGGTGATAATCAGGAGCATTCCTCCCCCAATAACGATTCCTGCTATTATTACGCCATACATGATGTTGTCATTCCTCCTTGTTTAAATTTGGATTTATCCTTGGCTTGTATCATTCTTTTCTGGGGATTGGGAGGATTTTAAATCCTGGAGCTGCTGTTCTATTTCTTCGTCGGCGCTAAGGCTTTCAAATTCTTCTTCGAGGCTGGTTTTACGTCCAAAATTGACCAGATCTGCTTCGGCTTCCATTCGTTCAATATTGGTTTCGATTTTATCAAATCTTTGTATGACATCCTGGCTGTCTACCTGTCGTATTTTTTGTTGGGTTTTTTTCTTTTGTTTGGCTCGGATATGGCGTTGAACCAGCATACGTTGTTTTTCCCGTGCCGATTTGAGTTTGTTTTCAAGTTCCTGGATATCATCCCGGTATTGTTCTATAATCATACTCAATTGCGTGAATTCTTCATCCACCGCATCCACTCTTTGGGTAAACCGTCTTTTTTCCAGAAGGGCCTGGCGGGCCATGTCATCCCTCCCTTTGGTCACTGCCAGCTCTGCTTTTTCTTCCCAAAACCCTTCTCTTTCCCTTGTTTCCTCCAGAAGGCGCTGGACTTTTTTCTGGCTGGCAATGGCGTTGGCGCAGGATGATTTGATTTCGATGAGGGTGTCTTCCATTTCCCGGATCATGAGTTTGATGAGTTTTTCAGGATCTTCTGCCTGGTCCAGCATGGCATTGATGTTTGATGAAATAATATCTCTAAAGCGTGTAAAAATTCCCATTTGATTTCTCCTCTGTAGTTTGTTGTTTTCTTGGTCTGATTTAATAATTGAGAATAGCAGAAAGTGTGCCAGTTCGAGGTGCTTTAAATAGTGATTGTTATTTCAATGACTTATCGAAGTTGACCTGGAATATGGACTTGTGGTAGTATTGACCTATATATGGTCAATATTGCTATTTTATGGCAATATAAATCAAGAACTATCCGGAGAGGTGGTATGGTTTTTTTGAATCAGGCTGGTGGGGCAGGTAAAGATGTTTCCATGTCCGAAGCCCTGGGGCAGTCCGAAACATTTATTGAATTCCAGGAGCAGATCTCCAGGGTGGCACCCATAGATCGGCCGGTTTTGATTCTGGGTGAACGGGGAACGGGAAAAGAATTGGCTGCCGCCCGGGTCCATTTTTTATCTAAACGATGGCAAAAACCCATGGTGACTTTAAATTGTGCAGCTTTGACCTCCACCCTGATCGGATCTGAATTGTTTGGGTATGAAAAAGGAGCCTTTACCGGTGCCGGAGCCCGCCAGGCAGGTCGGTTTGAACAGGCCGCCGGGGGAACCCTTTTTTTAGATGAAATCGGTACTATTCCCATGGAGGTTCAGGAAAAAATTCTCAGGGTGGTTGAATATGGAGCCTTTGAACGGGTGGGATCTTCCAGACCGGTGCAGGTGGATGTAAGAATCGTGGCTGCCACCAATGTGGATCTGTCTAAACTGGCAGCCCAGGGCAGATTTAAACAGGATCTTTTAGACAGGCTTTCCTTTGAGGTGATTTACGTGCCGCCCCTGCGGTATAGAAAAGAGGATATTGGCTTATTGGCCAATCATTTTGCCGGAAGGATGGGCTATGAGCTGGAATGGGAAAAACTGCCTCGTCTCACAGCTTTTGCGGTTAAAACCCTTGAAGCCTATCCCTGGCCCGGTAATATCCGTGAATTAAAAAATGTGATTGAACGGGCCGTGTATAAATCACCTTCCCACAGGATTGAAGATATTTCCTTTGACCCCTTTCAGTCCAGGTATGGACAATATTTGGATCCTGACCCTTCAAAAACAGGTGATTTTGTGGAGGCTCAGGGCCCCCAAGCTTCAAGGGCGGTTTGCGGGGGGCATGGAGTGGAGTCTTTCGGGGATGGGCAAAGGGAAATGATGGTAGATCTTTTTGAAAAACCTCTGAAGGAATCCATCCGGGCGTTGGAATCCCACCGACTTCAAAGTGCTTTGTCGGCTTGTCAGTTTAATCAGAAAAAAGCTGCTGTCTTGTTGGGGATCTCCTATGATCAGTTCAGGGGCTTAAAGAAAAAGCATGATCCTGGTATCTGATCTAAATTTTAATACCCAGGCGGTTATTGATAATTGGGTATTTGATTCTTGCTTTGGGCTGTAATTTGTTTAAATTCATGACAGGGTTATATTTTTGCAGTAGCCATAGGGGAATTTCCAGTTTATTGAGGCACAGAAACCAGATGGTGTCTCCATTTTTGATTTCATAGGTGTCCACGCCATCGATGGAAAAAGATGCAAAAAAATCTTCTTCCATTTCCTTGTGATATTCGTACCTGAGTTCTTCAAATCGGTCCTTATCTTTCTGTGCCAGGGGAATCTGGATCTTTTGGTTAATTGAAATGTGTTTGCCATAGGCAAATTGGTTCAGGGCGCGGATTTTCTGGGTGGGGATTTGAAGCCAGTCAGCATAGTGCCCCAGAGTCTCTTCGGGTGCCACCTGGATAATTCCCACCATTTGGTTTGATTGGGTAATGGTTTTTCGAATTTTCAGGTCGCTGATGACAATCTCAAGATTGATTATGGGTTCTTTAGAAACAGGTTTTGCCTCTTTTCCCGCGTTATCTGCCAGGGGGAGAGAAGATGTGGTTTTTGGTATGGATGAAGTTTTAGATGAAGCCTTTGTTCTCGAAGACTTGGTTGGTACTACCTCTCCTTGCACCGGGATCCTTAGATTTTGGCCGATGTAGATGGTAGCTCTTCGGCTAAGTCCATTTGCCATTATCAGATCATTTAAGGAAACGGTGTGGGTTCTGGCAATGTAGCTTGCTGTGTCTCCTTTTCGGACCAGATGGAATTTGCTGGGTTTTTGTCTGGCCTGGTATTGGTCTGTTATTACCCGGGTAATGGTTTTGTGGGTAATTCGTTTTGGCAGGCGCAGCTCAAATCCCTTGGGGATGTGTTTCCGGCCGGTGAATACCGGGGTTCTCAGAGAGGGGTTCATGGTTTGTATGGTTTTGATTTCCAGATTAAGCCCCTGGGTCAGGGCCTTGGCCGGTAGGTACCCCTTGGTGGTGAACCGGGTGAATTGAACCGGTTCTTGAAAGGAGAGATCTCCAAAATAGTATTCATAATTTTTGGCCACCTGCCGGGCAGCTATAAACTCGGAATAAAAATTTCTTGAGGCAAATTTAAAGGAAGGTCCATGGTAAGTATTAAATATTTTTTCATAGTTACCTTTTTGTTTTTGGGCCCGGAGCATGCCGTTTACTCCATGGTTGTAAGCTGTTATGGCCAGGGGCCAGCTCCCAAGTTTTTCATGATTTATTTTTAAGTGACGGGCAGCCGCCTGGGTGGATATGTAAGGATCACGGCGCTGGTCCACCACATATCCGATTTTCATATATTTTCTTCCTGTTCCCCGGGTAAATTGCCAGATGCCGGCGGCTCCGAATTTGGAATAGGCTGTAAAATCAAAGGACGATTCCACACAGGGCAGATAGGCAAGATCAGTGGGAAGGTTGTGGGATTGAAAAATTTGTTTGAATTGCTCAATTACTGCACCGGATCGGATCAGTCCTTCCTTAAATTCCTGGCTCAATCCGGTCTGGCATCGCAACCTGCGGGCAGCTTGTTTAAAGTCTTTGGGGGTGGCTTTATTGCCGAATAATTTTGCTGTTTGTTTTTCTTTTGAAGTGGCAGGAGGTCTTCCGGTAGCAAGGGATAGCAGTATTTTTTCGTATTGCTCCAGAATTCTTTTTTTTGTTTTTTTATTTTTTTTTGCTGCTGTATTTGTCTGGGATGGATCCAGGGCAATCACCTCGTATATCCGGCCAAGATTTCTGGTGTCGTGGATTACTCCCTGGGATCTTGAGTAACGGGTAAATATATCTGTCCAGAATGCTACATTGGGTGCAATGGAAGGATAGGTCGGAAAGGGGTCAATTTTTGATTGCCTGGTAGAAGCCCAGGTCAGGGAAATAAAACTCAGGAAGATTCCTGTTGTTATACCGATGATCATACCAGTTCTAAATAAGCGTTTTACAGAAATCACCATATCTTTCCCCCGAATTTTTTGATTCTGATTTGTTAAATGGATAAATCAGATTGTTCAGACTACCATATCATTTATTTTTTTAAAACCTGAAAAAAAAGGTTATGGAAATCATAATTTTTTTAGGATAAATCATAGTATGGTTTAATTTAATACAAAAGAGGATTTTAATTTTGAATACTAGAAGAACCTTTGTAAAAAAAAGCGTCCTGACAGCTGCTGTCTTATCCGTCGCACCCTTGTCATCTTGTGTGACCATAAGCAGTACAAAAGCCAAAGTCTCTATGAAGTCAGGCCAGGTGGGTAAAGCTCTTGTTCTATGGTATAGCCAGACTGGTCACACCCAACGGTGTGGAATGGTTCTTGCCAAAGAATTAGCCCAAAAAGGGCTGGTGGTTGAATCCTGTGATATAAGAGATTTTCAAAAAGAGCAAATTCTCAATTTTGATCTTCTGGTTTTAGGTGCGCCTGTTTTTTATTATGATATACCTGATTATGTGAAAGACTTTATAAAGGGTTTGCCTGATTTAAATGGTGTCCCGGTGGCATCCTATGTAACCTTCGGAGGACCGGAAGGCAATCAGGACAATGCAAACTATTCAATTCTTCAACTTTTATCGGAAAAAAATGGGGTGCCTCTGGCAATCAATTCATTTAGAACCCTGAGTTCTTTTCCCCTGGCCTGGTCCCAGGATAAGGTAAGTGAAAAAACATGGAATGCCAGGTATTTACCCGATGAAAATACCTTTGGGGAGGTGCGTAATTATGCCGGGTTCATAATTGATCAAGTTAAAGAAAACCAACCAGGGGTGTTTGTTAAAAAACTTACCCTAAGGGAGTGTTCTACCTTTTTCGGGCCTGAATGGTGGACAAAACTCCTGGTAAAAAAGCATTATATTATAAAGAAAAATTGCGTTCAATGTGGGGAATGTGTTGAAAAATGTCCCGTTAATGCCATTGACCCTGCACAATATTACGTGGATACTGCTGCCTGCGTTCTTTGTTTTGGCTGTGTTAATAATTGTGAATACCAGGCAGTTCATATGGAATATAGCAAAGAAACTATTATCGGGTTTAAACAATTTTTGGAGCAACATGATATTAAATTATATATGCCCGGTGAATTGAAAGTCTGATCTTAAATTCACCGCCGCAGTATTTTTACTAAAATCTGCGGCGATGGTTTTTTTTCTGTCGGATTGATTTTTTATTGCTGTATGGCCCCGATGGCGTCGGTCAGCTTTTCGATACCGATTTCAATGGTGGCTTCATCGGCCATGGTATAGTTCAGGCGCATGGTTTTAAGGCCATCTTCGGGGTTGGTATAAAAAAATTGTCCCGGTACAAATGCCACTCCTTTTTCAATTGCCTTGTGGTAGAGGGTAAGGGCATCAAATTCTTCAGGCCCTGTCACCCATAAGAACATGCCTCCATCGGAAGGGGCGCAGGAAAACCCCCGGGGCAGCATTCGGTTCAAGGCATCCATCATGGCTTTTTGTCGTGGTTTGTAAATGTCGATGATTCTGGGCAGATGGGTGGAAATGTAATCGCCTTCCAGGTATTCTGCTGCCAGGGCCTGGTTAAAGGTGGATGTGTGAAGGTCCACTCCCTGCTTGATCAGGACAAGCCATTGGCGTAAAAATTTGGGAGCCGCATAAAATCCGATGCGCAGTCCCGGGGCAAATATCTTGGACAGGGTGGAAATATAGATTACATGTTCCGGTGCCAGGGTTTTGATGGCTGGTAGGGGATCTTTTTTGTAACGAAGAGCAGAATAGGGATCATCTTCGATCAATAGCACATTGTATTTTTGTATGATATCGGCAATCTGGATTCGTCGTTCCAGGGTCAGGCTTCGTCCCGTGGGGTTTTGAAAGGTGGGGACCAGGTAGATAAATTTGATTGCATGGGTTTTGAGGGTGTCCTCCAGGGCTTCTGGGATCAGACCTTCATTATCCATATCCATGGGTATATAACAGGGTTCATAGGGATTGAATGCAGAAATAGCTCCCAGGTAGGTGGGAGCTTCCAGGGCAATTTTGTCTCCCTTTGATATGGTAAGCTTTGCAATGGCATCCAGGGCCCCCTGGGAACCGGATGTGATATTGACGGCATCCGGCAATGCTTGGATCCCTCTTGTTTTAAGGAGGATGGATACCTGTTCCCGCAGGGGCAAAAGTCCTTCGGTAAAATCATATTGGAAGGCGCTGGATTCATATTTTGTTAAAACTTTCTGGGTGAGTTCCTGGATAATGTCCATGGGAAAACTTGCGGGAGAGGGGATGCCGCCTGCAAGGGAAATGATATCTGGATTGGAAACCACTTTTAAAATTTCCCGGATGGCATTGGTCTGCATGAGTGTGGTTCTGTCTGCTAGAAGGCCTTGGTAATCCATATCTATTTCCTTTTTTTTATAGTGTTTTATTTTCCCCAATGGATAGGTGTTTGCTATTGGACCTGATTATCAGAGCAAATTAACAGGGAGAAAAGGCAAATAATAGATACAGATTAAAAAAAAATAACCATAACAGATTACAAAAATAAAGGCGGGCTATAATCTGTCTATGGGCACATTTGCAAGCAGTTCTTCAAGGTGTTCGTCCATGAGATCTTTGTATTTGTCTTCCGGATATTTTTGGCCGCATAACTTGCAGCAGAAGGTTACATCTGTTCAGGTTCGCTTGATATAAAGTTTTCCACCGCAGTCAAGGCATGTCTTTTTCATAAATTTTTTTCCTTTAGTCTCTTTTCTTTCATGCCCAAATAAAATAAAACAGCTGGATGAAAAGTCAAAATAAAATTTTTTAGCAACTTTAATTATATGAACAAAAGGAGAGGTAAGTTATGGATGAAAATCAGGATCGTTACAAAAGAAGTTACCCCATTTCCTGGGATCAGCTTCACCGCGATGCAAAGGCTTTATCATGGCGGCTCCATGATCAGAAAACTTCGTGGAAAGCAATTGTTGCCATAACCCGGGGAGGGCTTGTGCCTGCTGCCATCATTGCACGGGAGCTTGGGATCCACTACATCGATACTGTTTGTATCGCAAGCTATGACGGGCAGAACCAGGGGGAGTTTACCATCCTTAAAAAGATAGAAGGAGATGGTGAAGGTCTGCTGATTATTGATGATCTGGTGGATACCGGTTCTACCATAAAGCTACTCAGGGATATGCTTCCCAAGGCCTGTTTTGCAACGGTTTATGCAAAACCTGCTGGCAAACCCATGGTGGATGTCCATGTGACCGAGGTCAGCCAGGATACCTGGATTTTGTTTCCCTGGGATTCCGAAGTTCAGTTTGTTGAACCCATTGTAGGCAGTTGATTTATAATTGATCCACCATGTGGCACACCGGAAATTAATCCATTTCTGGTGCACCCCATGGTGACTAAAGTTTTTATTTTTTGTCTATAATGTTTTTATGGGCCATGAGCCGGATGGCATTGATCCGGATGAACCCTTCGGCATCTTCCTGGTTGTATCCACCTTCAATATCCATTGAGGAAAGGTCCTGGTTATACAAAGAGGAAGGACTTGTCCTGGCAATGGGGTAGGCCACACCTTTGTAAAGTTTTAAGGTGACGTCCCCGTCAATGACTTCCTGGCTTTTATCCATGGCAGCCATGAGAAATTCCATTTCCGGGCTGAACCAGAATCCATTGTAGACAAGTTCTGCGTATTTAGCCGCCAGCATGTCACGAATCCGCATGACTTCCCGGTCCATGGCTATTCCCTCGATATCCATATGGGCTTCATGGAGGATGGTGCCGCCGGGTGTTTCATAAACTCCCCGGGACTTGATGCCCACGAAGCGGTTTTCCACCATGTCCAGACGTCCGATACCATTTTCTTGTCCCAGTTTGTTCAGATACTCGAACAATTCCAGGGGATCGGTTTTTTGGGTATTGTCCTCCAGGTTGGTGACTTTTATGGGAATGCCGTCTTTGAATTTAATGATGATGTGGGTGGCTTTGTCCGGTGCTTCTTCCGGGGAAACGGTGCGAGAATAAATGTTTTCATCGCATATATGACCCGGATTTTCAAGGATACCTGCTTCATGGGAAATATGGAGCAGGTTATCATCTTCGCTATAGGGTTTGGATGCGGTCTGTTTGGTGGGGATTCCATGTTTTTGAGCATAGGCCAGAAGATCGCTTCTGCCTTTGAATGCTTCCAGGAAATCTTTATTTTTCCAGGGGGCTATTACCTTGATGTCGGGATTTAAGGCATAATAGGAAAGTTCAAACCGGACCTGGTCGTTTCCTTTTCCCGTGGCTCCGTGGGAAACAAACTGGGCACCCACGGCTTTGGCAATTTCGATCTGCTTTTTTGCAATAATTGGCCGGGCAATGGCAGTACCCAGAAGATATCGGCCTTCATAGACGGTATTGGCTTTGTACACAGGAAAAATATAATCCGTGACAAATTCTTTTTTCATGTCTTCGATAAATACCTGGGCTGCACCAATCTCCATGGCTTTTTTTTTGGCTGCATCAAAATCTTCCTGCTGACCTATGTCGGCCATGTAAGCTATTACTTCATATCCTTGTTCCAAGAGCCACTTTAGAATAATTGAGGTGTCCAGTCCGCCTGAATAGGCCAGAACTACTTTTCCTTTTGACATAATCTCTCCTTGTCTGCATCTTTAATAATATTTTTTATCGTGGAGTCATTAATGTAGAAAAATCTTGAAATAGTCAAGAGTTTATGTATAATATGCGTAATTAGGTTTACATAAGTGCATAATATGAACAAAAAATGGGATTTTTACATAAAATATTTAAAAATGAATATACGCCATGACTATTTCTTCTGAATTAAATCGACTTCTCTCCCAGGGTGTTTCCGGGAACCAGGCCCAGCTTGTCCAGGCCCTGGGGGAACAAGGGGTGCATACCACCCAGTCTTCTGTTTCCCGGGCCTTGAAAAAAATAAATGCCGTTAAAGGCCAGGATGGGTCGGGCAATACCGTTTACGCCCTGGCAGAACCAGGGCTCAGGGAGGCCAGCTTTTTGGATTCCCTGGTGGATAAGATTGTGGATAATGGATACCAGATTGTGATCCAGACCCGCCCCGGGACCGCCAATACCGTTGCCAAATTTATTGATGACTACAAATTTGATACAGTTCTGGGATCTGTGGCCGGGGATGATACCATTATTATTGTTCCCAGCAATGTGTCTTTGATCCGGCAAACAGTCCGGGAGATTGCCTCTTATATGAAGCATATTGGTATCTTTGTGGAATAGGGCTGGTTATCCGGTAAACTCAAATTTCAATTTTATAATCCCCTTATAGTATAAAATAGCGACCGTTTTCAGTCTCTTTTTTTCCTGGCTATAAGGGGTTCCTACAATAAAAAAAAAGTTAAAATTGTCCCTGTTTAAATCGGTAGCCCAATAGTGGTATTCTATCGTTTTACTCTTCGGATAACTAACAGAGCTTCAATTTCATTAATAAGTTTACTGCTTCAACCTGTCCAAACTTAAAATTACGCTTGCCAAACTCAACGAATCCATTTTTATGATAGAAGCCAAGAGCCCTTTCATTACCATCCCATACCCCTAACCAAAGTGAACCGGCATTGTGTCGTTTTGCAATCTCGACAGATTTTTCGAAAAGTAATTTACCCACATTATCACCATGATATGGTGATAACACATATAATCTTTCCATCTCTACTGTTTGGCCTAATCTTTGCTCAGTCTGTTCACTATCCAGGTTTACTTTCAAATATCCTACAACCTCATTTTCTATTTCTGAGAAAAAAAATCTTGATCCTGGATTTGCTACTTGTGCTGACAAGGAAGCGACACTAAAGCTTTCCTCTACATATTGTTCAATATCAGATGCGGACTCCTCTGATGCGAATGTCTCCAAAAAAGTATTCTTGCTGATTTTCTGTAATGCTAAAATATCATTTTCGGTAACTGCTCTAACTGTTAATTTACCCATGCGTTTCCTTTGATTAAAACAATAAAATTCTCGACGGGCTGTTACAAAAGCAAACAGCCCAAAAATCATCCTGTCGTCCAACTCATTTCAGTAAACAAATCAGATACGATAGAGCAATGGTATGTGATTTCTAATAAATTTAACAGCAGTTTTAGATTTCAATTCTTTCACAGCAGCAGGATATGAAGTATTCTTATCAACAGTGATAACACGAGGAGTTGTGGTATGCCCGGATTTAAACATTTTTTTAAAACCCGTTTTGCAGCTTTTGTTTTACCTATTGCAGGAGAACCGACAGATCCACTATTGCCCAAGGCCCAAATGTGGGTTCCAATAGTTTTTGTATCCTGGAGCAGCTTGGCCCCCTATGCCAGTTTGAATTAGGATAATCTGTACGTAACAAAATGGCATTTGACATGTGGTCATGAAAGTCATTATCTACTTGATTTTTCTACAAAAACAGGAGGGAATGATGGTCATATCACATACCCAAGAGTTGTTTAGAAAAACTTACCACATTTGGAGTACCCTTTTTATACACCTCCGTGACTTTAGCTTTATCGTCGGACATCTCCAGAATAGATTTTGCAAAGGAGACAAAATCTGTAGGTGCGTTGCATTTGTCAAAAGCTTTATCCAAAACTATCAGAGCTGACCTTAGTCACTAAAATATGCGATGTCTCCTTGGAAATTGCGCCAATTTTTATAAGACGCTTTTGTTTGATCTTTTCCAAGTAAATGAGGGAAAAAGTCTGGAGCTATACTCATACCACTAGTATAAAATACATTACCAAAAGCAAGCCCATATTCACCATAAAAATTCTTAGTGACATAACCATTAGCAATATTTTTTTTAATATTATCATTATTAAATAATGCATAATCAATAACCCCCTGTGTCAGGATAGATGTCGTCTCAATTAAAAATTAAATTTGGGGCATTGAGGTGATAAATATGGGATATTCTATCCAATTAAAAGAAGCCGTGTTAAAAAAGGTATTACAGGGAAACAAACCCCATTATGAA
>JAAELK010000490.1 GCA_024226935.1 Desulfobacteraceae bacterium
GCAAAACCACCTTCTAAGAAGGTGGATATTTATTTTTTTTGCTTGCAGGATTGAAAAAAGGACAAATATTATAGACCATGATAAAATCGGAGATGAAAATAGGATCAGGGGTGGATGTTCACCAATTGGTTTTTGGGCGCGACCTGATCATCGGCGGCGTGAAGATAGATCATGAAAAAGGGTTAAAAGGTCATTCAGATGCGGATGTATTGATTCATTCGGTTTGTGATGCTATTTTAGGGGCTGCAGGGCTGGGAGATATTGGAGATCATTTTCCCGATACAGATCCCCTGTATAAAGGGATTTCGAGTTGTATTCTTCTTGGAAAATGTGGGGATCTTCTCCTGAAAACAGGATATAATATTGTCAATATGGACTGTATTCTCTTTGCCCAGGAACCTAAACTCAGCCCCTACAAGAAGCAAATGGCTCAAAATATAGCCAAGGTGCTTAATTTGGCTCCAGATCTTGTGAATGTCAAAGCAACCACGACGGAAAAGCTCGGATTTATCGGAAAAAAAGAGGGTATTGCTGCCCAGACAACATTATTAATATGCGCCATCTCATAATACGCGTATCCTAGGAAAATAAAAATGAGTTTAAAAGTTTATAATACATTGAACGCCAGAAAAGAAGATTTTATTCCCATCCACGAGGGCAAAGTAGGCATGTATGTGTGCGGGCCTACTGTCTATGACACCAGTCATATTGGCCATGCCAGATCTGTGGTGGTTTTTGATATGATATACAGGTGGCTGACAAAGCTCAATTATACCGTCACCTATGTGAGAAATTTTACGGATGTGGATGATAAGATAATTAAAAAATCCAATGGGACTGGTGAATCCTGTACCGAAATTACGGAAAAATATATTGATGAATTCCATAATGAAATGGATGCTTTGAATGTGCTTCGTCCTACAATGTCCCCCAAGGCCACGGAACATATCCAGCATATCATCGATTTTATTCAGATGCTCATTGACAAGGGCAAGGCCTACCATGTGGAGGGTGGGGATGTTTATTTTTCCATTGACTCTTTTAAGGAGTATGGCAAGCTGTCCGGCCGAAATCCAGATGATATGCGGGCCGGTGCCAGAATTGCTGTGGATGAAAAAAAGCAAAGCCCTCTGGATTTTACTCTTTGGAAACCGGCAAAACCCGGGGAACCATATTGGGAAAGCCCCTGGGGTAAGGGGCGGCCGGGGTGGCATATTGAGTGTTCGGCCATGAGCTATGAGTATCTGGGGGAAAGTTTTGATATCCATGGAGGGGGTAAGGATTTGATATTTCCCCACCATGAAAATGAGATTGCCCAGAGCGAGGCCGTTTTTGGGTGCCAATTTGTAAAGTATTGGATACACAATGGATTCGTAGATATCAATAATGAAAAAATGTCAAAGTCCCTTGACAATTTTACCATGATTAAAGAGGTGCTGGCTGATTATTCTCCCGAAGTGATCCGCCTGTTTTTATTGTCCAAGCATTATAGAAGTCCCATCGATTATAATGAGGATTCCATGGGGGAAATCTCCCTGGGATTGGATCGTGTCTATGCCTTTATGGGACGACTCGAAGATGAGAATATGACCTGGGAAACAGAGTCGGTCGGTGAGTTGTGGGATGGATTTGTCACCGCCATGAATGATGATTTTAATTCTGCAAAAGCATTGGGGCTGGTTTTTGAGGCGGTTAAAAAAGGAAATAAATTGCTGGATGATGCCAAGGGCAAGCTTGACGCCTCCGGGCGTGATATTTTGGGCCGGGTTTATTCAGATATCCAGTCGATTTCCAGTATTCTGGGAATTTTTCTGATGGAACCCCAGGATTATTTCAAGGTAAAAAAAGACAGGGGAGTTGTCGAGATGGCCATTGATCCAGCCATGGTGGATGATTTGATTGTTCAGCGGGTAACGGCACGCCTTGAAAAGAATTTTGCCAGGGCCGATGAAATCCGGGATCAGCTCCAGGAAATGCATATAATTGTGGAGGATGGTGCCCAGGGAACAACCTGGCGATTTGAATAACCGCCATGGGCGGACCAGGGATTTTATCCTTGGTGCCGCTCATAACAAAGATTGAAACCCTCTCTTGATATCGAGAGTTTCATATAAAAACGATGTAAATATATTCTGAATCAATAGAACAGAAGGCGGCCGGGGAGTAATTCCGGTCGCCTTCTGTTTTTTTTGTAAAGATTACTTTTTGCTTTTTTTGTTGGGGTTTACTTGCTTTTTGGGCGGTTGTTTTTTAGCTATTTTTGCCCAGGCATCTCGTAGGGTGACAGTTCGGTTGAATACAAGATTGCTGGCTTGACTATCTACTGAATCCTGACAAAAATAGCCCAGTCTCTCAAATTGGTATATGGTTTTGCAATTCGCAGTTTCAAGGCTTGTTTCAAGCTTGCAACTTCTTAGAATTTCAAGGGAATCCGGATTTAGGTTTTCCATAAAGTCCTGATTGCCTTGTTCCGGGTTTTCATCCTTGAATAATCTGTCGTAGAGGCGAACTTCTGCGTCCAGGCAGTTATTTGCATCGACCCAGTGGATGGTGCCTTTGACCTTTCTGCCGTCGGGGGCATTGCCCCCCTTTGTTTGGGGGTCATAGGTGCAGATAAGTTCAATCACCTCTCCCTTTGCGTTTTTGATTACCTCTGTACAGGTTACCAGATATGCATATCGGAGGCGGACTTCCCTTCCCAATCCCAGCCGGAAGAATTTTTTAGGTGGATCTTCCATGAAATCATCTTGTTCCACATAGATCACTTTGGAAAAGGAAATGGGTCGTTTGCCCATCTCTTCTTTTTGGGGGTGGTTCATGGCAGACAGGTTTTCTGTCTTGCCTTCGGGATAGTTTTCGATGGTTACTTTTAATGGTTTTAAAATACCCATCACCCGGGGAGCCTTTTCGTTGAGATCATCCCGAAGACAGGATTCCAGCAGTCCCATGTCAATGCGGCTGTCTTTTTTGGAAACCCCGATGATGTTGCAAAAATTTCTGATGGCTTCCGGCGTATATCCCCTGCGTCGCATGCCCTCCAAGGTGGGCAGTCTTGGGTCGTTCCATCCGGATACCTTGTTTTGATCCACAAGAAGTTGGAGTTTGCGTTTGCTCAAGATGGTGTAATTGATATTCATCCGGGCAAATTCAATCTGCTGGGGGTGGCAGGGGGTGGCCAATGTATCCAGGATCCAGTCGTATAATGGGCGGTGGTCTTCAAATTCAAGGCTGCACAGGGAATGGGTAATTCCTTCCAAAGAATCGGACAAACAATGGGTAAAATCGTACATGGGGTAGATGCACCATTTGTCCCCGGTCCTGGGGTGGGTTGCTTTTTTTACCCGATAGATAATGGGGTCCCGGAGGTTGATATTTGGTGAGGCCATATCAATCTTAGCCCTGAGTGTTACTTCTCCCTCTTTGAACTCTCCATTTTTCATCCGGTTGAACAGGTCCAGGTTATCTTCAACAGACCGATCCCTGAAGGGGGAATTTTCCCCTTTTTCAGTCAGGGTTCCTCGGTATTGCCTCATCTCTTCGGGGGATAGATTGCACACATAGGCTTTTCCCCGGCGGATCAATTGGATGGCAAATTCATAGAGGTCATTAAAATAGTCAGAAGCAAAGAAAGGGGTTTTAAAATCAAACCCAAGCCAGTTTACCGTCTCTTTTATTGAGTCGATATAAATTTGCTTTTCCTTTGCCGGATTGGAATCATCAAAGCGTAAATTGCAAGTTCCATTGAATTGTTTGGCCATATTAAAATTAAGGCAAATGGATTTTGCATGTCCGATGTGTAGATATCCATTGGGTTCCGGTGGAAAACGGGTGGTCACCAACCCGTCATTCTTATTATTTTCCAGGTCTTGTTTAATGATGGATTCTATAAAATGCCCTTTTTTATTCTCTTCTTCCATTTGTTCCTCTTTTGAGTTGGATGTAAATATAATTCCAGATAATTATCATATTCGCCGCCCGGAGAAAAGAGGGAAAATTTGTTCTGGATACCGGAATACAATCAGTCCAGTGCCAAATATCCGGATTCACAGATATTGTTTTGAAAACTGACTGGAATGTAAACAGCTTGGTCATTGGCAGCAGCGCCTTGTGTACGCCCGGAATCCAATATGAGCCTTATGCAAATATCAATCTTTATCAAATCTCTCCTTTCCGAATTTTTCTGCGCTTAATCCCCATTTAAGATAGATTTTTTCTATTTCTCCCGATTCAGCCAGCTGGGTCATTCTGCTGTCAAATATTTTGATAAGTTTTTCAGAACTTTTGGTCTTTGCAAAAACAACAAAGAGTTTACTGCCGCGTTTTGCTGCCTTTATCTCATAATCTTTATCCAGATCAATGCCCAGATTCTTTGCTTCGTGCCTGATGTTTGACTCATAATCCAAAAAAACATCATCTCTTCCGATATCAATCAGCTTCAGACCTTGATAAACTGAAGCGATTTCATGTATTATGACGTTTATCCCGTTTAAAAAAGATTTATTAAAATCATATCCTCTGATCCATACCGTTCACCTGCCTGCCAGGGACTTGAGGCCCTTTTTTCCTCAATCTATTATATTTGCTTTTTTAAATACTGCAACAACAGGGTCTTCCACACTGATATGCCATTTGGGGTAAAGATAATCTTTAGCATCCGCTTCGTAATAATCACCGATTAATGCATCGGCATCTTTATGTCTGACGATGTGCTTTACACGTTTCCAAGGCATGACTTTAGTTTTAACTTTTATCCCTACAGGCTCATACACGGATTTTACTATTTCCCAGTATGCTCCTGTTCCGTCTTTGTTTGTGTAATCCTTCCATTCATCACATACGACATAGATACTGTAAATATTTCCCGCAAAAACAGGAGAAAACCCCATTAAGGTAAACATCAGTATTAATAATATTCTCATAGTTACTTCCTATGCATCCAATAGCCATCTATTCTGTAGCACGCTATCGATCTCATTTTTCATCCACTTAAACAATATGGGTGATATCTCATGCTACTATTAAATTGGATTTATTAAAAGAAGGAAAACCTATGCCCAGAGTTGGAGTTGTTATTTATAAAAAAAGTGATGAAATAGGAACAGTAACTGCAAAATGGTGTCATTTAGATTATGGTATTGGTATTGCCACTAAACAAGCCTACCTTCGGGGGCAAAGTATACGACTAATTTGTGTAAGTGCAAGAAACCGGTAATATTGCAAGCCTTGCTGGCATAGTACAAGGGGGCTATTCTATTTTTGCGGCTTCCATATTATATTTGTTTAATATTGTGGGGATGACCCCATTTTTATGTAGTTTCTTAAATGTAGCGTTGAATTGATTAACAATGGCCTTATCTGTATATTGTTTTGAAAATCCTATATAATAATTTAATTTCTTGTGTATTCCAGCATGTCTAATATTTTTTAGATGCCTCTGGTTAATAATTGCATATCCAACCTTTGTGTTGGAATATACTGCATCAATATTTCTATTTTCGTTATTCAACATGTTGAAAAGAATAATGTCGTCATATTTCATTATAATTTTTATTGGTTGAAGGTTTGACTCTATCATTTGATTTTTTAACTCCTCAAGTGACTCTGATGTGTTTGATTCTCCATATACACCGACCCTATACCCAACAATATCGGTAGTTTTTTTGTAATATAGAGGATTATTTTGGGGAACAAAGAAACTATACTGGCTCTTCGTAATGGGAGGTGATAAATACAGCCATTTTGAACGTTTTTTATTCCATCCAATGAGAAACATGCCATGGGCTTTACCATTTTTCATTTCCTGTTGTGCCCGTCTCCAGGGCAATAATCGAAAAGAGCATTTAATTTGCATCTCACTACAAATTTTTTTGATGATGTCTACAGCCGGTCCCGCTACAACTCCGTCCGCCTCATAACTAAATGGCGCAAAATCTTGAGTGTTGAATTTCAACTCGATTCCTTCGACTGAAGTCATTAATCCTATCCATAAACTTATAAATATCAAAAAACTCTTTTTTTTCATTGTCCTTCCATCCTATTTTTTTAATGAATTGACAGTGGTTTATTTTATTATTTGGGTTTGATCACAACATTGATATCAGAGGGTTGCTGTAAATGGTCCCCTTATTACCTTTGGGGATGTCTTTTTTCAATCCTGTTTAATAAGAACGTAAGCCAGCGGCTTGGTTCTTTTTTCTGTCCAAAATCGAATTTGTTGAACATTTTAGATACAGATTCAGGTCTGTACCGACCATTGTCTGCCTTTTGCAATACACAGTCAAGCATATCATCAAACTCAGCCTGCTTTACGGCATAGGGATAGATGGACAATACGTCTAAAACCCTGACAATTCCATATTTAAAAGCCGGGTATCTCAATTTCTTAAAATCTGAACCAATCCCGAAACCATATGGCCGCCATTTTTCATCTCGTCTTCGCCAATGTGCTAAAAGCAGGTCTATGGCACCTTCTAATTTGGGATTATTAATGTATTCTTCATATTCTGCGAGTAGCATGAGTATGTTCAGGTTATCCATCAAACATGACCCGGATTTTTCCAATTTTTGTCCGATTGCTCGACTCTTTGCACAATGCCATCCCCCATCCAATCTTTGTGCATCCATAATAGTGACGAGGTGTGTTCGCAATCTGTCTTTTACATGTTCAGACATTTTTACCATTGCCGTCAGTAAAATAGATGAGATACAAAAGAAATCCGGTTTCATCTCTTTAGAAACCAAAAATTTGTGGTGGCTGTCCTCAAGATCAAGAACCTTCTGAAAACTAGTATCCAAATTCAACTCCCCGGCTTTAAAACCAATGTCTGCAAGGAAAAATAAATACCAGTAAAGTTCCTTTGTATAGGAAACTTTGCCTTTGATTAAAGCTTCAAAACCTCGATCTTTACTCCTTATAACCTTAACAAGATCGATAATTTCTTTACTTTTGAGAGAATCTTTTGAATCGGTCTGTTCATCAAGCAATTGTTTTCTTACGGCAAAGGACAACCATTTTGGTCCTTCAAGTAGCCAGCGTATTGATTGGGTTGTCACTTTTATTTTCCTTCTTGATTCCCAGAGCGAATATGGCTATGGGTCGTGACCTAAGTGCAGCCTGGATCACTGGACTTAATGTTTTTGTACGCCCGATATGGGCGTGAATTTGTGGGGGCTGGGAGATCAAAAACCCCGGTATCTGATTTTTGCAATTAGTTTTAAATCAGTCATCTTTTATTTCGTGTTCCCGCTGTTTGTGAAGAGGATAGCTGCAATCGACGGTTTCAGGGTCAATAAGCCAACGAAATTCACCGCGGTCTTTTGCATCATTTAAGGCTTCTTTATAACGGGCGTAGTTGGCGGGTGCCATTTTAACCAACGGACTCCAGTCGGCTTCAATTGAACAGCTAGGGCAAATGCTTGCACAGTGCAGGCAAAAGATGCATGGTTCTTGTATCCTGGGTGGGTCAGATTCGATATCAATACCATTTACAGGGCAGGAATTTTGGCATTCGTTACACTGAATGCAAGTTTCCAAATTAATGGAAAGACGAGGGATAGTTTGGGAAAGCAAGGCATGGGTAAGTAGATTACCCCCATCTTTCGCCCAATTTTCATGAACCGGAGAAGGTTTAGTGATATAACTTGTATCGCCGCTATATACAGCATTACTGCATTTTACCATTGCTTTGCCAAATTGGAAAGCTTCTCGTAAATCCAGGTCATCCGGGTGCCCCGAAGTTAAAGTATGTTTAGGGTAAAATGGTACAGTTATATTCGCATAGGTATGGTGGGAGCCAATGACAAGAGCATCTTTTTTTTCAAGACATTTTGTCATGGAAAGAAGAGTCTGACCCATCACTGCTCCATGGGAGCAAAAGACAAACCAATGTTTGTTTTTTTGTTGTGGTAATCCTTCAATAAAATGCCGTACGTTAAATGGTTCTTTAAAGTAAAAAACAGGGCATCCCACACCTATCAGATCATAATCAGTCAATGAACCAGCACTCACTTCTTCCATTTTAAGCAGATCGCATTGGCCTGTGTCTTCAAAAATTCCATCACAAATCTGTTCAGCTACTTTCAGTGTGTTATTGGTCTGAGAAAAAAAAATAATTGCCGTTTTCATGGTATCTCCTTTTCGATATTATCATGGATTTTGTCATTTTTTATTGTATTAAACCAGATTTTTCTCTTTTAAAAAAAAATGTTTACCCAAGTGTCGGAAAAAAATTCTTCATTTTTTTAAAGATCTGTTCTGCAATTTTTTTAAATCCCTCGGATGTGGGATGAATCTCATTTAACCATTCTGTTGCACCAACCAGGGTTTTTCGAGAATCAACAACGATAAAACCTTTTCGCCTGGTTTCGATATCCAGGATTTCTTTTGCCATGGTATCCATGAATACTTGAATAACATCAGCCTGGAACTCTTCTTGAATGCCAGCTGCGTCCATGAATCGTTTCATCCAGGCTTCGGTTTGAATCAATCCACCTAAAAACACGCCACCGGTTAATGATGGATAGGGATAATCGTAGGTATGGGTCATTATTAATGTTTTGGGACTATAGTGGTCACGGATATCTAATAATTCCTGGTATGCCAGTCCGATCTGTTTGATTTTTCTTTCTAATCGAGGCATATTGATATATTGTTTACCTGTTACATAACTTTCATCATACCGGTTAATGAACCGCTCAAAATCATTTTCACCGACAACATCATTGCCGCCACCGCTGAACAATAAAAGATCTACAGGTTTTCTGTTTTTCCCATTATGATGCCAGCGTAATATTTTTACAAGATCGTGTTTTTGCTTGCCAGAAATTATATCAACAGCTTCATCGCCGTTGGAAGCCATAGTCAGAAAATTGGCCTTTTTATGGGTCCATTTACTGATATGATCTATTAAATTAGAGGGTTTTCCGGCAATTAACCATTTTTTAGGATAGGCAAACCAGGAATCACCTTCACTGACGATGGTAATCCGATCAGGAAATCTTAATCGCATTTGGATAAATTCCGCTTTGTTCTTGGTCCTTTTTTTATCTGCCAGGTCATAGTCCTGGTGGTCTGAGTATGGCATAAGACTATCCTCCTATGTTGTATTAGGGAAACAAATTTATGGTTAGTTGCCGTTTTGGTCCCGCATCCACTTATTCTCAAAACGTGGGTCCAAGATGATCCTGGCAATGGTCGACAACGCTCTTAGATGAAAGTTTCGTTCATCCTTTGAAGCGATTAATATGAAAGCAGTATAGATTAGGGGGGAGATGGAGAGAACTTGATGCCTTACCCGGCTTCGGCCTGGGAATTGTGATGAATCGCCCAGGCGGATTCGTTTGCGGTGTGGGGATTAAAATCTCCGGCAGTCAGGACAACGAGGAGTTGTAATCCTGCAAATCCGTTCCGACCTGGCTGTCACCTCCAGAGACAGATTATTTGTTTTCTAATTATTTTTTTCCCAAATTATTAATAGTGGAAATATTTTTTCAATATCTACTCCAAATCCGGGACAAATCCATTAAATCCTTTTTGAATTTTATATATCCCAAAACAGTCCATTTTATGTGAACACAAATTTGGATTATACTCTTGATGTTCATGACTCTTTAATTTGCAATTTTTTTTATCAAAGACCAGTGCTGTATCCAATTCAATAATTCCTCTCCAACTGTTTAATGAAGTTTCAAGAATTTCTCTGCACAATGTATCAGTTGGCTTGTATTCATCATCCAGGATTAGAGATAAATCAATATCTGAATCTTTTCTTGGGTTGTTTCTTAATCCTCTTGATCCTTCAATGATAACTTTTGATACTGCTTCATGAATAATCAAATTGCTGTTTTTTAAAATTTTATCCGTTTCAAAAAGCTTGTGCTTTTTTAATATCGGGAATTTTGTCATTATTTTCACGCTTCAGTATCTCTCTTTTATCCATTTCGCGTTTTTAATTGCTATAGGGTGGAACTAACCCCTTTTTGCTGATTCCAAAAAAAGTAACCGCTTTTTTCAGAACAAAGGGGTGAATTGCCAATCCTTCAGGTAGTCTGGCGGAATGATTGGTTAGTCTATATTTATTATTTCTTCGCTTTTTATAGTTTTTATCGGGACCCCAAAACTTGTTATATTTGAAAGAGTTTCATTATGATGCTTTCTTATGAATTTTGCAGAAGCATGTTTTTTGTCACGTGTAGTATGAGCGTCTGAAGCAATTTGAATAGAGTAGCCAAGAGCTGCACCACCACGAATTGTTGAATCAACACAAAACTCTGTAGCATAGCCGCATATTATTAGATTATCTATATTGTGTTGATTCAGTAACTCACTTAAATTGGTTTTTACAAATGAATTGGGTGTTGTTTTTCTTATATAAAAATCTGATGATTCTGTTTGTAGTTCAGGAATCAGGGCCCACCCTTCACTGCCGTGTTGCAACAGGCCTTTTTCCTGTTCATGTTGTATGAAGATTACCGGCCATTTATTCTCTCTTGCATGAAATGTTATTTTGTTGATTCTTTCGATTACATTTTCAAAATCAAATGGATTTTCTGATTCTTCGAATAACCCGACTTGAAGGTCGATGATTAACACAGCAGGGTTCATTTATTTTCCTTTGATTAATTAAAGCATTGTGGAACAGTGTTGCTGAGCAGCGCCGGACATGCTTGTTTTGACTATAGGTTTTATATCGTTTGTGTATAGATCATGCAAGGATAAACCGATGATATCTGCTCAAGGCATAAATTGGAAAATCTGCGGTTTATACGTCAGGATTTTATAAGGGTAGGGGTAGAATTGACCGCTTTTTTACCGGCAAATTTTTCCTCTTAAATTAAACAGATCATCATGCTCCCCGCAATTGATCTGTATTCCAGACCTGGCATTGAACTTGCTTTAATTATCTCCAGACAAAAAGTCGAAGGTGGTTAATACCACCTTAAACAAAAGGAGACACCATGGATATCAATCAGGATATAAATTATCAAAAACACAACGTTGATCTGTCACAATTGAACTTGTCGAAACTCCCCCCGGAAAGTAAGACAGTCGTACCCCAGGGAGCGGACAGCGAGATTTCCACGGATACCGCGTCCGGCGCATCCACCGTCAGCCTCTCTGAAAAAGGCCGCGCGGCATCTGTTACATTCGATTTTAATGCGACACCTGAGAATCTTTTAAAACTGGAAGCATTGGGGAACTCGAAATCCTTTGGCAAGGCCCATGCCTCCATCTCCTACGATAATGTAAAAAATCTTCTGGATTAATCTGGCCCCTGGCTTTTTTAACAAATTCTGTTCTTACGATTGTCGGCATTGCCATATTTGTAATGACCAGATCAAATTTGGCAGGGTCAGATTCGAACAGCGATAGAGCTTCAACACTGCTTGTTTTACCAGTCACGGCATACGCATACCGTTCAAGGAGGCAACCGGCAAGTTTGATAATTGTCTTTTCATCATTGACCAATAATATACTTTCGTTACTAGATAATTTTGAAAAATTGGGTTGTATTTTAATGGAGGATTTCCTTTTTAGGGTTAGGGGAAAGTAAAGATCAAAAATAGATCCTTTTTTCGGATTACGCTATTTGACTAAAACGATTCACTGAAATGGTAACATCTTGCTTGGTATTTAAAATATATCGACCTCTTTTATCTTTTTGTATTCTGATTGATAAACTTTGACCATCTTTAATAATCCCAACCTCGATTAATTGTCTTATTTGACTGCTTGGTAGAATCAAGTAGTCATTGTGATAACGACAGTCATCTTTTTCTCTGATAACAAAAATGTAAAATGTTTGAGACGAATCTTTTGTAGTAAAGCTGTTTTTCTTTATTAAAAATTAAAAACCACGTCCTGTGGGCGTGGTCATCGTCAGAAGGCTATGCCTGAAGGATCTACCCATGGTATTAATTTAATCGGTTATCCCCATAACAGATTAAAGGAAAAAACCATGAGTAGATTTGACA
>JAAELK010000491.1 GCA_024226935.1 Desulfobacteraceae bacterium
AAGAAAAACGGACGGAGCAACGAGATTTGTTCAGTTAATATTAATTCGGGACAGCTTCCCTTGCCCCCTCAGGGGGCAAGGCAGACTTATCCCCTTTTAGGGGTTAACCCAAGGCCTGGCCCTTTGGGCCAGGATATTTACTAGATATCCTGGACACCGTGACATGGATTCTCCTCATTTGGATAGAGTTGTTTTACATGTTCAAGAAACTATACTTTGTTTACCTGTTGGCTTGTTGAAGGTCAATAAAAAAGAATGATTTAAAACAATATATTGACAAGAGATTAATAAATAGGTCACATTGGGCAAAATTTGGATATTAATTACTTGAATATTATATTTTAAAGAAAGCAGATATGCTGACAGATTTGGAAAAAAAAATCATTGCCTTGCTTCAAACGGATATTCCCGTTGTCAAACGGCCTTTTCTGGAAATGGCTGAAAAAATCGGAATTTCGGAGGAGCGGTTTTTAAAGGTACTCAATGATCTTAACGACCAGGGAATGATCCGCAGGTTTGGTGCCACCATCAAACACCAGAAATCAGGATTTAAAGCCAATGCCATGGTGGCTTGGAAAGTGGATGAAGACCGGGTGGAAAAGACTGGCAATATCATGGCAACTTTTAGGGAAATCTCCCATTGCTATAGAAGAAATCCTGCCCCGGGGTGGGAATATAATGTATATACCATGGTTCATGCCCCAGATGAAAAGCAGTGTCATGCAATTATTGAAAAGATATCCCAGGCCGTGGGAGAAAAAAAATATACCCTGCTTTTCTCCCGGCAGGAATTGAAAAAAACGTCCATGAAATATTTTGAAAACTGATCCGCCCCATATTCTCTGTGTAAACCCCTGGATTCACGATTTTGCTGCTTTTGATTTTTGGGCAAAGCCCCTGGGACTTTTGTCCATTGCTGCTATCTTGCGGGAAAATGGTTTTGGATTAAGTTATATGGACTGTCTGGATCGGTTTCATCCCAAAGCAGATCTGCCGGTCAAGGTGCTATGGGATGGCAGGGGGCCTTTTCGCAAGACCCCCATCCCCTTTCCCAGGGACCTTGGGACTCTATTGCCGGAAATTGGTCAGCCCTTTTCCCGGTATGGTATTGACCCGGAATGGTTTTATCAGGATCTCAAAAAATTACCCCGGCCCGATCTTATCTTTGTGACCTCGCTTATGACCTATTGGGCCAGCGGGGTCAGGGAAACCATAGAAATAATAAAAAAAGTTTTTCTGGATGTGCCGGTAATCCTGGGAGGAATCTATGCAGGCCTTTGCCGGGATCATGCCGAAAGTTATTCCCTGGCGGATCGGGTGATAACAGGGCCGGGGGAAGATTGTCTTGCTTCTCTTATAAAGGAGTTTACAGGGGTAGATCTTAAATTTATACCCAATGTTGATGATCTGGATAGTTTTCCTTTCCCCGCCCTTGATCTTGTCCGTCACCTGGCCTATGCTCCTATTTTGACATCAAGGGGGTGTCCGTTTTCCTGTGAGTATTGTGCCTCTTCTTTTTTGGAACCAAATCTTCGCCGGCGGTCTCCTGCCAATGTATTTAAAGAGATCCAACATTGGCATGGCCATGGGATTAAAAATTTTGCTTTTTATGATGATGCCCTGCTGGTGAAGGGTAAATCCCATGCATTTCCTCTGTTTGAAAAAATTATTGATTCAAAAATGGATATAAATTTCCATACTCCCAATGCCATACATATCAGAGAAATCACCCTGGAGGCGGCAAAGCTTATGTTCAAAGCCGGCTTTAAGACCATTCGTCTGGGATTGGAAACCACCAATTTTTCAAGGAAGAGAAATCATGATATCAAGGTTGGTGAAAATGAATTTTTCAAGGCTGTAGAAAATTTGAAAACTGCCGGGTTTGATACCAAACAACTGGGGGCTTATCTTCTCTGTGGTCTGCCAAATCAGGACCTTGAAGAAGTGGCAGCTTCCATGGTTATCGTAAAAAAAGCAGGGATTCTACCGGTATTGGCTTATTACACCCCCATCCCCCATACCCCCATGTGGGAGGATGCCGTTAAAAATGCCAGGTTTGATATCACCAAACACCCTGTTTTTACAAATAATACCTTGTTTCCATGTGTTAAATCTGATACAGATCGCCATCGCATTTCTCAATTGAAAAATATGATAATTTAAGGTATACCCCTCCAAGCGTTATTAAAATTTGCTTAAAGTTATATTCAAATAAGATTAACAAATAGGGTTAAAGAGGATCACGTGGAAATATTTAATATTATTATCCAGACATTGGGCGGGTTGGGCTTGTTTATCCTTGGCATGAAAATGATGACCGAAGGACTCCAGGCAACTGCCGGTCAGAAGATAAGAAGTATTCTTGAAGCAATCTCATCCAACCGGATTCTCGGGTGCTTAACCGGTGCAGGGGTTACGGCTATTGTTCAGTCTTCCTCTGCCACAACTGTTATGCTCATAGGCTTTGTGAGTGCTGGAATTATGGCTTTTGAACAGGCGGTCGGGGTGATTATCGGTGCCAATGTGGGTACCACCATCACAGGTCAGTTGATTGCCTTTAAATTTACAGAAGTGGCATTGCCGGCCATCGCCCTGGGTGTTATTCTTAAATATTTTTCCAGAAAACGTAATTATCGATACATTGGTGATATTATTCTGGGATTTGGCCTGCTGTTTTATGGGATGACCGTTATGAAGATGGGTCTTGCCCCCATAAAAACAGATCCCCAATTTATTGCATTTTTCACAAAATTTTCCACCGCCAGTATGGGAGGGATTTTACTTTGTGTTCTCATGGGTGCCATTTTAACAATCATGGTTCAATCCTCTTCTGCCACGGTTGGTTTGACAATGACCCTGGCGACCTCGGGACTTTTAACCTTTCCAACGGCCCTGGCCCTGGTATTGGGTGAAAATATCGGTACCACCATTACGGCACAGTTGGCAACCCTTGGATCTAAAAATGCCGGAGCCCACAGAACTGCCAATGCCCATACTATCTTCAATGTTGTTGGCGTGGGTATTATTTTAGCCATTTTTCCATTTTTTGTGTCTTGTGTCCAGACATTGTCCATGAAAATGGGTGCAGGGCCTGTGGATCAAATGGTTAACAACGAATATATCAATTCGGCACGGTATATAGCCAATGGACATACACTCTTTAATGTCATTAATGCCCTGGTTTTTCTGATTTTTCTTCCAAAGCTCGTACAATTAACACTTTTGATTTCTCCGAAACCAAAGCAATTAAAAGAGAAATATAATCTTCCCCAATTTGATGCTACCTTTATTGATTCTCCCATTGGTGCCCTGGCCAAGGTCAAGGGGGAAATCATACAAATGTCTAAATTCGCCCATATGAACCTGAAAAAAATATCCTCCTGTTTCGAAGAGAAAAATGAAGATATTTTAGGAGAAAGGGATGCCGTAGAGGACTATCTGGATTCTTCCCAAAAAATTATCATTAAATATTTGACCACCATTTCCCAGGGGGAGATCAATACCCCCGAGGCAAAGGAAATTTCCGAAATGATGAGAATCGTCAACAATATAGAGCGATTGGGAGATTCCATGGAAAATGTGTCTAAGATGCTGGAACGAATCTATGATAACAAGAACGCTTTCAGTGATGATGCCAAACAGGATCTCATCGATATTTCCCACGAGGTGGATCTTTTTTTCGAGATGGTGATTAACGAAATGAGTGAAAAAACAGAAGAGTTTTACCAAAAAGCCCTGGCCCATGAGGATTTAGTTGATCAGATGCGGGAGAATATGAGATATAAGCATATTGAACGGTTGCGGGCAAATCAGTGTTCCGTGGAAGCAGGGGTGTTGTTTATTGCCATGGTTTCCAACTATGAAAGGATGGGAGATTATTGTTATAATATTGCCACCGGGGTAAACAGGATTATTTAATATGATAGTTTTTGATCTTCAGTGTTTGAACGGACATACTTTTGAAGGATGGTTCGAGGATAAAAAGGATCTTGAAAATCAGCAGGAAAAAGGTATTTTGCAATGCCCTGTTTGTGAAACCACCTCCGTTGAACAAAAGCTTTCTTTGATCTCTATCAAAACATCCTCTGCACCGTCCAATCAGGCAAGCCAAGCCCTGCGGGCAAATCAGGAAGTGTTGGCTGAATTTACAGAAAAGCTAACGGGGTTTATAGAAAAAAATTATGAGAATGTGGGGACCTCTTTTGCAAAAGAGGCTTTGAAAATGCATTATGGTGCCGCAGAACATAGAAATATCCGGGGAATCACCACCAAGGAAGAAGAAAAAGTTCTCACCAAAGAAGGAGTTTCCCTGGTGAAAATCCCTATCTCCTTGTCTAAAAAAGAGGATGGGGGGTTAAATTAATCTTTTCATGGGAAGGAGATTTAAGAGTCAGCCTGGATTTTCACGTTGACCTGTCGGTCCCTTGGGCCGTCAAATTCACAGAAAAATATTCCCTGCCAGGTGCCTAAAACCAAGGAGCCATTTTCAAGGGGGATTATTTCCGAGGGACCAAAGAGACTGCCTTTGATGTGGGCGGCGGAATTTCCTTCCATGTGTTTAAATTGATCATCCCAGGGAATAACCTTGTTGATGGAATTTAAAATATCTTCTTCAACGGCATGGTCGGCATTGTCGTTGATGGTAATAGCTGCTGTGGTGTGCATGGAAAATATATGGACCAGACCGTTCTGTACATTGGATTTTTTGACCAATTGACGTACCTGGGATGTGATATCAATCATCTGGCTATGGGCATGGGTTTTAATGTCAATCTGCATTTGCCGTTCCTTTGGTAAAAATAAAAGGATTTTCCCCATGAAGTATATGAAATTATTTTTCATCTACTTTATGGAGATGCCGCCGATGGGAAATCTTTTATGGGATTTCCCACCGGCGGGTATTGAAGTATTACTTATTTTTTCACAAGATTCAAGGCATTTTTCACGATATTTTCTGGGGAAAATCCATACTCTTTGAGTACTGTTTCGCCGGGTGCCGAGGCTCCGAATTTATCAATACCGATGATTTTGCCGTTGATTCCTACATATTTGTGCCATCCCATGGAGATCCCGGCTTCAACAGCCAGTCTTTTTGTAACAGAGGAAGGCAGAATTCTTTCCTTGTAGGGTGCGGGTGATTTTTCAAACAGCTCCCAGGAAGGCATGGATATAACCGAGGCCTTGATATTGTGTTCTTTTTCAAGAACCAGGGCAGCCTCTACACAGATATGGACCTCAGACCCCGATGCCAGCAGTAGGAGGTCCGCTTTTTTACCGGCATCTTTGATGGTGTAAGCACCATGGTTGAATTCTCCATTTCCCTGGGACACATCCAGGGTCGGTAGATTTTGACGACTTAGAATCAAGGCAGTGGGAGAATCCATAGTGGTCAAGGCTTGTTTCCAGGCCTGGGCGGTTTCATTGGCATCGGCCGGGCGGATTACGTTGAGGCCGGGAATGGCTCTCAGGGATGCTATCTGTTCCACGGGCTGGTGGGTGGGACCATCTTCCCCCACGGCGATGGAGTCGTGGGTAAATACGTAGATAATTGGCAGTTTCATCAGGCTTGCCACCCGGATGGCTCCCCGCATATAGTCGGCAAAAACCAGGAAGGTTCCACCATAGGGCCGGACTCCGGAATGTAGATACATGCCGGACATAATTGCCCCCATGGCATGTTCCCGAACACCAAACCGAATATTTCTTCCCTCCCAGGCATCTTTTTGAAATACAGTGGCGTTGTTCAAATAGGTGTTGTTGGATGGTGCCAGGTCGGCAGATCCGCCCATGAGTACACCCAGGTTATCGGCGATGGCATTTAGTACTTTTCCCGATGCTGCCCTAGTTGCTACAGGTCCGTCTTCAACTTGAAAAACCGGGATGTTTGCATCCCAGCCCTGGGTTAAAAATCCAGAGATTGCATCCACAAACTGGTCGGCAAGGTCGGGATATTGGGACTTATATCCGTCAAAAATTGTCTGCCAGGCATCTTCAAATCCTTCTCCAAAGTTCAGGGCTTTTCTACAGTCTTCCAATACCTCTTCCGGGACATGGAAGGTTTTATCCACAGGAACTCCATAAAACTCTTTGACCAGGCGTATTTCTTCCTCTCCCAAAGGAGATCCGTGGGCAGCCGAGGTGTCTTGTTTGTTGGGGCTGCCATAGGCAATATGGGTTTTAACTTTGACCAGAGTGGGTCGTGCTACAGCATCTTTTCCCGCCTGGATTGCTTTTTGAATTTCTTCCAGATCATTGCCATCGGCCACTTCAACTACATGCCAGTTCATGGCCTCAAATTTTGCCCGGACATTTTCCGTAAAGGCAATATCGGTACCACCTTCGATGGTGATGGAGTTGTCATCGTAAATTAAGATCAGTTTTCCAAGACCCAGGTGACCGGCAAGGGAAACAGCCTCCATGGCCACCCCTTCCATGAGGTCCCCATCACCGCACATGGCGTAGGTATGGTGGCTGATTACTTCTTTGTTTTCCCTATTAAACCTTGCGGCTAAATGGCGTTCGGCAATGGCCATGCCGACGGCATTGGCAACCCCCTGGCCTAGGGGGCCTGTGGTGGTTTCAACTCCGGGAGTATCTCTGTATTCTGGATGTCCCGGTGTTCTGGAGCCCCATTGTCTAAACTCTTTTAAGTCTTCAAGTTCCAGCCCATATCCGAATAAATATAAGAGGCTGTAAAGTAGGGAAGATGCGTGGCCCCCGGATAATACAAAACGATCCCGGTCAATCCAGGCTGGATTTTTGGGATTATGTTTTAAAAAGCGTTTGAACAGCACGTAGGCAACCGGTGCAAGTCCCATGGGCGCACCTGGATGGCCGGAATTGGCTTTCTGAACGGCATCAATGCAAAGAGTTCGAATGGTGCTTACAGTTAATTGGTCAAGGTTTTTTCTGGCATCTGCCATCTTAATTTTCTCCTGTAATGTCATTTTGTGTTACAGGCCTCTCATGGATTCTGGTTTTAATTTTATCTTTCCTTGGAGGGCCTGTGATATTAATGTAAGTGTTTTTTCTTTATCCCGGGGCAATCTGGCCCGGATGGGCAAATAATTGGACGCATGGTTTGCATGGAAAAGTCCGTTGGTCAGATGGGTGGCAGCAATCATTCCCCCCAGTTCTGTCAGCATTTCTTCAGGGTTTATGAGGGTAAATTTGCCTTGCTCGTATTGGTCATTGAGTTCGGTCCCGGGAACCAGCATCAAACTCAATGCTCCGACAAAGTCAGGATCTATGGCCGATAAGACCTTGCCTGTTTGCTGGGCATGGATCATGGACCTTTTTTTCCCCCCCAGTCCCACCAGGACGGTCATGGAAAGCTTGATCCCGGCAGTTTTAATTTTCCTGCCCATTTTGATCATTTTTTCGGCATCGGCCCCTTTGCAGACATTTTTGAGAACCACATCATCCCCGGACTCAAGGCCCATATAAGCAATGTCTACTCCAAGGGCTTTGAGCTCCTGGAGCTGTTCATCTGTTTTCATGCCAATGCCCTTGGTGTTGGCATAGAGTCCTACCCTTGTAACCCAGGGCAGGCGATCTTTAATTTGTTCAAGGATGGGGACCAGTCGTTTTTGGGGGACTATCATGGCATCCCCGTCACAAATAAATAATCTGCTCTGGTGACGGCAATTTTGCCTTGCAAATTCAATATCTTTAAAAATAATATCGTTTTTTTTGATGTTGAATCGTTTTTGCCGGAAGGTGGGGCAAAAGGTGCATTTATTATGGGAACAGCCCAGGGTGACTTGGAGTAAAATACTGTTTGCCTCGCTGGGCGGGCGGATGATCATTCCTTCATGGTGCATGCTGGGCAACCCCTCAAAAAGTCAAAAAACCTTTTTAACAGTTATTCTTAGAAAATTCAATATCTTGATTCTTTTTTGCCCCCTCAATTTTGTCTCCGGTATTTTTCCAGGATTTCCGGCAGAAAAGAAATGCCGCAATTATCATTCCGGCAGCCACAGACCATCCAAAAACAACAATAGACGCTTTTGAATATCCGCCATAGGGTTGCTGGAATTCTTTGATAAAATTACTTATGGTCATATAACCCAACATGCCGGGGGTTAGATAACGGATGCAGATTTCCCACCATTTACCGATTTTAAAATCGGAATATCTGTTCACCTCTGTTCTCATTTTTGCCGCATTATAGGCATATCCAAGAATTATGGTTTCACACAGACCGCATAGAACAATTCCATAATTGGCAACAAAGTGGTCTACTATATCTAAAATTAAAACTCCGGCTCCCGTCGTGTAAAGAGAACTTCCTGCAAATCCAAGGATACTGATGTATGTTATAAGTTTTTTTCGGCTTATGTTAAATTTATCAAGGCTGGCACTACAGAACGATTCCAACATTGAAATACTGGATGAAAGCCCGGCAATAAACAGGCAAAAAAAGAACATAAAACCGATAAATCTGTTTAAAAACGGCATCTGGTTAATTGCCTGGGGAAAGGCAACAAAGGCAATGCCAGGACCCCCTTTAGCGACTGTTGCAAAATCAACTCCATTGGAATGGGCAACAAAACCCAAAGTGCTGAAAACAGTAATTCCGGCAATTAAATCAAAACATGCATTCCCAAGAACTATTATGCAGCTGTTATTCACAATATCGCTTTTTTGGGGTAAATAACTGGAATAGGCAATCATAACACCCACAGCCAATGTTGTTGAAAAAAAAACTTGACTGTATGCGGCAACCCAGATACGTGGGTCTGATAGTTTTGACCAATCAGGCTGGAAAAGGTAATTGAGGCCTGTTGATGCCCCATCCAATGTCACCCCCCGGATCATAAACACAATCATAAAAAACAAAAGCAGTGGCGTAAGAATGTTGGAAGCCTTTTCAATCCCTTTTGATATACCATTTTTAGTAATAAACCAGTTTGCAAACCACACCAATGCCGTGGTTGCAAGAATATGCCAGTTAACGGAGCCAAGATCAAAGGGACTTTTGCTGACATTTAAAAAATCGACCCCAAAAAATTTACCAGGATTGGCACCCCAGCTAAATTTAAGGGAATACACCATATAGTTCAGGCTCCAGGCAACAATTGACGAATAAAACATCATAACAAGCAGTGGAATCATTACCTGCCACCAGCCGAGCCATTCAAATTTTTTGTTTAATTTTGAGAAGGCCATGGATGCACCGCTTTGCATTTTTCGACCAAAGCCAAATTCCATTATCATCAGAGGAATACCAGCCGTAATGAGAGCGAAAAAATAGGGTAAAAGAAATGCCCCCCCCCCATTATTATACGCCTGAAAGGGAAATCTCCATAGATTACCAAGACCAATTGCAGCACCAATTGATGCAAAAATAAAGCCTTTTCGTGATATCCATTGGTCTCTTTGCCGGGTGTTATCCATTGATAAATTCTTGTCTTTCAAATTACGTCTTGTCATATATCAAGGTGTATCCTGACCGGAATTTTCGAGGTTATAATAATTGCAGCTTAGGGTATAGGCTTCATCGCCTAAAACAGATCCGGTCTGTTAACTATTACCGCAACGGCATGAATAGACAATTATTTTAAAATAGTCAATAATAATCTGGGTTTGTAAAAAAATCAAAAAGGTCCGGAGCCCACCCCAATAAAAAAAAGAGCCATACCGGAGTATGGCTCCTTTTTTATTGCTTTTGGAACTCTTTCAAGCTTTTTGGGCTCGGAAAAATTACCATGGTTTGATAAGTTTTAAAAAAACGGTTCTTATTTAACCAAATATGGTCCTTTGTATTCAAGTTCAGTTTTAGTTGCGGCTTCAGTTGTTGAAGTAGAAAACGCTCTTGAAACAGTCTGGGTGTCAAAGTCTTTCATGGAATAATGATCAATTGATGCTGCTATGGCTTTTAACATCTGTTTTTCAGCTTCCCAATTTACATTATCCATATTGTCTTCTGGTGTATGATAATTTGCATCATAGGGTTCACCAACGGTTCCGCCATAAATTGCGGCCTGTTCTTCTGTTTTTAATCCACCGGCTCCAGTAAACAGTCCACCAACGGGAATCCCAACGTTCATGAAAGATGCGTAATCGGAACGTCCGTCCATGATGGCGGGATCTGTCTGCATATCCTGATCTGCAAAATAATCTACGAAGAATTGCTCAATTTCACCGGAGCCTTCGGGGCCTGCTATTTCGGTGTCAGATCCATCACCATCAAAAACAAAGCGGACATAATTAGGAGAGCCGATCATATCAAAATTTAGATACAATTTAATATCGCTAAGTTCTTCGGGAGTCAGTTTGGCAACGTAGGCTTCTGAACCGATTAATCCCAGCTCTTCTGCACCAAAGAAGGCAAATTTTACTTTATTTTTAGGTTTGACAGGCATCCATGCCATTTTCATGGCTGTTTCCAAAATTGCGGCTGATCCGCTGCCGTTATCATTAATTCCGGGAGCGGTTAAAACAGAATCCAGATGGGCTCCTGCGATAATTGTGTTGGCAGGATCTCCACCTTTGGTTGATGCGATAATATTATGGGAAGTTTTGATTTCAGACAGGGTATCTGTCATAACATGGACAAAAAGGCCCTTGGCCTGGTTGGCAGTGTTAAGTTCGTCTCCGATGGCAAATGTGGTAAAAATTATGGGGATATCAAAATCAGGATTTTGAAGAGTTCCGCCTATTGCTGCGGTGCGTCCTTCCTGGCCTTCATTAAACATAATTACAGCGCTGGCTCCGGCATTCATGGCATTTTCGGCTTTGAGACTGAATGAACAACTTCCCCTTTGGATAAGAGCGATATTGCCGTCGATAAAATCCCTGAAATCTTCAGCTTCGCACCCACTTGTGGATGTATTGGGTTCCGTTCCGGGGGGAAGCACAACATCAACTGCCTGGATTGGTCCTGTAACATCACCGGCTCCGGAATAAGTCATGGTAAAAAAACCATTTTCATCGTTTGCAGGATAACCCTGGGCCAATGGAGTAACTTGATCAAATTCCGGGTCACTTATTTCATCAAAATATGGAAAATCAAAGTCCTGGCGTTCAACATCATATCCACTGATTTTCAACATGAATTCAACATGTTTTGCGGACATATCATAACCCTTGGTGCCGGCTGCGCGGTTTCCATCATTATTATCTGCAATTTTTTGCAATATCCCCTGGTGAATTTTTGCTCCCAGAACAGATACAATTTTTTCAACTTTCGGTTTCCAATAATGATTTTTTTCCGTGGCAAAAGATAGTGTGGTACCCATGAGAAAACAAATTGATGTAAATAAAAAAACCCATTTTATCCGCAATTTCATAACTTCTCCCTTTGTTAAATAAAACTCAATTAATGAACATTAAGGAACTGGATGGCCGGTTTATAGAGGCCACCATACAAAAAAATGAATATGAAAATACTAAAAACTGCTTTATACACATTGTAGCTTTTCTAGCTAGCTCATTGTTCTTAGGATAGGAAGATACTTTTTGTCAAGAAAAGTCTGGAAAATTTTTAAAAAGTTATATGGGATTGCCCTGGGAGAGCCTGACCGATAATCAGAGAAAAACAGTAAAATTGGTCTTGTTTTACAATGGAAAAAATTTATTTTCCGGAAAAGCCCTGGATCTTGGGGTCATCAAAGCAGTACCCATTGTAGCACGATGTTTGGTTGGTTTGTCTAAAACGTAATATGGTTTTAGAAAAGATGGTAATTTATTGAAACGAGGTTAAATTGTTTTAGGGTGTTGCAAAAAAGATTACAATATTTCTTTGTGAAAAGGAGAAAATACTTTTAAATAGCAACATCAAAAAAAGGATTTTTTTTATTATGCCGAATAAATATCAAAATTTATACAGGAATATAAAAGATCTTGGCGATCACTTTCATGAAGATTATTTAACCCTTCTTGATGACTCGTATACTGAAAAAAAAAAAAAAATAGGGGGGTTGTGGTAGGGCATGGAAAATATTTTGGTCCCGGCTGTATTGTTCCCCAAAGAAAAAATAAATTTAATCCGTTTAGTGGTAATGTCGGTATTTTTTTGTAAAA
>JAAELK010000492.1 GCA_024226935.1 Desulfobacteraceae bacterium
CGTTGAGTATAATAAAAATATTCAGGCAAACTAAATAAATGGTTCTTTGGTTGGTGGTGGCGTTTTTTTTAGAAAAAGTTGTATCTTAAAGCGTTAAGAACGACAGACTCCTAGGTCAGTACCTTCGTAATCAATCTCTTCAGGCTCTTTACCTTCAGCTAACAGTTTTTGTTGTTGAGCAATGGATAGCGACCCTTTTCGTATACCTTCTTTCTGGAACTTAGACTTGATTCTTAATACTTCAAAATCTGATAAATAGGGTGGATTATTATTTACAGCTTCTTCATAGGTATATGCAAATGTCGGGATACCATCTTCACATTCAAACAATCCAAATGTGTTGTGTTCAATCGCATCCTTTGGTGTTGCGGTTAGGCCTAACTGAAAAGCATCGAAATAATCAAAAATGTTCTTGTATGTATTATAGATAGACCGATGACTTTCATCGGCGACAATTAAATCAAAGAAATGTGGGCTTAATTTGCAATTCACATCTTCAATGATGTTCAGCATGGTTGGATAGGTTGAACAATACACACGTCTATCAGTTAAGATTTCTTTTTCACCTGACTTTGGCCAGATTGGGGCATTGGGTAAATATTCTTTAAAGGCATCTAGCCCTTGGTTTCTAAGTGCAATTCGATCAACCAAAAATAATATTCTTTGAGCACGGTTGGCTCTCATCAGCACATCGATCATAGACACACATGTTCGTGTCTTTCCCGTCCCTGTCGCCATTACTAAGAGAAACTTTCGTTTACTCTTTTCGATCTCTTCGAATACAGATTTAATCGCCTCAATCTGATAGGGTCTACCCGATATATCTTTATTAATTAATTCTTGAGAGAGAGGTTTTTCATTCTTCCTTAAGAAGAGCATCCGCTCCAAATCTTTTCGTGAGGGAAAGCCATGTATTTTTCTTGGTGGGTATTTTTCAGTATCCCAAAAATAGATATCGTGACCATTGGTGTAAAACACAAAGGGCATGTCTTTACCTGAATTTTTCTGAATGTTATCTGCATATTGTCGTGCTTGCTCTTGTCCAATTCGAGCATCTTTTGAAGTCTTCTTCGCCTCTACTACTGCAAGCGGATACCCATCTTCACCAAGCAATGCATAATCAGCATATTGATGGCCCTGATATTCGTGTTGAGGCGTTGAGACATCAGCAGGCAGACCTACCCATATATCTAGTTCGGAGGTGACATGTGACGGCTCATCGACTTTCCAGCCTGCTTTGAGCAGTCGTTTATCAATGATATCTTGCCTTGTTTTTGCCTCTGTTTTTTGGTGATCCATATTTTTTTGGTGATCCATATAGGATCATTATAGTCGATTAATGGCTTTCTATCGATGGATTATGTTAGGAGTGGATTTAATGGCGTTATTATTCATGGCTTGCTAAGCAGCCACCAACCCCATCGGCCTATCAAAACTACCTCTACAAAAAGTTATAGTAGCGTTTACTAACCCCCGCCAGAAACCTCCCTTTTGCTAAAAGCGATTTCGCAAAGAACTAATCCAAAGTAATAATATATAGCTAAACCAAAATAAAATGTCCGGAATGAAAAATATAAATCAAGCCATTTTTAGCAAATGAAGTTTGGTACCTACAGATTTTTTCAGAAGCGCTTTATGCTCAGGTGA
>JAAELK010000493.1 GCA_024226935.1 Desulfobacteraceae bacterium
AGCGTTGTATTTTAAGATGAATTCTGGCCTTAAAAGGCCATTTTTTGGGGTAAAATTATCCTTTTAAGAAATGGATACTCAGACTGGCACATGCAAAAAGACATTACATCCCAGGGCAGGTATGGCATTTGACACATCGTTGCCATAATCAGGAATTTTTGTTGAAATTCCCGGGAGATCGGCGTCGATGGCTGGAATTGCTGTTTCAGGCCAAAAAGCGATACGGATTGCGGATATTAAATTACATGGTCACTTCAAACCACATTCATCTGCTTGTATGGGATGATGGTGGACGTGATGTTATACCAGAGTCGGTAAAGCTGACAGCCGGCAGAACTGGCCAGGAATATAACCAGAGAAAAAATCGGAAAGGTGCATTCCGGAAGATCGTTACCATGCCACAGTTGTACAAAAAGGCATTCATTTAATCAGATGTCTGGTTTATATATTGATTTGAATATGGTTCGCGCGGGGAGTGGTAAAAGAACCATCGGAACGGAGTTTCGGCGGATACA
>JAAELK010000494.1 GCA_024226935.1 Desulfobacteraceae bacterium
AAATCTGCATGCTGCGTTTGATGAGGCGGGGGTTGGAAACGTGACTTTAGAGTGCGCGCGCCAGTCCTCGACCCGACCTGTAGAGGGACTGGGGAACAACCAAGGTTTAAAGCCGAGGGAGGCCCCAGTCTACTCGACCTTGAGATTAGCCATTTTAAAAGTAGAAGCTTAACTGAAGTCTTTAATATCAATATAGGATCAATCAAAAAAACTTCAGCAAGAATTAATAATACCTTGAAAAATTATCCTGTTTAACAAGCAAAAAGCGATTTATTTATTAAATTTTTCATTCAATAAATAAACCGCGTTAAATTCTTTACAAAAGAGAACGTGAGGTCTAATATATTTTTCTATACTGCTGATTTGCTTGAAAAAATCTTATAAGAAATAGCAATTGTAAGGTTTGTTGTTAGGGTGAAAATTTTTATCGGGAATAACGAAATATGAATTTAGAAATATTAAAATCTAAGACGTTAACTGAATTGAAAAAATATTATAACTCTTACGGATGGAAAAATCATCGTAATAGAGCCAAGAATGTTGCAAACCATATAAAAAATTCAACATATCTTTCAGAAATTTTATTAATCATTAAAAATGAAATTTCTTTGATGAATTCAAACTCTCAAATCGATACAAAAAAAAACATAAGTTATTTTCAAACCAACAGATCCGCTTCCGATAAAAGAAGTTGGGCCGAGTATATAAAAAACAAAAAACACAATACTGTTAAAAATTCATCCTACATGCGGGCAATATGTAAAATAGATGATATGATAAAAAACTATGCTCGTGAGGTATTTAAAAAAAATCAAGGACAAATGGTCAATGATGTATTTTGTTCTGTAATGACGAGCCCATTTGGTGTGCAGATTAAGGACCTATGTTTAGAAAACAAAATTACCCGTGAATTCAAAAAAGCTTTTGCTGATACGGAAGATATTATAGACAGTGCTCATACTGCTCTGACAAAAAATAGATTTTCTCTGATTGGCTTTCACGGTTGCGTTAAAAGCGATCTTGATAATATGGTTAAAAATGGCTTTCAATGTTCTAAAATTGGAATAAACACTTCTTCTTTAGTTCGCGGAGATGGATTTTATGTGGCTCCATATCATAAAATACCGAGAACCTGGGCTCGTATTAGAATGAGAAAGGTCAAAACTCCTTCTGAGCCGATAGTACTAAGAATTTATGTATTAAACTGGAATACCTTGAAACATCATGTGGATTTCGAATGGGGTGGAATGGAGGATTGGCGAATTCATGATTTTGGGCCGCGAGAGGAGTTTTTTAAAACCATAAGAGAGGACAAAGAGGGTTATGATAAGTTTAAAAAATCTTGCATCTCTGCTGATTACAAAAGTTTAAATTCTGATCTTGAACTAGTTTTAAGGCCTCATATATACAAGAGGATAGTCGCCATACCATCCAAGGGGCAAGAAGATGAAAAATTACTTTTAAGGCAATGGTCCTCGATGAGACATGAAATTAACCGTACAACTCATATAAGGAGATAATTAAATATCTTTTTGGGGGGCTGAATTAATTTTATAGATATCTAAAACATCCAGTAATGTTTTTTCAAAATATTATGAGTCAAGGATCCTTGCATACTCCTGAATTTTTTTTCCTTTGAATTATGGTTTCCAATAGTTTTTGTATTATGAAGAATTTTGAGCCTCTGGACAGTTTTGACAAGGATAAACCAGCCCATCAAAAGGAATGTTGTTGATTGGTTAATAGGCTTCTAAGGTGCTTAATTAATAGATTTTGATCCATCAACTCCAATCAATAAGGCATGAAACCTTTTATGGAAGGGTCATTGTATATTTTTGGAGCAAAGACAGAGGTTGTAGTCATAACTCCTTTTGTCGCATTTTGATCAGCACTTAAAACACCAATAAACGCCCTAACATCATTAGCTGAAACAACATGCCCAGGTTTATATGCTTTGACCTGGTCTATAACACGAATAGCACCGATTCCCGATTTTATTGCAATAATATCTCTGCCCAAATCACCGCTTATAGGAGTAAGTATAACTTCATCAAATCCAGCTCTTTCATAAGAGCCAGCTATTATTTCTTCCCATTTTCGATAATCAATTTCATGCATCTTTTCTGGTTTTTCTAAGATAAGTCTTACAATTGCATCCCAAGCTGGGCTTATGAGGCTTATAGTATGCCCTTCATGTGTTTTTTCTTTAAGATTAAGAATGTTTTTCTCAAAAGTGAGGATACTCTGGAAGGAAATAGTTTTGATAACCTAAAATTGACCCATTAAAGCAAGAAATTATAACCCAAAATTGACCCACCTGTAATAGACTTCTGATAATACGAATTTCAAGAGGGAAAATCGATTGTCAGAGGAGAGGAGGATGCTAACAGTGGAT
>JAAELK010000495.1 GCA_024226935.1 Desulfobacteraceae bacterium
AAAGTAGCGACACAATAGCAAAATTTTCTCATGGGTGAGAATGGGCTTCAATGACCCGTCGGAACTCATGAGGAGATTTTGCGGTGAAGCTGAGAAATCTTTTTAGGAAAAGGCGACAACTTGCTTGACACACACCGATATGGTTTTGCCTCATTATATCGCTGGATATCTATGAGTGAAATAGCCATTGTAAGAGAGTTAATGGAATTAATAAACTTATCACCGGCCTTTAAACATGCTGAGCGTGCAGCATTTATCATGCCGAATCCCTGGGCGGCCCGGCCTATCATTGTGTAACAATTTCCCAATACAGAATCTGTCATAAGCTGAAAACGGGGAGCGATCAATGGATCACTGCCTGATATTTCTGATTCATACAAATCCACAGCTTCTTTAAAGTATCCCTGCCAATAATGGAAAAAAGCAGAAAAATTGATGGCAGAAGATTTTAATTTCTTGTCATTTATAGTTTTGGAAATCTCCCACCCCCTGTTAAACAACTTTATAGCTTCAGGAAAGTTTGATCGATACCACTCATTTTTAGCCATTTGCATCTGGATCAGGGATAGGGATTTTAAATCTTTACGATTTTCAGCTTTTTCTAGAGCCTGATTTAAAATATTCATTATTTTATAAATATTAAATTCAACATCGGAAATTCTGGCATATTTTAGTGAGGTTTCAATAAAAAGTTCGCAGGCCGCAGTTCCTTCTATTCGGGACAGATTATCAAGGACTTTATCAAAGCATTTAATGGAATTTTTAATTTGAAAACAGTGGTTATAGATATCAGCAGCTTTTGCCAGCCATCTGCACTGTTGTAGATCATTTTCACTATCCAGAAGAATATCTGCTAACTGGTCGGCTTTTTCTTCATCATCGGGTAATTCTTTTAAAAAAATATCTGTGATTTTCTTTTGAAACCCTTTCATTTCCTGGGATGTGAGCTGTTTTTTAAATGATGCTTTAATCTCTTTATCGGAAAAACTAAATTTGCTGAAATTCATTTTCTCAAGAATTTTATCTTTTGTTGCCTGTTCAAGTATTTCAATCATAACGGAGGGTTTTTCCTCCATAAGCTGAATAAGCCAGTCAATGGAAAATCCGTTTTTAAAAAGAGAAGCGGCTTTTAGTGTGGATAGGGTAGGTTCGCTGATATTTTTTTCTCTGTTCATATCATTTCCCTGTTATTTTTCATATTTGGTGTAATGGTAAAATTCATAACATAACAAAGAGAGTGAGTCAATTTTGAGTTTAAATGGTGACGAATCATCGATATATCGACTTGGAGCATTGGATTCAACTCTTGTATTATAGCTAAATATCTGAATTTTATAAGTAAAAACAAGCGGCATTAAAATTGCTACATCTAAATGTAAGGAACTCAATAATAAAACAAATTTAAAAAAGAGGTGAATATATGATTCCATTGATAAATACAGAAGGGATAAGAGAAAAACTTGTAATCAAAGCTGTAAGAAATATTCGTAAAAATTTTAAAACCAAGGAAGAAGAAGGCGCAAGTATGTACCGGGAAGGTATAAGTCTGGATTTATCAAGATCCCGACTTTTAACCCAGTCATATAAAGAAACCGAAGGAAAACCCATGGTTCTTAGAAGAGCCTGGGGCCTTGAAAAAATTCTTGAAGGAATGGATTTATATATTCAGGACTGGGAAGTTGTGGTTGGAAGCAATGTATCATCCCCTGAAGGTTTGTTTTTTGGGATTGATATGAACTGGAGATCGGTAAAGCGTGTTTGTGATAGTAAGGCAGGAAGAAGTCTTCTTGATGATGAGGGAAGAAAAGAACTTGCCAAAATGTCTGAATACTGGAATGGAAGAAGTATAAGTGATATTCAGCGTGAAAAATTTTCAGGGGATGTGCTGGATTACTGGAAAATGTCAAAAGGCGCACCTGTTACATGGTCTCACTGGTCGCATCTTGGAATTCCTGACTATGAAAAACTTTTTAAATTAGGTGTAAAAGGATTTATAAAAAAAGCTTGCGATCGCCTTGTGGAACTGGATAAAACTGTTCCCCTTGATTATATTGACCAAAAAGAGTTTCTCCAGGCTGTAATTATAACACTAAAAGCTGTCATCACATTTGCTAACCGCTATTCAGACCTGGCAAAGAAAAAAGCTGAAGAGACAATAGATCCCACAGATAAAAAGCGACTTGAACATATTGCAAAAGTATGTGCAAAGGTTCCAGAGCATCCTCCCAAAACTTTTATTGAAGCGCTCCAATCGTTTTATTTTATACATCTTGCACGAAGCCTTGAGTTCTCTTCATTAGGAATTGGATTGCGATTTGATAAAATTTTTGGACCATATTTTGATAAAGATGTAAAAGAGGGCAGGATTACAAGAAAAGAAGCAATGATAACTCTTCAGTTACTCTGGGTGAAAATTCATGATCTTGGATTAATTTATTCCCCAACACTTTCCTCAATTTATGGTGGAGTGGCTTCCCTCCAGGCCGTTACCCTTGGAGGAGTTGATGAAAACGCAAATGATGTTACAAATGAGATGTCATACATGGTACTTGAAACTGCAAAATTAATGCAGACTCCAGAACCAACAATCGCATTGCGGTATCATGATTATACTCCCCGGGAATTACTCTCTGCTGCAACAGATGTTATTAAAACCGGAGTTGGTTACCCATCGCTTTTTAATGATAAATCCATGATACCATTAATGAAAAACTGGGACGTACCCCAGGAACATGCCACAGATTATGCTATCAGTGGTTGTGTTTATCTTGAATTACCAGGAAAAAATATTTCTAATCGTGCCGTTGGCGGAATTATACTTCCCGGAGCTCTTCTTTATGGGCTAAGTCAAGGAATTAACCCCATGAACGGTGAGCAGATTGGTGCAAAAACACCAGATCCCAAAACGTTTAAGTCCGTTGATGATGTGATGGACGCATACCTTACCCAGGTTGATTTTTTCTTTAATAAACTATGCACTATTGATAATATATCTAAATCTTTATATGAAAAATATATACCAAGACCTTTTTATTCAGCATTTCTTGAAGGGTGTATTGAAAAAGGTAAGGATACATCAAGTTGGGGTTATCCATCTGCAATCTCTGATATTTGTATTGTTATCGGACCTACTAATGTATCCGATTCAATTACTGCCATTAAGAAAAATGTTTTTGACGATAAAAAAATTACCATGGAAGAGCTTCTTACAGCAATGGCTCATAACTGGGTAGGTTATGAAGATATACAACAGATGATGATCAATGCTCCAAAATATGGAAATGATGATGATTATGCAGATTTTATTGCAGCACAAACCCAGGAAAGAACAGCCAAAGCCATGATGAATTCAACAAACAGATTTGGATACCCATGCCGTGGAGACGGAAGCGGAATTTCCGGAACTTATGCAGCAGGGTCAATTATGCCTGCAACTCCGGAAGGTCGTAAAGCTGGTGAACCTTTTGCCGATGCAACACTCTCTCCTGTTTTTGGAATGGATACAAAAGGGCCCACAGCAGTACTTAAATCAGCATCTAAAATCAACACTACTAAAACACATAACCATCTTATGAATCAAAAATTTCTACCTTCAGCATTAGAAGGTAACATGAAAGAGGTTTTCATAGATTACATAAGGAGTTGGGGAGATCTGAATATTAACCAGATTCAGTTTAATGTAGTGGATTCAAAAACGTTGAAAAAAGCTCAGGAAAATCCGGAAGAACATAAAGACTTGTTGGTAAGGGTTGCAGGTTACAGTGCTTATTTTGTTGATCTTTCAAAGGGTCTGCAGGATTCAATTATTACAAGAACAGCCCAGGGTTTTTAATGAACAAAAATATTAAGGGAATAAAAGAAGAAAGAGGTGTTGTATTTAATATCCAACGGTTCAGCACCCATGACGGGCCAGGCATCAGAACAACAGTTTTTTTAAAAGGATGTCCTTTAACCTGTTTATGGTGCTCAAATCCTGAATCCCAAAAAGAAAAACCTCAGTTAATGGTTAGGGATATTAAATGTTCCGGGTGTGGGGCTTGTCTTTCTTCTTGCCCGGAACAGGCAATTTCTTTTTCTAAAAAGAGAAAGCGGATAATAAACTGGGAAAAGTGTAATAACTGTTTCTCATGTGTCGATGCCTGTCTTTATAAGGCATTAACAGCCGTGGGTGTTTATAAAAGCGTTGAAGAGATTGTAGAGGTTGTGGAAAAAGATCGTATCTTTTATGAAAATTCCAAAGGAGGGGTCACATTTTCCGGCGGGGAAGTGCTGACCCAGCACAATTTTCTGGAAAAACTTTTGATACGATTTAAAGAGGAAGGAATACACAGAACAGTCGATACCACAGGCCTTGCATCATTAAAAGTAGTAAAAAAAATTATTCCACTTACTGACCTTGTTATGATTGATATTAAACATCTCAACTCAAAAAAGCATAAAGAGGGAACCGGAGTTGGCAACGAACTCATACTTAGTAATCTTGAATACATTGCAAAAAATATTACTACATGGATTCGTCTACCTTTAATTCCAGGCTTTAACGATGATCAAGATCATATTTTAAAAATTGCACAGCTTGCAACCAGGTTAAATGTAGAAAAGATTTCTCTACTTCCATACCACGAGGGGGGAAGAGCAAAAGCCGCACAGATCGGTGAAACATTTGAACAAGAAGAGATGGAAACACAGTCAGACGAACACTTGAAAAGATTGACTGATATTCTATCCAAGAGGGATATTAAAATTACTGTTAGTTCTTAAGAGGCATGGATTATCTTTTTTTGATTTTTAGGCCTTATAACTGAATTAAATGACATCAAATCATACCATAATAAATGACGCCAAAAGGAGAACGTTCATGCTTTATGATCAAAAACCATGGATAAAATTCTATGATAAAATGGTTACCCAAGAAATTGAAAAGCCTGAATTAAATTATCTTGAATTTCTAAACAGGGGTTTAAAGCATGATCCTGGAAAAATTGCATTTCATTATTTAGGTTCTTCCTACACTTTTAAAGAGATGGATGAATTATCCACAAAGTTTGCTCTATTTTTGATTCAAAACGGTTATAAAAAAGGTGATGTGGTTGGAATTAATCTGCCCAACACACCTCAGTTTTTAATAGCCCTTGCCGGTTCAATACGTGCCGGGTGTATTGTTACCGGGACATCACCACTTTTAACTCCAAAAGAGTTGATTCATCAGATTAATGATTCTGGTACAAAAATAATGATAACTCTTGATATACTTTACGAAACAAATTTTGCATCACTACAGGGAAAAGTTCCAGATCTTGAATCTGTTATTGTAACAAACATTGCAGAATTTATTTCACCGGTTAAGCGTTTTATTGGAAAATTATTAAAAAAAATTCCCGTGGGAAAAACAAATCCTCTAGAAGGGATGAAGCTTTTTGATTTCAGAAAAATTTTATCAATTAATCTTGAGAAGTTGCCTGAATTAGAAGTTAATATAGACGATACTCTTTTGTATCAATATACCGGTGGAACCACCGGCCCGTCTAAGGGAACCATCTTAACCCACAGAAGTGTAATGTCCAATATCAAACAGATTGTTCAATGGTTTGTAAAATCGGAAAAACCCCTTGAAGATTCAATTAAAACCGCCCTGGGAAAAGATATTTGTTGTTCAGGTTTTCCCATGTACCATGTGGCTGGCATGTCTCAGGGTTTACAATATTTAGGCCTTGCCGGCACACAAGTATTAGTACCAGATCCAAGAAATACAGATCAAATTTGCAAGGATCTTAAAAAGTATAAACCACAGGTTCTATTAAATGTTTCTACCCTCTATCTTTTATTAATGGATAATCCAAAGTTTAAGAAAATTGATTTTTCTGGGTTAATATTTGCACTTTCTGGTGCAGCCCCATTGGATGTGCATTCAAACCTGAGACTTGAAAAAATAATTGGAAAAGGAAAAGTGATTGAAGCATTTGGAATGACGGAAGCTGGTCCCATTGCAACCATGAACCCCTTTGTGGGAAAAAAGAAAACAGGTTCTATTGGAATTCCTGTTCAAAGTACCAAAATTAAAATTGTTGATATGGACACCGGAAAAATTGAGATGGGAGTTGGAGAACCGGGTGAGTTAATAATTCAAGGTCCACAGATGATGGATGGATATTTTAATAAAAATGAGGCCACAAAAAAAGCAATGCGTGACTCTGGTGATGGAAAGTGGTTATATACCGGTGATATAGCAAAAATGGATGAAGATGGTTTTATCTATATAGTTGACAGAACAAAAGATATGCTGCTTGTGGGTGGGTATAATGTCTATTCAAAAGAGGTTGAAGATACATTGTATGAAATCCCCTCAATTGAGTTGTGTGCTATTGTTGGAAAACCTAACCCCCAAAGACTTGGAAGTGAAATAGTAAAAGCTGTAATTCAATTATCAAATGCATTTAAAGATAACAGCAAGGATACCCTTGAAGAAGAAATAACAAAATATTGCAGACAAAATTTAGCACCATATAAAATTCCAAAAATCTTTGAATTTCAAGAGAAAATACCTCTGACTCCTGTGGGCAAGGTTGATAAGAAATTGTTGAGGAAGTGATTTTTACATGCAATACTAAAAAAAGGGACAATCCTTTTTTTTTCAAATCACACTATGAAGGGGAAGCCATATGGATAATCAATCTTTTTGGAATCCAATTTTGGAGGCACTGCCCCGAAAAAAATTTAAACATCTGCAATGATTCTTATAAAACTCCAATGAACTTTATGGGATCTCAAAATCAAACCATAAACGCATAATTTTTAACATAATTTTCCCTGCTGTTTGATTTTTGCAATTTTAAACAGCAGGGAAAATGTCATGGGTTTTTATCGATGGGTGTTTATGTTTAGTGATTTAAATCAGATTGGATATTATTTTCATAAAAGTGGCAGTCATCACCTTTACAGGTCTTAAAATTATTAAGTGTTTTAGAATATTGTTTTTCCATTAAGGGTGGAAGTTGATCATAAAAGTTATTTAACTGATATTTGTCTAAATTAATATCATAATACTCGATGGCATCTTTTATTTCAGTTGCCTCGGTATAGGACCCATTTATATCAGTTTCACCGTTAATTATCTTATGCTCTTTTCCATAATTAACATATAGACTGTTTTCGTTTGGTGTTAATGTTCTTAATGCCTGAAATTCAGGAATAATATCCAATGCTTCAAGTCCAGTCGCTTCTTGATAAAATCTCACGAGAAATCGTTTACGTGGAAAACTTTTAAGGCTGGTATCTCCATTTGTCGTACTAAACAAAGGAACCATTGATTGCCCGTCGGTTTCCCGAAGTGGTACCACACTAGCCATATCTGCAATAGTTACAGCCAAATCATTGTTCAGAACCAGGGCATCTGAAGTTTTACCCTTTAATGATTCATCGGTATTTGGGACGGCAATTACCAATGGCACTCTGATAGCTTCTTCATAGGGGGCACCTTTTTGTGTTAATCCAAATTCACCCATATAAAATCCATTATCCGATAAAAAAACAATTACTGTATCATCGTAGAGTCCTTTTTTTTCAAGGGCGTTAACAACATTGCCAACCATTTTGTCGATGCCGCGCATATTTGAATATCTTGATTTATAGTAATTATTAATACCCTTATAGTAAAGATTAACATGTTCTGTATCAATATTATCCGTGATCCACGTAGATTTTCCATCTATTTTGAAGAAATTTTCTTTTCTAACAAGATCAGGGGATTCATTAAGGGGGAAGTCTGGATAAGGTTGAAGTGTAGCGGCATATGTTAATGAATAAGGTATTGGTCGTCCAAAGCCATCTCCGGGTTGATAGGGCATATTAGTATGTGGTGCTGTCGGTGCCATATAAAGGAAAAAAGGTTTATTGGATTCCACTTGGTTTTCAATAAAGTCGATGCCTTTTTCAGCAATAAAATCAGTTTGAAAAAGGGTATTTTGTTCAGGGTCCGGGATTGAACCGTCATTATCAATATAAGTGTACTCGGTCATTTTATATGAAGAATGGCCGAATAATGCAACCCAGTAATCCCATCCTTCGGGTTTAGCTGGGTCTGCCGCATAGGCATTCAGATATTTACCAACTAAGCCAGTTGTATAGTTCTTTTCTTTCAGCCAATTTTGTAGAAATGTTTTGTCTCCGTCTTGGCCGGTTGGATCATTGGGATAAATAAGTTCATAACCCTGGGTTATATTTGTTATGCCATGATTTTGTACATATTGCCCCGTCAGAAAAGTAGCTCTGGACGGACAGCAAATTGCATCTGTGGCGAAGAAATTAGAAAATTGAATTCCTCTATTTACAATGTGCTTATCAATATTAGGTAATTTTTTATTTTTAAGCATTAATTGAAATAGATTAAGGTCTAAATCGTCTATCATAAAAACAAGAAAATTAGGAGATTTATTATTTATTGCAGTAAAATTAGGGGTGTCAGCTTCAAATTGTGGTGCCTGAGCATAAGCATTTACACAAAAAACACATAAAAAAAAAAAATTACTATTCTAAAAACGGTCATAGCTTCCTCCATAAGATTAAAAGCTATAACTCTTAGAACGGGAGGTTTATCCTTGTCAAGGAATATGAAAAAAACTAGACATTTATGTAGAAAGAAAAGAGTAAAGTTTAGAGCTTTGCTGACGGCAATGCCAAAGTGGTTTACACCTCCAGAGACAGAGAATACCAGAAAGTCTTCAATGCCCTGGACAGAATAAAACTTAAGGTTGGACTCCTATCAAATGTGTCAAAATTAAGTATGAAAACACCTTGAAGGATCAACTCAGACCGAAAACAAACCTGGGGTACCAAATTGAATACTATGATTATGGCAACCTGCCACGATATGAAATTAAAGCCGGTTGCCATAATTTGTGCGTTATCGCCATATTTATCAAGTCACTGCCCCGGGGAAAATAACAACCATTGATTTTATGATTATTATTTGATAATAAAGTATAGATTCATAATTATTATTTTCTCCCTTTTTTTGTCCGAAAAACACGCAATAAAATTGCATGAAGCGTAAAAAAAATGCTCCGGCAAGGACAATTTTATGAATAAAAGATATCCGGTACTTTTGTTGATCGCCGTACTGATTATTCTATCATCCAGCGTTTATGCAGAAAAAACTTTGCGTATCAGCCTCCAATTACCCCTGAAAAATCCCATAGGTCAAAACCTGCTAAAATTTCAAAAGGAGGTGGAAAGAAAAAGCAATGGTTCCCTGAAGATTGAAATATACCCGTCTGCACAGCTCTATAAAGACAAAGAGATCCCCCAGGCCGTGTCTTTTGGAGCCGTTGCCATGGGGGTTGCTTCTTTGACCCTTTTTGCCGGAACCATTCCGGCGGTGGATCTTTTTTATATACCTTTTTTATTTGACAGCCCCCAAAAAGTCCTCAAGGCAACAGCCCCCCAAAGCAATATCCGCAAAGCCCTGGACAAAGCAATTCTTGCCACAGGAACACGTGTTCTCTGGTGGCAGGCCTATGGGAATGTCATTCTTTTAAGCAAAAGAATCATCATCAGAACCCCAGGGGACATGAAGGGAAAAAAGGTAAGGGTTTTTGGCAGAACAACAGGTGATACCGTCACAGCTTTAGGGGGAGCCCCCATCATGTTGTCCGGCTCCAAACAGTTTCTTGCCTACCAGCGGGGTATGATTGATGCCGGAATGACCGGAATAACTACGGTAAAATCGAGAAAATTATACGAAGTCATGGATTATATGACCCTGACCCGCAATGCCAATGTTGAATTTATTGTCCTTATCAATGAAAAGATCTGGCAGCAACTGAGCAACACACAAAGAGATATCATAACCAGGGCCGGGCTTCGGGCGGAAAAAGAACTTCGGAAAAAAACACAGGCCATCGAACAACAAGCTCTGGAATGGGTGAGTGACAAGATAAAAATAATTAACTTAACAGATGATCAGCGTAAAAACTGGCGCAAGGCAACAACACCCGTGCTCATAGATTTTCAAAAAAGGGCTGGTGAACTTGGCAGACAACTCGTTATGGAAGCTCAAAATTTATAGTTCTTTCAAACAGCTTTAGATACTCTTATTGGCAATAATTATGAACTGTCTGGACAGGCCCGGTGTCCCCAGGGGAGATGTACCATATGATCCACATAATAGACAAAATCACTGAGATGGCTGCCCATATTGCAGCCTGGATTATTTTCACCATAGGTATCATAATAACCTACGAAGTTATAATGCGTAAATTTTTTAATTCCCCCACCATATGGGTTGATGAAACAGCCAGATTTTTTCTGGTATGGGCAGTTTATATGGCAACCCCACATATGTTAAAACTGAGAAATATGATAATCGTAAATCTTTTCCCAGGTTCCCTTTCCGGAATGATATTCAAATTATTGGAATTTTTGACACTCTCAGTAATCGCCTTTTTTTCCTTTGTAGCACTATATTATGGTGGAGAAATAGTCCTCGAGTCCATAGAAACAGGCAGAAAGACATCAACCATGCTCGAAGTACCAGAATGGCTCACCCAAAGTGCTATCCCTGTGGGTTTTGGTTTGCTCTTTATCCAGACAATTGTCGAGTTTCTAAAGCTGATTTACAACAAAGGTCCAACCATCAAAAAGAAGAGGACACCGGTATGACCACAATTTTCATTCTTATTTTTCTTCTCCTGCTTTTATTTCTCCGGATTCCAGTCGCCTTCTGTCTTGGTGGGCTTGGCCTATTTCTGCTGATCCTGAAGGGCTTTCCTCCGGTGATTGTTCCCTTTTGTCTTTTCAGTTCCATAGACAGCTTTGTCCTGATAGCAGTACCCTTATTTCTTCTCATGTCCAACATTCTTCTAAAGGGAGATATCAGCAAAGACCTGTTTACTGCAATCCAGAGTTGGGTAGGACATTGGCCGGGGGGACTTGGTGTGGCAACTGTCATCAGTTGTGCAATTTTTGCCGCAATTTCCGGCTCTTCTGTGGCAACGGCAGCGACAATCGGCACGGTTGCAATTTCCGAGATGACACAACGTGGCTACAATCGTCCCTTTGTCCTTGGCCTCATGGCGGCAGGAGGAACACTGGGCATACTGATTCCACCGTCGATCCCCATGATTATCTATGGGGTGATAACAGAAGAGTCCATTGTTGATCTTTTCCTTGCTGGAATTGGTCCCGGTATTTTTCTGGCCTGTCTTTTTATTGGTTTTTGTTTTCTTTATGCCAAATTCGGCAAAGGATACGAGCCTATGGAAAAAGCATCCTGGAAGGAACGCCGGGACACAACCCTGCTCATTATTCCCACCATTTTTATAGCAGCGGTTGTGATCGGAGGTATTTATGCCGGATGGTTTACCCCCACAGAATCCGCCGGTATAGGATTCTCCCTGGCACTGATTCTTGTCTTTGCCATGGGGCGAATGACCCTGATTAAATTAAAGGAAGCCGTCCACAATGCCATGGAAACAACGGTGACCATTTTCCTGATCATTGCTGGAGCAAAGCTGTTTGGCAAGGCCATCACCCTCTATCGTATTCCCCAGGAAATTTCAGGAATAGTTACTGCCAATATCCTGGAACCCGGATTCTTTATCCTGATAATCTGCCTGGTTCTACTCATAATGGGTCTTTTTCTGGAATCTCTTTCCATGCTGCTCATCATGATACCGGTACTCTATCCGTCCCTTGCCGGGTTGGGAATTGATCCCATATGGTTTGGAGTAATGTTTGTTATCATGATTGAATGTGCATTAATCACCCCCCCTGTAGGCCTCAATCTTTTTGTTATCCAGGCAGTTGCCAACGCTCCTCTTTCCGATGTAATCAAGGGGGTCTGGCCATTTATTTTAATCATGCTGGCTACAATACTATTTTTATGGTTTTTCCCCGGCCTGGCAACTTTTATTCCCTACAAATTGTAACCTGCAAAACCTCAACCGCCTGCATACCCCACCCAAAAAGCTAAAAACCACTATTGCCAGCCTTGATCACTCCCATGGTGATTCATAACATTGACAATCAGGTTGTACACTTAAATATTTTTATGGCGAATTCGTCTGGGATCTGATAGTTTTAAAAAAAAATCAAATAAAATCGGTTGCCAATGAATTTTAAAAAAAGAATCACAAACTTTTTTGAATTACCCCATCCATCAGGGGAAAACAAAATAGATTATTTCCGTCAACGCCTTTTATTTTACCTGCTTTTGGGCTTTGCCATCTTTGGCTTTCTTGCCTACCTGCCCAGTATCTATTTTTCTTTTGTTTTAAAATTTCATGGGATTGCCTTCCTGGACACCCTCGTCCTTGGGATGGTATTTTTATTATTGTTTAACAAAAAAATCTCTTTTTTCTATAAAGCCCTAGGGCTGCTCTCCATATTTTATATTCTTGGCCTTGGACTACTCATCGTTTTGGGCCCCACCGGGGCTGGTTTTCTATGGCTGCTCATGTTTTCGGTTATGACCGGAGTCCTGCTGGGGGTCTCTGCCTCTTTGATCTCCCTGGGAATCAACCTTATCACCCTGATCGTACTGACTCTGCTTATCCAAACCCGGGGATTACTCTGGATGGAGACCCAACCCAATGCCTGGGCCATCTGGATTGTAGTCGGAGTAAATTTTATTTGTATCAATGCAGTCGCCGCCAGTTCCGTTGCTTTTCTCATCGACAAAATCGCCCGGATGCTCCAGGACGAAAAACAGGGACGCATCAAACTGGAAAGTGAAATCAAGAGCCGAATCCAGGCGGAAAAAGACAACAAGGAACTGCTCCGTCTGCTCCATCATTCCCAAAAGATGGAGGCCCTGGGTACCCTGGCAAGTGGAGTGGCACATGATTTCAATAATATCCTGAGCGCCATCCTCGGATATGCCGAACTTTCCCTGCTGGACATGGACAATACCCACCCGGCCCACAAAAACCTTGAACACATCTGCCAGGCCAGTGAACGGGCCAAGTCAATTGTCCACCAAATTCTGACCTTCAGCCGTCAGGCCCCTTCCAATAAAGAGGCCTGCGATCTTAATCAAATTATTTTAGAATGTATCACCTTTTTTAAAATCGGTATCCCCAACACCATTCAGGTGACCGCCAACATCCCTGATACCCCACTTTCCGTCCATGTTGACAAAACAAAAATTTACCAGGTTATCATGAACCTGCTGACCAACAGCATGCACGCCATTGAATTAGATTATGATAAGGAAAATAGGATTATTTCCCTCGGGGCTCAATTATTTTCCATTGAGCCTGATACCTATGAATCCATGGTTCTGGAACCGGGGGACTATATAAAACTTACGGTGGAAGATACGGGTTGCGGCATTCAAAAAAAAGAGATTCATAAAATTTTTGAACCCTATTTCACCACAAAAGAAACAGGCAAAGGAACAGGCATGGGATTATCCATTGCCCACGGCATCATCCGGGCCCATGGTGGAGAAATCATGGTATCAAGTGTACCTGGTAAGGGAAGTTGCTTCATGATCTACCTGCCTTGTCACGGACCTCTGAAGAATATGGTCAAACCACCAAAAAAAGAGATAGATCTGAAGGGGAGTGAAACTATTCTCTTTATTGATGACGAAAAAGAACTGGTTGAGATTCAAATCCAATTTTTGGAAAAATTCGGATACCGAGTCATAGGCTTCACCGATCCTCTGGAAGCAAAGTATCAATTTGAGAAAGACCCTGATTTTTTTGATCTCATAATCACCGACAACAAAATGCCGGACATGACCGGCGACCGCTTGACCGCTGAAATCAAAAAAATAAACCCTCGCATTCCCGTAATTCTCTGTTCTGGATTTGTGGATTCAGCTGATGACAGCCTTTTTAATGCAGTCCTGACAAAACCTGTCGCCGGCCGTGTACTGGCAGAAAACATCCGAAGAGTGGTGGACAAATCCTAAAAAAAACCGGACTGTGGGTTGCCTAAAGCCTGATCATTTCTCCTGGCTGATCCGGTCCTGCCACATACAGAGCAATATCGGATCCATTGAGACCTTTGGCCACTTCAATGGCGGCTTTTTTGGGACAATTGTTCTCCTCACTCAAATGGGCAAGAATCACATGTTGCAATGTCGGGTTTAAATCCGAATTCAGATCCTGATCCAATATTTCTGTAAGAAGTTGCCTGGTATCCATGTTGGACAAATGCCCAGTCCTTGACTTGACCCGCTGTTTTAAAAACCAGGGATAAGACCCGTTGATCAGCATCTCAGGATCATGGTTGGATTCAATATAAAGCAGATGACAATTTTTCAAATGCTCTTTGACAAGCCCTGTGGCGTGGCCAAGATCGGTGGCGATACCAATTTTACTTTCCCCAAAAGAAAGGGTCAGCCCAGCAGGGTCCTGGGCATCATGGGAAATTGAAAAAGGGACCACCTGCAACTGGTCAATGGAAAAAGCGGTACCGCATTCAAAAAAATTGAGCAGTTCAACTTTACCCAGATTATTACAGGCGTTAAAAGTTTGGGGAGTAATATAGACAGGGATATTGAACCTGCGGCTCAATATCCCTGCCCCTCTCACATGATCGGAATGCTCATGGGTGATGATGATGGCAGAAAGCTGTTCCGGTGTTTGCCCCACCTGGGTGAGGCGTCTCTGAATTTCTATACCGGAGAGTCCTGCATCAATCAATACGGAAGTTTCCGGAGAGGAAACAAACACAGAGTTCCCCTTGCTACCACTGGCAAGGGGACAGATACAAAATCCTTTATTTTTCTTCATCTTTTTTAGCTGCTTTGTAACTCAGCTTGACTTTGCCATCCCGTGTAATGTCCAAGACCTTTACAGAAATAATTTCACCTTCCTTGACAACATCGGTAACCTTTTTGACCCGATGTTCAGCCAATTCTGAAATATGAACAAGACCATCGGTTCCAGGCTTAATATTAACAAAAGCACCAAAATCTGTAATTTTTACGACTTCACCATCATAGATGGCACCGATTTCAGGATCCATGGCAATATCAGAAACCATCTTGATTGCCTTATCGGCATCTTCCTGGTTTTCAGCAGCAATTTTTACAATACCTGAATCATCCACTTCAAGCACGGTGTTGGTTTCCGTCTGAATGGCACGGATCACCTTGCCGCCAGGTCCGATGATGTCTCTGATCTTATCTTTATTGATCTGAACACTCACAATTTTTGGAGCAAGGGGAGACAGATTCTCCCTTGTTTTATCAATGGTTTTCAACATTTCATCCAGGATATGGAGCCGTCCGCCCCGGGCCTGATTCAAAGCTGTTTCCATTATATCTTTGGACAACTCTTTGATCTTGATATCCATCTGAAGAGCGGTAATACCTTCGGTGGTACCAGCTACCTTGAAATCCATATCTCCAAAATGATCTTCATCACCCAGAATATCGGACAGGATAACGGTTTTTTCCCCATCTTTTACAAGACCCATTGCAATCCCGGAAACAGGAGCCTTAATCGGCACCCCGCCATCCATGAGGGCCAGAGTACCAGAGCAAACTGTTCCCATGGAAGAACTACCATTGGATTCCATGACCTCTCCTACAAGACGAATGGTATACTCAAAATCTTCTACGGAGGGAAGAACCCTTGCCAGAGCCCGGTGGGCCAGGTCTCCGTGGCCAATATCCCTACGACTGGGACCACCAGCACGACGTACTTCACCCACTGAAAAAGGAGGGAAATTATAATGGAGCATGAAAGCCCGGGTGGTATCCCCATTATTCAAGGTTTCAATGCGTTGCTCATCTCTACCGGAACCCAGGGTCAAAACGCCCAGCACCTGGGTTTCACCCCGGGTAAAAAGAGCTGAACCATGGAGCCTTGGCAGACAACCAGCTTCACAGACAATGGAACGAATCTCATCAAAAGACCTACCGTCAATACGCTTGTCTTCCTTGAGAACAATGTCCCGGCTGACAGACTTGACAGTCTTGCCGAAGGCCTCTTTGATCTCATCGATCCCTTCGGGATATTTCTCACAAAAATGAGCCACTACCTCTTCTTTTAAAAGGCTTAAAGCATTGGCACGTTCAATCTTTGTTTTGATCTGAACCTTTTCATGAATTTTAGGGGCGGCAAAGGCGATCACTTCTTCTGCCAATACCTCATCCTTTACAGGAGGAGTAAAAACTCTTTTTTCTTTTCCAAGGAGATTTTTCAGTTCCACCTGGATATCGATCAAGGGCTGCATGGATGTGTGACCAAAAAAGATGGCATCCAGCATATCTTTTTCAGATACAACATCTGCCCCGCCTTCCACCATTACCACACCGGTTTTAGAACCGGCAACGGTAAGATCTATATCGCTTTGCTCCATCTGCTCGGGAGTAGGATTAGCAATAAACTGTCCATCAACCCGGCCCACTTTAATACCGGCAATCGGGCCGTTAAAGGGGATATCAGATATTTCAAGGGCAGCCGAAGCACCCACCATGGCCAAGACCCCGGGATCGCAAAGTTTATCCGTTGACAAAACCGTGGCAATCACCTGGGTTTCAAAATTATAACCCGCCTCAAACAAGGGTCTGATGGGACGATCAATCATCCTGGCTCTCAAAGTTTCATTTTCCGAAGGCCGGCCTATTTCCCGTCTGAAATAATTTCCCGGGATTCTGCCTGCGGCATAAATCCGCTCCTGATATTCTACCGTCAGGGGCAAAAAGCTGATTTCCTTAGGGGTCTTTGAAGCCACGGCAGTAACAATTACCCTGGTTTCTCCATACTGGACAATAACCGATCCAGATGCTTGTTTTGCAATCTTACCGGTGGTGATGGAAAATTCTTTTCCACCGACAATTGTTGTTCTAGTTTGTTCCATAATTTCTCCTAATAACCGCCATGGGCGGAACAGGGATTTTTACCCTTGATTCCGCCCATAACAAAATTTGGAACTCTTTTTTAATATCGAGAGTTCCATATAAATAAAAAAGGCGGAGACTTTGAGATACCTTAAAAATAATAAACCCGCATCTTTACAATCAAACATAAAGCTTGATAACAAAGATGCGAACTTATTCAAAAGCATCCCAAATGGTCGCCGCCCACAATTAAACATACAATGTATAAAAAAATAATTGATAAATAAAAAACCGATTTTTGACACATAGACAGCCAAAAACCGGTTAATAGTCATTCTACCTTCTAAGTCCGAGTCTTTCGATCAAAGAACGGTATCTGTTTATGTCTTTTTTCTTCACATAGTCCAAAAGACTTCTGCGCCTTCCAACTAAAATCAAAAGACCCCGTCTTGAATGATGATCTTTTTTATGAATTTTAAGATGTTCAGTAAGATAACTGATGCGGTGGGTTAAAATTGCCACCTGCACTTCGGGTGAGCCTGTATCGGACTCATGGAGTTTAAAACCTTCGATCATTTCTTCTTTATTTTCTGCTAATAAAACCACTTTCGTACTCCTTTGTCTGGAATAAATAAAACATGGTATAAACATTGATCTCTTTTTTCATACCTTTTATCCGATATTCCATTCAGAAAAAAAAGGGGTGCAAACAGATCAAAATACCATTACAAATACATATAACCTTACATAATTATCAATTAACTGGTAAAAACGCAAGAATAATTATAAAAGGGCAGATCTTTATCAGATTCAATAAGAGCGAGTAATTTGTTTGAAGAATCTACCATTTTAATAAAGGATGCTGGCACCGGGGCAGGCAAAAGGAAAGGATCGACCTCTTCTCTGGACAACTTCTGGCCATAACTGATTTTCTTTTCAAGTACAGCATCAGCCGTGACGCTGGGCAAAAAAGAAAGACACTCGGACATGGGAAGGATATATGGTTCGATTGCCGAAGGCTCCATTTTTTCCAAATCCCCAAGGGCAATGGCTTGCTTCAAGTCAAAAGCAGAGGATTTTGTCCGGCACAACCCCGACAGATGAGCCCCACATTTAAGTTTTTTTCCAATATCATAGGCCAGACTACGAATATAGGTACCACCGGAACAATGAACATCCATTTCAAATTCAGGCAATTCCATGTGTCCAACCGATATATCGTAAATTTTTATATTCCGGGGAGGCTTTTGTATCATCTCACCCCTGCGGGCCAATTTATAGAGGGGCTGTCCCTTATGCTTCAAAGCAGAAAAACTTGGGGGAATCTGCTCCTGGTCACCTGCAAATTCAGCAACTATCCGCCTGACATCTTCCAAAGATATGGCATCCACCACCCCGGGATCTGCCTTGGACATAGTCTGACCTGTACAATCATAAGTATCCGTCTCAACTCCCAAGGTGACCCTGGCAATATATTGCTTGCTGCCACCAAGAAAGAATCTGGATATCCGGGTGGCCTTTTGAACGGCAATAAGCAAGAGCCCTGTTGCAAAAGGATCCAAAGTGCCGGTGTGTCCAATCTTTTTAACACCCAGCACCCGCTTTACCCGGGCTACAACCCCGGCAGAAGAGATTCCTTCCGGCTTGTTAATTGCTAAAATACCATCTTTCATTTAAAGCTGACCCCAAAAAATAGTTAGAGCCCCTCTGGATCAGATATATCTTCGGTGGAATCAGACAATTGCTCCGGGTTTTCCGGGATTTTTGCATCCCCATCCGAAGCAGCCTTGATCAGGGCATCCATTTTTGCAGCCCTGTCAAAGGAATCATCATGAATAAACCGCAGTTCCGGCATGAATTTAAGACCCAATTTAGGGGCAATACTCTTTTTAATAAACCCCTTTGACTTCTTAAATCCTTCCATGGCCTCGGCAATCTTCTTCTTACCTCCGAATACCGTGATATAAATATCAGCCAATCTGAGATCGGCACTTACTTTCACACCACTGATCGTAGCCATTTCAACTTTGGGATTCTGTATCTTTTTTCTTAACAGGTCGGTAATGGCCACCTGAATCATTCCGGAAATTCTATCCGCTCGTGAATAAGGTTTCATTTTTACTTACTCACCTTTATATTTTCTTTCTTCAACTTCATAACACTCAACGGCATCACCAACTTTGATATCATTATATTTTTCAAGACCGATACCACACTCATAGCCCTGATCCACTTCCTTAACATCATCCTTGAACCTTCGCAGGGAAGACAATTGGGTATCACATTTAATAACACCATCCCGAAGTAGGCGAACCTTTTTACCCCGGACAACTTTACCATCCACAATATGCGATCCTGCAATGGTACCAATTTTCGGCACAACAAAGGTCTCCCGAACTTCAGCACGCCCGATAATGATTTCATGGAAGGTGGAAGGCATCATCCCATCCAGAGCCGCCTTGATATCATTGATCACGTTATAGATAATGTCATAGAACCGCATGTCCACATTTTCATCCTTGGCAATTTTACGGATCTGGGGAGAAGGCCGGACATTAAATCCGATGATAATGGCATCGGAAACGGCCGCAAGAGCTACATCGGACTCATTAATGGTTCCTGCACCGGAATGAATAATTTTAATATCCACTTCTTCCTTGGCAAGATCTTTCAAAGAATCGTTCAAGGCTTCAATGGAACCATGAACATCTGCCTTGACTATGAGTTTAAGCTCTTTAACTTCAGCAGACCCAAGGTTCTCAAACATTTTTTCAAGGTTGGACCGGCTCTTTTTGGCCAGCTCTTTGGCCCTTTGTTTTTGCATTCTGTTGGAAGCTATCTGCTTGGCTTCCTTATCCGAATCCACGGCGGTAAACTCATCACCGGCATCGGGTACTCCTGTGAGCCCCACGATTTCAACAGGCATACTGGGCCCTGCTGCATCGATACGAACTCCGGAATCATCAATCATAGCCCGGATACGACCGGAATGAAGCCCGCAGACAATGGGATCACCATCCCTGAGGGTTCCCTGCTTCACCAGAACAGTGGCAACAGAGCCGCGGCCTACATCAAGCCTGGACTCCACAACATATCCTGTGGCCTTCCGGTCCGGGTTAGCCTTAAGTTCAAGCACCTCGGATTGAAGAATAACCATTTCAAGCAGTTCATCAATCCCTTCGCCTGTTTTGGCAGAAACCTTTACAAAGATGACATTACCACCCCATTCTTCGGACAGCAGATCCAACTCGGACAATTCCCGCATGATTCGATCCGGATCCGCCCCAACCTTATCCATCTTATTCACTGCTACAACCACCGGCACACCGGCAGCCTTGGAATGATTAATGGCTTCTATGGTCTGGGGCATAACACCATCATCAGCCGCTACAACCAGGATAACAATATCCGTCACCTTGGCCCCCCGGGACCGCATGGAAGTAAAGGCAGCATGGCCCGGTGTATCAAGAAAGGTAATCTGGCCACCCTTGGAAGTTTCCACATTATAGGCACCAATATGCTGGGTAATTCCCCCGGCTTCACCACTGGTAATTTTTGAGGTACGAATCACATCCAGCAATGAGGTTTTTCCATGATCGACATGGCCCATAATGGTAACAACGGGCGGACATTCAATCAGGTCTTCCTCGGCATCCTCGGCAGTCTTAATACTGAGAAGGGTTTCCTCCTGGAAATTGACCTTTTCCACTTCAAAATCAAATTCTGTAGCCACAAGAGTTGCGGTTTCAAAATCAATGGTCTGATTCACCGTGGCCATAACTCCCATGCCCATCAGTTTTACAATCATCTCATTGGCCTTGATCCCCATACGCTTAGCTAATTCTGCAAGCTCGATGGCCTCGTCAATCTTAATCCGGCGTTTAATGGCCTTGGGTGTCGTAATCTGGGTTTTCTGGAAATTGCCTTTTTTACTACCCCGGGTATCTTTCTTACCCCGTTTTTTCCGGCCCCGGCCCCTGTACAACGCGTCCCCTTCGACAACCGATTTTTGTTTACGTTTTTTACGTTTCCCGGCAAATTCGGACTCAGTCGGGGCCTCCCGTCGTCTATCTTTCTTTCTAAGATTAGGGTCACCGGCTTCCGGCATGGCTATATCCGGTCCAGAAGCAGCAACTTTTTCCGGACGAGCTGTAGCTGCAGGCCTTTGCTGTACTGGCCTTTGTTGCGCTGGTTTTCGAGGCTGCGCAGGTTTTTTATCAGAATTACCGGGACGTCCTTCTCCCCTGGCAACCGGTCGTTTTTTCTCTTCAGGAGATTTTAATTTTCTTAAGTTCTCAAGAACTGCCGGATCCGCAACCTTAACAATTCTAGCCGGAGTTGACTTACGTTTTTTCTTTTTCTTTTTATCCAAGGCCTTTACATCCTCGGTTTCGACACTTTTTATCTCAGTCGATTCAGGATGCTCTTCAACAGTCACTATTTCATTCACTATTTCGTTGATCACTTCAGATGCAGACCCGGAATTTAATTTTTCTTTTACAGACGTTTCCACTTTCGCTTCCTCTAATCCATTCCCCTCAAGTTCCGGGTCCTTTTCCTTCACCAAAGAATCTTCAACATTGGTCTCTGTGACAACAGGTTCCACAACCTTTTCAATTATCGGTTCAGGCTCCGGCGCCTTAATCACCTTAGCCGGTCTCACTATCTTTGCAGGCGCTGCTTTCTTTCTCTTGGATTTAGAGGCCACCTTTTTTAAAGGTTCTACTTTGGCCTCAACCACCTTCTCTTTTTTTTCACCAGATTGCCCATCGGCAACCTCTCCTAGAGAAGCGGCATCAATGATCTCGGCTTGGACAGGCTGTTCTTCGAGGAGATCATCTTCATGCTCATTGTCAAATTCATCCTCGTCCGATTGTTTACGTCGACGAATAACAGAGGCTTTTACCTTTACATCATCTTTGTCTTTCTTTTGACCGAACAGGCTTTTTTTAATTGCACTGACTGCACTATTTTCCAGAGAACTCATATGGCTTTTAACTTCGATTTTCAATTCCTTCATTTTATTAAGAAGCGCTCTGTTTGTCATGTTCAGATCTTTAGCTAACTCATATACCCTGACCTTCACCATTCGTTGCCCCCAGTAATCCTCTTTTAATATTTTTTTCTCTTGCCTGCTGCCTGTTCCGCCTAAAACTTAATCTTCAGCACCTTCTCCGTCATCATCCGTTATCGGTGTCTCAGAACCCAAAGATTCTTCGTCCCCACCGGATTCCTGCTCTTTGGCTGATTGCTCCTGTTCCTTGGCCAGACGTTCCTGTTCCTTGGCCAAACGATCCTGCTCTTTGACCAGACGTTCCTGCTCTACGGCCAAACGATCCTGCTCAAGTATCTGCTTTGCCTCTTCAATAGTTGCCATGCCATCCTCGGTCGGGATCTCCATCACGGAAACAATATCTTCCACAGAGGCTTCCGAAAGATCAAGAACAGACGCATACCCTGCCTTGAACAGATTTTCAGCCATGGCCAACCCCACATTACTCAATCTCATGAGACTATCGTACCCTTGTTTGACCTCACGACTATAATCTTCTTCACTGGTCACTTCCAAATGCCATCCGGTAATTTCACAGGCCAGAGAAACATTTTGCCCACCCTTACCTATGGCAATGGAAAGATACTCATCGTTAACGATCACTTCCATGGACTTATTGTCCTCATCGATGATCACCCTGGCAATTTCAGCCGGAGAAAGTGCATTGCATACAAATCTGGCAATATCAGGACTCCATTGTACAATATCGATCTTCTCGCCCCTCAATTCCTGGACGATACTCTGTACTCTATTACCCTTCATCCCCACACAAGCACCCACAGGATCCACGTCCGAATCGATGGAAGAAACAGCAATCTTCGCCCTCAGGCCCGGCACCCTGGCTGAAGCCCGGATGGAAACAATTCCCTCGGACACCTCAGGCACCTCGGTTTTAAACAATTCCGTTATAAATTCCGGATGGGTTCTGGAAAGAATAATCTGGGCACCTTTTGACTCTTCAAGCACGTCCTGCACATAAGCACGGATTCGGTCCCCACGCTTATAGTTTTCCTTGGGCATCTGATCTCTGGGTCTTAAAATAGCCTCAGCCTGACCCAAATTAACCACAAGATTCCCCCGATCAAACCGCTGAACAATTCCATTAATAATTTTACCCTTTTTATGGATAAAATTATCATATACTGCATTCCTCTCAGCTTCCCGCATTTTTTGAATAATAACCTGCTTGGCTGACTGGGCCGCTATTCGGCCGAATTCTTCTGTATCGATACGTATGCCGAGACTATCACCGACTTCACATTCCGGATCATATTCATAGCCTTCTTCCAGAGTCAGTTCACTATCTGCATACTCTACTTCTTCAACAACTTCCTTAAAATGGAACACCTCAACATCGCCGCTTTTTTCATCATAATGGACCTCAATATCCGCCCGGGGCCCAATCTTTTTTCTTGCAGCTGAAACGATGGCCTCTTTAAGTGTGGTTATGAGTACTTCCGAATCGATACCCTTTTCACGGCTTACTTGGTCAATTACCCTTTTAATATCTGTGATAAACATGTTAAGCGTTCTCCATATTACCGACCTGCAAGCATTGCTTTGCTGATCATAAGGTCTGCTATTTCAACTTTTTTATCATCAACTGCAATCACAACAGAATCATCATTTATCTTCTCAAGAATACCAATAAACTTTTTTTGACCCTCAACTGCCTCGTATGTTTTTATCTTAACCCTCTCACCCGCAAAGCGATGAAAGTCCTCTTTTGTATTTAAGGGCCTGTCAGGCCCGGGGGAGGACACTTCAAGCCGATAGCTACCAATCCGCTCCAAATGAATATCGATCAAATCCCCAAGCTGCCGACTGAGACACACACAATCGTCCAGAAACACCCCGCCGGACTTGTCAACATAGACCCGAACCATTTTTTCTTTATCACCGGAGACGCATTCAACACGCACAAGCTCAAAATTCTCGGCCTGGCATAAAGGCAGAGCAATCTCTCTGATTTCTCCCGCCAACGTCCCGGTATATTCATGCTCTCCAAATTTCATAAAGCAGCTACAACCCCTTCAAATTCATACATCCCCAAATACAAAAACGGGCAGATGCCCGTTCCTAGTAATACAATCTTTGACAAAACCCTTTCCAAAAAGACTCCCGACTCAGATCATACCGCACCTCTTCAAATGAAACCTAACCACCACCCCAAAAAGGATGGAGCGGGCAACGAGACTCGAACTCGCGACATCAAGCTTGGGAAGCTTGCACTCTACCAGCTGAGTTATGCCCGCAATAGCAGCGTACTATATCAACCACCATACCTTTTGTCAACACCCCTTTTTACTCCGGTAAATCGGCTTTAAATTTATCCAGAATAACAGCTGACATATTGGTATGAATTTTTTTAATATTTTTTTCCGTCAAAGTCTTAGTAGCCGACCTGTAAACCACCCTGAAGGATAAAGATTTTTTCCCATCATCAAGGGAACCACCCTCAAACACATCAAAAAGAAAATAATCTTCAATAAGAGATTGTTTTTTTGCAAATATTTTCATTTGATCAAGAACGGCACCCACTTCAATCTGCCCATCCACAATAAAGGTCATATCCCTTGAAATGGACGGAAATCTCGGCAAAGGTTCGGCCTGGATGGATTCCGGGAGCAAATTTAACAGCATTGCCAAATCAAAATCAAACACATAGGCAGGATGTTTTAATCCATAATTTTTTAACACCTGACCATCTATTTTTCCAAGGGAGCCCAAAACCTTATCAGATGTTTTTACAATAGCCCCAAAACCTTTTTCAAAATATGGACAAGCATCCCCATCAATTTTTAAAAATTGAATATCTGCTATCATCAAATCACCAAGCAAGCCTTCCACGACTCCCTTGAGATCAAAAAAATCGACACTCTCTTTCTTGGAAAACCAGGACTGTTCAGAACGATTTCCCGTTATCAGCCCCGCCACCATCTCTTTTTCTCTGGGTAATTCCCCTTTTTGCCTGGCAAAAAAAGCCTTACCGATTTCAAAGATCCTTATGGAATCAGACTGTTGGGAATTATTGCGTTTCATGACTTCAAGAAGCCCCGGCACAAGGGATGTTCTCAACACAGACATCTGGTCTGAAATGGGATTCAAAATTTTTTCAACGGATCTTCTGGGATCAGTTTCAGATAATTTCAGCCGATCACAAGAATCCCCATGGATAAAATTATAATTAATGACCTCATAGAAAGAAAACCCAGGCAGAATTTGTCGAAGCTTTTTTCTAAGCCGCAACACAGGGGCCAGAACCTTTCCCTGGGCAGGCACCAAAGGATAACTGGTCTTAATATTATTATACCCCCACAGACGGGCAACCTCCTCGGACAGATCTTCGGGGCGGACCACATCCACACGAAAGGAAGGAACAAAAATATTTAATTGATTCTCACCTGTTTGCTCAACCCCAAATTCAACCGATTTTAAAATCTGTCCAATGGCTTCACAGGAAAACGAGGTCCCAAGACGGGTATTCAACGCATCTGCGCCAAGCAAAATCTCCACCGGCTCTGCCTTTAATGGATATTCATCTATAACACCAGAAGCAATGGACGCACCACAGATCTCAGAAATCAAAGAAAGAGCACGCTTCATTGCGTATACTGTGCCCTCGGGATCCGCCCCCCGTTCAAATCGATGGGAAGCATCCGTTGCAATACCGGTTTTCTTGGCAGTCCTGCGAATAGAAACCGGATTAAAGTAGGCACTCTCTATTAAAACACGGGTGGTGGTATCACAAATTTCTGAGTTTTCACCCCCCATAACACCGGCCAAAGCAACCGGCCGTTCCCCGTCACAGATCATGAGCATTTCAGACTCAAGCCTATGTTGTTTATTATCCAGAGTAGTAAAATCGACAGCAGATCCGGCTCGCCGGACAATGACTTTTCCTCCGGCCAGATTATCAAAATCAAATGCATGGAGAGGCTGTCCGGTTTCAAGCATGACAAAATTGGTTACATCAACCACATTATTTACAGGGGTCAAACCAACTGATTCCAGTTTTTGACACAACCAAAAAGGAGATGGTCCAACTTTGACATCAAAAAGCATTCCAGCAGAATATCGGGGGCAAAGATCCGCATCCATAATCGCAACCTGTGCATAATCATGAATGGACTTATCAATTATTTTTTCCGGAGGCAAAATCACTTCCGGCAATTTTACCCGGCCCAGGGGCTCAGTAAATGCACCTATTTCCCTTGCCACACCAATCACACTTAGGCAATCCGGCCTATTGGGAGTCAAATCAATTTCAAAAACGGTATCGAAAATATCCAAAGCCTTTTCCAAAGGCATTCCCGGCAGATGACCTTCCCCAAGGTCCATTATCCCTGCAGCATCGGAAGCAAGCCTCAATTCAGACCCACTACAAAGCATACCACAAGATTTTTCACCCCTGAGCTTGCTTTTCTTAATTTTCAAATCTCCGGGCAGCACAGCACCGGGCAGAGCGCAGGCAACATACATGCCTTCCCTTACATTGGGCGCACCACAAACAATTTGTACAGGCTCATCTTCCCCGGCATCAACAGCACAACAGGAAAGCTTATCTGCGTTGGGATGTTTTCTGACATCAACAACCCGGCCCACAACAATATTGTCCAGATAATCATACAAATTTTCAACACAATCAACTTCAAGCCCCGCCATGGTGAGCTTGTCAGAAATTTGTTGGGGATCAAGATCAACAGGAATGTATTCTTTTAACCAGCTTAAACTGACTTTCATATTAAAACTGCCCTAGAAAACGAACATCGTTTTCATAATATTTTCTAATATCATCGATACCATACTTAAGCATGGCCATCCTTTCGATACCAACACCAAAGGCAAACCCGGTATAAATCTTCGTGTCATATCCGACATTTTCAAATACCGCTGGATGAACCATTCCAGAACCCAAGACCTCAAGCCAACCTGTTTTAGAACAGACGCGGCACCCCTTACCCTTACACATCACACATCGGATATCCACTTCGGCACTGGGTTCGGTAAACGGAAAAAAACTGGGCCTGAAGCGCAGGGAGGTATCTTTATCAAAAAACTGATGAACAAAGGTGGTCAATATTCCCTTGAGATCACCAAAGGATACGTTTTTATCCACCAGCAGCCCTTCGACCTGGTGAAACATGGGGGTATGGGTCAAATCTGAATCACACCGAAACACCTTTCCAGCAGAAATAATACGCACAGGAGGATCCGTTTTTTCCATAGCTCTTGGCTGGGATGGAGAAGTATGGGTTCTCAAAACAATATTATCGGACAGGTAAAAGGTATCCTGCATATCCCTGGCTGGATGATATTTTGGAATATTTAAGGCCTCAAAGTTGTAATAATCGGTCTCGACCTCAGGGCCTTCCGCAACATCAAACCCCAACCGCATAAAGATGCCGGAGATCTCATCCAAGACCTGGGTAATAGGATGAAGAGCACCCCTGACAGCCAACCGGCCGGGCAGAGTCACATCAACACCCCTATCATCGTCTTTATTTTGCTCTTCAAGATCTGAGGATGCTTGCTGAATCAACGATTCAAGCTTAACCTTTAATAAATTAGCATCCTTTCCGGCCCCGGGGCGATCCGCCACGGGAAGAGATGAGATATTTCTCAAAAAACCGGTGAGCTCTCCCTTTCTCCCAAGATACCGGGTGGATACCAACTCAAGGGCTTCACCGGATTCAGCTTTTTCAATATTCTCAAGGGCCTCTTTTTCAATATCGGCAATACTGTTTTGCAAATTACCCCCCAGTGTCGTCTAATTTAATCGGGCAGTTGCCTGGGATGCCAACTGGGAAAAACCGGCGGGATCACAAATAGCAAGATCAGCTAATACTTTACGGTCCAGTTCACAACCGACCAATTTAAGACCATTCATAAATTTAGAATAGGAAAGGCCATTCATCCTTGCGCCGGCATTGATTCTAACAATCCACAATTTTCTGAATTCTCTTTTCCGAACACGTCTATCCCGATAAGCATACATCAACGCTTTATCAACCGCATCTGCAGCGGTTCTATATAATTTACTCCGGCCGCCTCTAAATCCCTTTGCAAGCTTGAGAACTTTATTCCTACGTCTATTTGCTTTGAATCCTCTTGTAACTCTCATCTACCTAACTCCTTACTATATCTTGGGTTCCAGATTATTATCCCACAAAGGACAATCCGAACATTAATTAGCCATTTGGCAACAAACGTCTGACTTCTTTCAGATTTGAAGCATCAATGATCTGATCCTGGCGCATAGAACGTTTTCTCTTAGTGGTTTTTTTTGTCAAAATATGACTGGCATGGGATTTACGGAATTTATATTTCCCAGTTCCTGTTTTTTTAAACCGCTTTGCCGCCGCCCTGCATGTTTTAATTTTAGGCATTTTACCCTCTCTATGTATTGCAATTTACTAAAAAAATAGAAGGTGGTATATGAGATATACCACCATAGATTATCTTATATTTTCAAAATATACTTCAAACAACCCGCCAAACCTGAATCAGGAAGACAAAATCCTAACTTTTCGGTCCAAGCAACATGGTCATTACCCTGCCTTCAAACTTAGGAGACTGCTCAACCACTGTAAATTCCTGGGTCAGGTTGACAATCTTTTCCAAAACAGCGTTGGCCTGTTCCCTGAGCATAAACTCCCGCCCACGGAAAACCAACGTAATCTTAACTTTATCGTTCTTACCGATAAATTTTTCAATGTGCCGGACCTTGGTTTCAAGGTCATGATCATCTGTTTTGGGACGGACCTTTATTTCCTTAATCTGAGAACCTTTCTGCTTTCTCCTGGCCTCCTGTTTTTTCTTGGTAAGCTCGTACTTATACTTTCCATGATCCATAATCTTACAGACAGGCGGATTAGCATCCGGAGAAACTTCAACCAAATCCAGATTCACATCCCCGGCTATTTGCAATGCTTCTGCAATGGGTAAAACCCCTATCTGTTCGCCGTCAGAACCAATCACACGCACCTCACTGGCCCTGATCCCCTTATTCACGCTTGTCTGATCCTGTCGTCCTCGTTTATTAGATATTTTCACACTTCCCGCTTTAGCACGCCTCCCTAGTATAATTATAGTCCATCAATAGTATAAGTAAGTATAATCTTGTTATTATAACGGCTCAATATAATAAATGCAAGCACTATTTACTTCCATGTGGACAATCATTTTTGACTGACAATAGTTTTTGCTCCAGAGTATACTCTTCCAAGAAACTGTCTTTCCAATAAAAGTTTCCCTCCTTATTAAAAAAATCATAAAAAAGATCAAGACTTTTTTCACGCAACACCCCTGGCACAACTTCTACTTTTGCATCCCTGTATAGAGGTGTCATCGAAGCCAGGCTGCACTTAGTCCCTCCACCCATGGGATCTTCATAGGCATAAACAATTTTTTTTATTCCTGCAAGAATAATCGCAGCAAAACACATCAAACAAGGTTCCATGGTACAAAAAAGAACAGATTCCGCCGGATTAAACTCCCGATCAAAATTTTCCAGGGACTTCAAGGCGCGGATCTCCGCATGATCAATTTCACTGATAAACGCTTTACCAAAAATAGTTCCCTGCCTGGCCCCGGTTGCAACCACCTCTTCCCCCTGGACAATCACACAACCCACGGGAAACTCCCCTTTTATAAAAGCAATTTTAGCCTGACCCAAAGCCATTTCCATAAAAAATCTATTTGACAAAACATCCCCTATATATATTAAATTATGGATACTCGATCTTGATACAAGCACCGGAACCAAAGAGCCACTTGCTTTTTTTGACAATCCTTGTATATTATTCGGATCCTAACAAATATTCAATAATGAATTTATGAATTTATTTAAAAAAAACGATAAGCCCCTTGAAAAAGGTCTTTGCATCAAGGAAATGTTTCAACAGCGGGAACAAAGTTTTCTTTCTGAACATGGAACACCAAGCACCGGGACCACACGAAGAAAAGAAGAAAAGATTAACTGCAATATCCGAACCCCATTTCAACTGGATAGGGACAGAATAGTCTACTCCAATTCTTTCAGGCGCCTGAAATACAAGACCCAAGTCTTTCTATCTCCCCTGGGCGACCACTACCGAACCCGGCTGACCCATACCCTCGAGGTGTCTGAAATTGCCAGAAATATTGCCAGGGCCTTTGCATTAAACGAAGATCTTGCCGAAGCTATTGCCCTGGGCCACGACCTGGGTCATACCCCCTTTGGCCATGGCGGGGAGGCTGCCTTAATCGAAGTACATTCCGCTCATTTTTCCCACTCGGACCAGAGCCTGAGGGTAGTGGACATACTGGAAAACAACGGCCAAGGCCTGAATCTCACCAACCAAGTCCGGGATGGAATTCTCAAACATTCAAAGGGATTTGGCAACATCATCCCCAGCACTGCAGGTGAAACCGCCATCACCATAGAGGGAAGAATTGTCCGGGTGGCTGATATCATTGCCTACCTGAACCATGACCTGGACGATGCCCTTCGTGGAAAAGTGATCTCCAAGGATGATGTGCCGGCTATCTGCTTTCAGACACTGGGCAAAACCCATTCCGCCAGGGCCAGTACCATGATCGAACACCTGGTTTACAACTCGGGTTCCCAAAATGGTAAATTTGTTCTGGATATGGGAAAGGATACCTTCCATGCCATGACAATTTTACGCAAATTTCTCTATGACAATGTCTATCGCTCTCCTGGGGTTCACAATGAATTTATAAAGGCCAAAAAAGTGATTATTGGTCTTTATCATTATCTTACCGAGCACCCTACACTCATGCAAAAAGAATTGGAAAAAATGGAAATGGCCCCCTGGGATTCAAATAAGAATGCACTGAAACGATCTGTCTGCGATGTAATTGCCAGTATGACCGACCGATATGCACTGGATTTATATACAAAACTGTTTTTTCCCAACCCCTTGGTATAAGCCCATGACATCAAATATATTCCACCAGCTTTCAGAAATTTACATGACCATGGACAGAGAATGGGAGATGACTGCATCCCAATACGGCTTCCGGTGTAAGGGATGCGAAGATAATTGTTGCAAATCCTTGTTTTTCCACCACACCTTTATTGAAAAAGCATTTCTTCTCCATGGCTTTAAACAATTGCCCCCGAACACACAAGAGGAGGCTCTTTCCCGTGCCGGGACCTATTACAATAAAACTTTTACCGGAAAAACAGCAAGATCCTTAAAGCTGATCTGCCCCCTCAACCAGGACGGCCAATGCCTAGCCTACGATTATCGCCCCATGATATGCAGACTCCACGGCCTTCCCCACGAACTTCACAGACCAGGAGCCGCCACCTTTAAAGGACCTGGATGCCATGCCGGTCTTTTTGATAAACACAAATACATCCCCTTTGACCGAACCCCTTTCTACAAAAAGATGGCCCAGGTTGAAAGACTATTTCGACAACAAATCCGCAAAACTGAAAAAATCAAGGAAACCGTGGCCCAGATGCTTCTCTTTTAAAACAGACCATGGTCAAATCATCGGTTTGCCCCCGATCCCGGGAAAACCTGTCCACAGAAGATAGGACCTTTTGTACAAGGGTGGCCGAATCTGCCGTACACCCTTGTACAATTTTCTCCAGGCGATCAAACCCATACAATTGTTGATCCTGATTTTTTGCCTCAATAACGCCGTCGGTATAAATGAGAATCATACCATTTTTTTTGATCAAGAACTGATCCTGCCCATATTCGGCTTCCGGAACTATTCCCAGGGGAGGCCCCTTGGCCTGGTGACTGCCAAGCACCTGAACTCCCTGTTCATCCACAAAGACCGGTGAAATATGCCCTGCGTTGGAAAAACTGATCTGCCCCGTTTTAACATCCAGAAGAATATAGACCAGAGTAACGAACATCCCCTGTTTTGCCCGGGCACAAAGCTGCCTGTTAAGTTTTGAAAAAAGCTTGCAAGGATCGGTATAAAGAAAAGCATAATATTGAAGATCACTGCTGAACCTTGCCATAAAAAGTGATGCTGCAACCCCTTTACCCGACACATCCCCAATGGCCACCCCAAGTTTACCACCGGGCAGCTTAAAAAAATGATAAAAATCTCCACCCACCTCAAGGGCAGGACGATTCATAGCAGCAAAGCAAAAACCTTCTATCTTGGGAACCTGGGCCGGTAAAAAACTTTCCTGCACCGCCCTTGCCAACTTAAGATCCCTTTCCATGGCTTTTTGACGAAGTCGGTGCAACTCATCCAATTTAATATATTGTTGTGCACTCTCAATGGCCAAAGCCATATAGGTTGCTGCAATCTGCACAATTTCAATGGATTCTTTATTAAAATGACCTGGCAACGGGTGCATCAAGGTAAGAATACCGAACAAGGATTCATGTTTGATAATGGGAACGGCCATGGCTGATCTGACCTTATACGGCTCTTCGGGCAGGGACAGCCATCGAGAATCCTTTTGGGTATCATCAATTATTCCTACCCTGTGATGGGAGCGAACCCAGCCGGCAAGACCATTATCCAGAACTGACCCCACAAGTTTTGAACGCATGGTGGGGCTAACTTTTTCCCTGGTAAGAAGACTATCTGTAACCACTCCTTCCTGGTTCAACAAAAAAAGACTGCCCATCCTGGCCCCGGACAACCGAGCGGTCACCTCAAGGGTTTTGAGCATGGAGATCTTAAGCATTTTTTGTTCAGCCGCAGATCCGGCCATTTCAATCAACAGCTCAAATAAACGCCCCTGGGCCTTACATACACTATTTTCCTGTTTTAACAGCCGGTTCTCTTTTTCAAGAGCCCTTACCAAGTCCCTGGAGATCACCATATCTGAATATCAACCTTTTTTAATAACCGCCGTGGGCGGACCAGGGGATTTTTCCCTTGGTTCCACCCACAACAAAATATGAAAGAATCCGATAAGTTACTTGGTTCTTTCATATAAAAAATCATCCGCAGTTTCCGGTTGTTTCACACTCTTTTTTAGTGGAGAGCAGCTCTTCTTTCATTGCCATATCCAATCCCTGGGCCTGGATAGCTGTAATGGCAACAGTGTTCACAATATCTGCAACCAAGCATCCCCGGCTCAAGTCATTGACCGGTTTGTTCAGACCCTGGAGAACAGGACCGACAGCCACAGCCCTGGATGATCGTTGTACCGCCTTATAAGTGTTGTTACCCGTGTTAAGATCCGGAAAAATAAATACCGTGGCTTTTCCCGCAACCAGACTATCCGGCATTTTAGTCCTGGCCACATTGGGTTCAATGGCGGCATCATACTGGATAGGTCCTTCCACCAGCAATTCCGGGTGTTTTTTTCTGACCAGTGTCGTGGCATCACGAACCTTTTCAACATCCTTTCCTTTTCCCGATGACCCGGTGGAGTAAGATAGCATAGCGATTCGAGGCTCAATGCCAAACATTTTAGCAGTCTCTGCCGAGGTAATTGCGATCTCTGCCAGCTCCCTTGCATCCGGATCCGGATTTATGGCACAATCACCGTAAGCTATCACCTGATTCCACAAGCACATGAAAAACAGACTGGAAACCGGGGTAAGTTTTTCTTTGGCCTTTATGATTTCAAAAGCAGGCTTGATAGTGGCGGCCGTGCTGTGAACAGCCCCTGAAACCATTCCATCCACATGCCCGAGATGGACCATCATTGTACCAAAATAATTAACACCACAGAGAAGATCCCTGGCATTTTCCCTTGTTATCCCTTTATGCTTTCTCAATTCAAAATAGGTATCGGTATAAAGATCAAGATGGGAAGATTTCAATGGGTCTATGATCTCAATTTCCGGCATACGCAACCCCAATTGAGACATTTTTTGTTCGATCTTTTTTTTATTTCCAAGAAGAACTACATCCACTATTCCACGGCGAAGAAGGGTTTCCGTCGCCAGAAGAACACGATCTTCACTTCCTTCGGGCAGAACGATTCTTTTTTTATGGGCTTTTGCCCTCTGGATGATTTTAAATTCAAACATTTTGGGCGTCACAATGGTGCTTTCTGTTGTGATGACCTTTTCTCCCAGTTTTTCAATATCGATATATTGTTCAAACAAAGCCATGGCACGGGTGATTTTACGCTCATCGTTGGGAGAAATATCTGCCTGTATTTTTTCAACCAGAACCGTTGTTTCAAAGGTATCAACATCAACACTGAGAACGGGAACCATGTCTGCAAATCCTTGAAGAAGATCCCAGATAGGTTTTTCCGGCTTTAGTCCTCCGGTAAGAATAATTCCGGAGATTTTTTCCATGGAACTCGAAGAGAGAGTGGATAAGCAAGCAACAATAATATCTGCCCGGTCCCCGGGGGTAATTATCAATGCACCGTGGGTAATCCGGGGCAATAAATTTCTCAATTGCATGGCTGCTACTGTAAAGCTTCTGGCATGGCGGTACATCTGTTTGTGACCACACAAGATTTCCGCATTAAGGGCATTGGCAACTTCGAACAGGGTCGGCTTTGCCAGCACTGGTTCATCGGGGATGGCATAGATCAATTGTTTTCGAACAAGTCCGGCCGCTTTAATACGAGCAATGATATCATCCTCTGTTGTGGAGGTGACACGATTAATAACGGTACCGACAACTTTACATCCCTTTGCAACAAGGGATTCAAGTGTCAAAGAGATAAGCCTGGAAACATCTTCCAGAGATTTTTGAAAAGCATTTGCAACCAGCAACACCGGACATGCCAGATTCTTGATTATGCTGGCATTAATATCAAATTCAACACCGGCTGTAGAGGACACAAAGTCGGTTCCTTCACAGAGAATAAAATCACAATATTTTTGTGCGTCATTATATTTTTCAATAATTTTTTCAATCACTTCCCCTTTTTTTCCAAGACCCATTAAGCGCTCAGCCTCTACCTGGGTGATGCCATACATTTTTTCATAGGGCAGGTTTATGTTAAACTGGGAGGCCATCAATAAAATATCAGGATCCTGGACCATTTTGGAATTAGGATTAATAATGGGTCGGAAAAAACCGACACAGTCCAATTTTCTAAAAAGCATCTCCATTACACCCAAAGCAACGGCAGATTTCCCACTTCCAGATTCAGTGGCGGTTATATAAAGCCCATTCGACATCAGTTGTTTTTCTCCTGTCCAAACATAAATGATCTATTTTATTATTCTATTGTAGCCCAACAAAGTGATAGCCGGAACATTATCTCTATAAGGCACCGGACCACCGGGAATAATACAGGATTCCTATTTAAATATCAATTCTTTTTGCCCTGATTGGGTTTATTTTATCAACCTTCAACTTATTTGAGCACCGCCCCATCTTATTTCACCACAAAAAATAGCAACACCCTAAATTGAGAATTTCCATAAAATTTGCAAATTAATAACATTAAATATTTTTATATTTAATATTATATAGAATAATAAAATCTTTATGTGGTATGCGTCCATGAAATAAATCTGGAGTAAATTGAACCAGTTTTTCTCATACAGGAGAACCTATACCTATTTATGTTTTAGGTGTTAATTCAGATGTGTTTAGAGGCCATATTGATAATACAAAAAAAATAATTTCAATTGCAAATTTATTATAAGGTAAGAGATGAAAGAACCACTTTTTAAGAGATCAGAAAAATTCAACCCTTCGAAGGAACAAACAAAAGAGATTTTAAGTAAAATCTCAAATATTTTAATGGAAAAACTCGATATTAAAAGTTGTAATTTTGAAAGGAATAAAAATGGACAAGGGATCAATTATAGAATTTATTTAAATTCAGAAAAAGACCCATCATACTTATTACGTATCATTGCAAATGAGGGTAGAATTTACAACCAAAAAATGACCCCCTTTTATAACCCAATTTTGACCCACCTTGATTAAAAAAATAGCTTTAAAACTTTTTTCACCACCT